>JAGQJA010000090.1:16139-18782 GCA_020430845.1 Myxococcales bacterium
CCCTCGTCGAGTCCGAAGATGCGCGCCGCGTGCTCTCGTGGGTTGCCGATCGTGGCCGTCGCCCCGATGAGCGTGGGGCGCGAGCCGTGGAAGGCGGCGACGCGCATGAGCCGGCGGATGACGTTGGCCACGTGCGAGCCGAAGACGCCCTTGTAGGTGTGCAGCTCGTCGAGCACGATGTAGCGCAGGCTCTGGAAGGTGCGCGCCCACGCCGTGTGGTGGGGCAGCACGCCCGAGTGGAGCATGTCGGGGTTGGTGAGGATCACGCGGGAGCGCTCGCGCGCCGCCCGCCGCGCGTCGCCCGGGGTGTCGCCGTCGTAGACGACCGCGCTCTGCGCCATGCCCGCGGCGCGCATGAGCTCGCCGAGGCTCGCCTCCTGATCGCGCGACAGCGCCTTGGTGGGGTAGAGGTAGATGGCCCGGGCGTCGGGGTCTTCGAGCAGGGCGGTGAGCACCGGCAGGTGAAAGCAGTAGCTCTTGCCGCTCGCCGTGGGCGTGGCGATGACGACGCCGCGGGCGCCCGAGCGCGCGGCCTCGAACGCGCGAGATTGATGTGTATACAAGCTTTCGACGCCGCGCCCTCGGAGGGCGAACGCCAGCTGCGAGGGCAGCGCGTGCGGCATGGGCGCCGTCGACGCGTCGCGAGACGGGTAGGTCTCGTCGGCGGTGAGGCACGGCTTGACGATGCGGCTCTCGAGCCAGCGCTCGAGCACGGGCTCCACGCCGCGCGCCTCGTTCCAGGGTAGTCGCCGGGGCTGCATGCTGAACAAATAGCCAGGTCCCCGGCGAGGCGCAACAGCCCGGCGCCCATCGACGTTCTCCGGGAGCATTTTTATGGGTTGGGGGGTTGTCCCGCCACAGATGACGGCGGGGGCCCAATCGGCTACCGTGCGCGCTCCTTACCTGAACATGCGGCGGGAACCCGCGCGCGCTCGAGACTCATGGAAGAGACCCCCAAGGACGACGCCTCTACCGAGGCGGAGACGGCCACGACCGAATCTGCGAGCGAAGGCGCACCGGCCACGGACGAAGCACCGCCGCCGACCGAGGAGACCGCCCTCGCGACAGAGGAGGCTCCCCTCGAGACGATCGAGGAGCGCCTCGCGCCCGAGGTCGAGCGGCTCGCGACGCCCAGCGGATCGGCCAAGGAGATCCCCGAGACGATCCTCGGGCCACGCCCGTCGGCGCTCTTCTTGGCGGTCGTGTCGATCACGTCGCTCGTCTCGGACGTCGCGTCGAAGCTCTGGGCCGAGAGCCGGCTCGACGACTACCGCACCGTCCCGGTCATCGACAACCACCTCACGTTCCTGCTCGCCAAGAACAAGGGCGGCGCGTGGGGCCTGCTCCAGGGGCAGAGCGAGAACGTGCGGCGTCCGTTCTTCTTGCTCGTGTCGGTCGCGGCCATCGCGTTCATCGTGACGCTCTACCGCCGCCTCCAGCCCAAGCAGCACGCGCTCAAGTGGGGCCTGCCGCTCGTGCTCGGCGGCGCGCTCGGCAACGTGTTCGACCGTATCCGCTACGGCTTCGTCATCGACTTCATCGACTATCGGGCCGACTGGATCAAGTCGATGAACACGATGATCCAGAAGCGTTATCCGGCGCACATCGTGACCGACCACTGGCCCACCTTCAACGTGGCCGACATCGCGATCTGCGTGGGCGTCGCGCTCATGGCGGTCGACATGATGACGTCGCGGCGCGGCTCTGCGCCCAAGCGCGAGGCCGACGTGCCGATCGAGCCCGATGTGCCGCTCGAGCCCGAGCCCACGGCAGACGCTGCGCCCGCGGACGCAGCGCCCGACGCCGGCGGTGACGGCTCGGAGTCGACGACCACGACCGCCTGAGCGATCACGCGCTTCAGAGCCGGTCGTCGATGTAGACCGTGCGTCGGCGCTCGCGCAGCCACTGCTTGCGCGCGCGTTCCACGGCGTCCACGAGGGCGCGTTCGCGCATGAGGTCCGCCACGTCGTCGAAGGGGCGGGGGGGCCGCTCGGGAGCGCGCTGGACGACGAGGAACGCGCGGTCGCCGGCGCCCGCGCCGAAGAGGAGCGGCGCCGCCGTCTCGCCGGGCCGGAGCGGTGCGGCGATCTGCGCGACCTCGGGCATGAGCGCGCTGAGGGGCACCCCGCCCCGCGAGCGGCAGACGTGAAACGGGCTCGTCGGCGGATTGTGCTGCGCGACGAGAGTGCAGAAGCTCGTGCCTCGCCTTGCCTGCTCGACGATGTGCTCTGCGACAGCCCTCTGCGCGGCGACGTCGCGCGCAGTGGCGTTCGGCGCCACGCGGATGGCGATGATGTGCACGTCGATCGTGCTCGCGGCGTCCTCACGCAGCCACCGCGCGTAGGCGCGGCGCGCGTCCTCGTCCGTGACGTGTGCCCGGGCACGTACGTGGAGCTGGACGAGCTTGCCCGAGCGGATCTCGCGGCGCAGCTGCTCGCGATACTCCCGTTCGGAGAGGCCGTGTCGCGTGGCCGCGTCGTCATGACCGAGCGAGGCCACGTCGCGCAGTGCCTTGTCGACCTCTGCGGGCGTCACCGAGATATGCGCCTCTTCGGCCGCGAGCTCCTCGACCCGCTCGTCGATCATCCGATCCAGCGCGTCGCGCAGCGCGGCACCTCCACGCGGGCCGCCCGGCCACGTGCG
>JAGQJA010000090.1:18930-41475 GCA_020430845.1 Myxococcales bacterium
GCGCGGCTACTTGCTGCAGGAGCCCGGGGCGACGTTCTCGTCGAAGCCGCACAGGCAGATGATCTCGTTGGCCGGCGGCGAGCCTGGGCTCGGGTTGTTCGGGTCGAATTGCAGGTAGAGCGACAGGTAGGTGAGGTCCTTGGCGGCGGCCGCGACGGTGCACGTGCGCTTGAGGCCCCCCGGCACGTCGATCGTGACCTTCTCGCCGACGCGCTTGAAGTCACGCTGGATGATGATCCGATCGGTCGCGTCGCGCGGGTCGGTCGGGCGGAGCGGGCCCTGCGACGGTGGACCGTCCTCGTACGTGAGGGTGTAGTTGCCGGTGAGCGGCTGCTTTCGGCCCGTGTCCCCCGGGTTGTAGATCTGGATCTCGCTCGCGAGCACGGTCCCTGGCGTGCCGCTCGAGCCCCCGTCTGCGCCGCCGCTGCTGGTGCTCGACGACGAGCTGCTGCTCGAGGACGTGCTCGCGTCTGCGCCGCCGCTGCTCGTGCTGCCCGACGAGGAGCCGTCGGGTGTCGACGGGGAGGAGCAGGAGGCCGCGAGACCGACGAAGAGGGCGCTCGAGAGGAGGAGGAGTCGCATGGGCGAAGGCGTATCGATCGGCCGGGCGCGGGTCAAGCTGCGCGCGGTCGACAAAACGCGGCGAGGGCCGCTCCCCGTGGGAAGCGACCCTCGTCACACGCCCGAGGGGCGCCGCTCAGCGCCGATCGCGCCCGCCGCCGCCGCGTCCGCCGCGGTCGCCGCCGCGTCCGCCACGGTCGCCACCGCGCCCGCCGCGATCACCGCGGTCGCCGCGCGACGGAGGCCCGCCGCCGCCCTCACGGGCCGCGAGCATCCGCGCCTTGGCGCGCTCGCCCTCCTCGCCCTCGGGCAAGGGGAGCAGCTCGCGCCGCGTGAGGCGGATCTTGCCGTCGCGGCCGACCTCGATGACCTTCACCTCGACCTCGTCGCCCTCTTTCATCACGTCGGTCACGTTCTCGACGCGCGTGTGGGCCATCTCGGAGACGTGGAGCAGACCGTCGGTGCCCGGGAGCACCTCGATGAACGCGCCGAAGTCGGTGATGCGCTGGACCTTGCCCTTGTAGATCGCGCCGACCTCGGGCTCGGCCGTGATGCCCTTGATGATGTCGAGGGCCTTCTTGACGGCGTCGGAGTCGCTCGACGCGATGTTGACGGTGCCGTCGTCCTCGACGTCGATCGCGACGCCCGTCTGGTCGACGATGCCCTTGATGGTCTTGCCGCCGGGGCCGATGATGAGGCGGATCTGGTCGGGCTTGACCTTGATCGTCGTGATGCGAGGCGCCCACTGCGACAGCTCGGGGCGCGCCTGCGACAGGATCTCGTTCATCTTGCCGAGGATGTGGTTGCGACCCTCTCGCGCCTGATCGAGCGCCTTGAGGAGCACCTCGCGCGTCAGGCCGGCGATCTTGATGTCCATCTGGATCGCCGTGATGCCCTTGTCGGTGCCGCACACCTTGAAGTCCATGTCACCGAGGTGATCCTCGTCGCCGAGGATGTCGCTCAGGATCATGAAGCGGGTGCTCGCCTGGTCGAGCGGGCCGTCGCTGATGAGGCCCATCGCGATGCCGGCGACGGGCGCCTTGATCGGCACGCCGGCGTCCATGAGCGCGAGCGAGCCGCCGCACACGCTGGCCATCGACGAGCTGCCGTTCGACTCGAGCGTCTCGCTCACGATGCGCAGCGTGTAGGGGAACGCGTCCTTGTCGGGGACGAGGCGCATGAGCGCGCGCTCGGCGAGGGCGCCGTGACCGACCTCGCGACGACCGGGGCCGCGGAGCGGCTTGGTCTCGCCGGTCGAGAAGGGCGGGAAGTTGTAGTGGAGCAAGAAGCGCTTCCAGCGCTCGCCGGTGAGCGCGTCGATCTTCTGCTCGTCGGTGCTCGTGCCGAGCGTCGCGGTGACGAGCGCCTGCGTCTCGCCGCGCTGGAAGAGCGCCGAGCCGTGGACGCGCGGCAGCACGCCTGCCTCGATCGAGATCGCGCGGATCGTCTTGCCGTCGCGGCCGTCGATGCGCTTCTTCTCGGCGAGGACGTACTCGCGGACGACCTCGTACTTGCGCTCCTCGAACTCGGCCTTGATGAGCTTCTCGTGCTCGGCGAACTTCTCGGGCCCGAGGTCTGCCGTGAGCGCGGCGACCATGGCGTCCTTGGCCGCCTTGTAGCCGTCGTAGCGCTTCTTCTTCTCTTTGATGAGCGACGCCTCGAGGATCTGCTTGTCGACGAGCGGAGGGATCTTGGCGGCCACGTCGGCGGGGAGCTTCTTGGGCTCGAACGGGCGCTTGGGCTTGCCGACCGCGGCGCGGAGCTTCTCGATGAGCTCGAGGATCGGCTGCGCGGCCTTGTGCGCGAACATGAGGGCGTCGATGACGTCGACCTCGCTCGCCTCGGCGGCGCCGCCCTCGACCATGACGATCGCGTCTTTGCTGCACGCGACGATGAGGTCGAGGTCGGACGCGTTCTGCTGCTCGAGCGTCGGGTACGCGATGAGCTCGCCGTTGAGGCGGCACACGCGCACGCCCGCGATGGGGCCCGCCCACGGGATGTCGGAGATGTGCAACGCGGCGCTCGCGCCGGTGAGGGCGAGGACGTCGGTGGGGTTCTCCTTGTCGCTCGAGAGCACGGTCGCGATGACCTGCGTGTCGCCCTTGTAGCCCTCGGGGAAGAGGGGGCGGCAGGGGCGGTCGATGATGCGGCAGGTGAGGACCTCTTCGTCGCGGAGGCGACCCTCGCGCTTGAAGAAGCCGCCCGGGATCTTGCCGGCGGCGTAGGTCTTCTCCTGGTACTCGCAGGTGAGAGGGAAGAAGTCGAGGCCGGGCCGCTCGTCGCCGCCGACCGCGGTGACGAGGACGACGCTGTCGCCGTAGGTGATGAGGACGGCGCCGTGCGCCTGCTTGGCGAGACGGCCCGTCTCGAAGGTCATGGGACGGCCGTTGACCGTGACGGATTCGCGAACGAAAGACATGGGGCTAGCGCTCCTTGGCGCGAGTCGCCGCTGCGTGCGGCGAGTGACGCCGGCCCCGCGAGCGCGCCTCCTCCGGGGAGGCCCTCCGCCTCAGTTCCTCGGTTCGCGCGCACGAAGAGGGCCTCGTGCGCACGAATCGAAGAGCAAGGCGACGGCTTGGGCGAGCGGTTGGGTCCGGAATTTCGAGGGAGAAAAACGCAAGAGAGGGATGGCCCCCGTTGGACCATCCCTCTTTCTGTCGGTGCTACTTGCGGAGGTTGAGCGCCTTGACCGTCTGGCGGTAGCGGTCGAGGCTCGACCTCTTCAGGTAGTCGAGGAGCCGGCGGCGCTTCGAGACCAGCTTGAGCAGGCCACGGCGCGAGTGGTGGTCCTTCTTGTGGGTCTTGAAGTGCTCGGTCAGGTACAGGATGCGCTCGGTGAGGAGAGCCACCTGGACCTCGGGGGAGCCCGTGTCCGACTCGTGCGTCCGGAACTTGTCGATGAGCTCCTGCTTCTTCTCTTGGAGGAGGGGCATAACGTGCTGAAACTCCACTATAAAGGGCTGAGGGCAGTCGAAACCGCCCAGGCCGCGTCGGGCACCATGTGGTGCGGGGTCGTCGAAAGGGCGAACTACGCCCCTTAGGCGACGGGCGCGCACTATAGCCGGGCGGATTCCCACGTCAACCGCGCGGGGGGCGCGCTAGGATCTGGGCATGCCGCACACCCCGCGCGCCGAGCCGCGTCCGCCGTCGGACCCGTTCGGCGGTACGGCCGAGCCCGCCTCTGGCGTGGGGCCCACCGCCTCGGAGCGGGCCGGGTCGACGGCGCCCATCTCACCCCTCCCGCCGCCCGCCTCACTGGGGGCCTCGCCGGCGCCGCCCGCTTCGTTCGGGGCCTCACCACCCCCGCCCGTGTCCGGCCCCGCGTCGGCCGCGTCACCCCCGCGGCCCCCGTCCGTGCCCGACGCACCGCGACCTGGCTCGCAGCCCGCCTTGCCGCGACCCGGGGGCCCCCCGAGCCAGCCGCGCATGCCCGTCAGCGGCGGGACCTCTCCCCACGTCGCCACGATGCTCCACGCGGCGCCTCCCGCCGCGCCTCCGCCCGCCGCGAGCGAGCCGACGATGGCGGCTCCCCCGGCCTCCGATCGCTTCGTGGCCGCGCCCGGCGTCGCGCTGCCGCGCGTGTGCACCACGTGCGAGGCCCGCTACCCGGCCGACTTCCTCGTGTGCCCGCGCGACGCCACGCCGCTGCGCGACGAGAGCGGCTCGGGCGAGGACCCGCTGCTCGGCAAGCTCCTCGGCGAGAGCTACCAGATCACGCGCCTCATCGGCGAAGGCGGCATGGGGCTCGTGTACGAGGCGCGCCACCTGCGGCTCAAGGAGCGGCGGTTCGCGGTCAAGGTGCTGCACCCCGACATGGTCAAGAGCACCGAGATCGTCGCGCGCTTCCAGCGCGAGGCCGAGAGCGCGAGCTCGCTGTCTCACCCGAACGTCGTCGACGTGTTCGACGTCCACCGCCTCGCCGACGGCACGCCGTACCTGGTGGCGGAGTACCTCGACGGCGAAGAGCTCGCCGTGCACGTGCAGAAGCACGGCCCGCTCGACGCGCGCGCCGCCGCGCAGGTGATCCGCCAGGTGTGCCGCGCCCTCTCGGCCGCGCACGCGCGGGGCATCGTGCACCGCGACATGAAGCCCGAGAACGTCTTCGTCATGAAGAAGGACGACGACGGCGAGGGCCTCGAGGTCAAGGTGCTCGACTTCGGCATCAGCAAGGCGGGCGGCACGGCCACGCACCTGACCAAGACGGGCGTCATCATGGGGACGCCCAGCTACATGGCCCCCGAGCAGGCGCGCGGCGCCGTCGTCGACCACCGCGCCGACGTCTACTCGACCGGCGCCGTCCTCTACTTCACCGTGACCGGCGCGCGCCCGTTCGACTCCGACGATCCGACGGCAACGCTCGCGCTCGTGCTCACCAAGGATCCGGTCCGCCCGCGGGACATCAACCCGCGCGTGCCCGAGGCGCTCGAGCTCGTCATCCAGCGCGCGATGGCCAAGGACCCGGCCGAGCGCTTCGCGTCGATGGCCGATCTCGAGCGGGCGCTCGACCCGTTCGTCGGCGCGGCGGTCGTGCAGCGAGCCCCCACCGGCGCGCTCGTGCCCGTCGCGACGGTCGAGACCTCGCAGGTCGAGGCGGTCGCGCGCATGCTCGTCGGCGCCACGGCCACACCGTCCCCGGCGGCCGCGGCGAGCTTCGCCAAGGCGGCGCGCCCGAGCATCGTGGTCTTGGGCGTGGCGCTCGGCGGTTGGCTCGTCTTCGGGCTCACGGCGGCGCTCGCGGGGCTCGTGCGCCTCTTGCACGAGAGCGACATCACGCTGACCGAGAGCGTGCTGCTCGTGGTGGGCTGCATCTTCGGCGCGGCCACGCCGGCGGCGCTCTTCGTCGCCCACGTGAAGAACGTCGTGTGGCCGAACAGCGTCAAGGCCGTCCAGCTCGCGGGGGACATGCGCCGCACCGCCGCGGCCGCGCTCGTCACGTACGGAGGCCTCTCGGTCGTCGCGCGCGTGGGCCACACGGTCATCGCCCGCGACTCCGCCGGCGTGGCGAGCGGCGCGTGGGACATCGCGTTCTTCCTCCTCAGCCTCGCCGTCGCGGCCGTGATCGGCGGCTTCGGCCCCATCGCAAAAGCGCTCCGAGGGCGGGCGCCCACCGCGTAGCATGTCGGCGTGCGCGGCGTGTGGGGCGGAGCTGCCGCCCATGTTCCCAGGGGCGAGCGTCGTGTGCACGTGCGGCGCGCGCTTCGACGCGCCTCTCGCGGCGCACGATCGTGCCTCTCCGCTGCCGGGGAGCGGGCTCGGCCCGTACCGCGACTCTCGGTCGCCGGCGCTCGCCCCCGAGCCGCTGCCGTGCCCGTTCTGTAGCGCGCCGACGCCGCCGATGACGCGCGTCTGCCCGACGTGCGACGTCCGTCTCGATCGGGTCCGCTGCGCACAGTGCTTCCAACTGCAGCCCCCGGGCGCTTCGACGTGCAGTCGGTGCGGGGCCCAGCTCGAGCTCGAGGTGCTGCTCGACCTGCTCGACGCGCCGTGCCCGCGATGCGCGCGGCCCCTCGAAGGCACGCCCGATCACGCGAACATCGAGTGCGCCTCGTGCGGCGGCCTGTTCGTCAGCAAGGAGTCGTTGTCCGAGATCCTCGCCGCCGCGGAGGTGCGCGGGCCCTTCGCGGCCGCGAAGCCGGAGCCCAAGTGGAACGCGCCCGCCGTGGCGCTCGGCGAGGTGCGCTACCTGGCCTGCCCCACGTGTCGCAAGACGATGAACCGGCACAACTTCGGGCGGATCTCGGGCGTGATCGTCGATGTGTGTAGAGCGCACGGGACGTGGTTCGACGCGGGCGAGCTCACGCGCACCGTCGAGTTCGTCGCCCGCGGCGGGCTCGAGAGGTCGCGCGCACGCGAAGCCGCCGAGCACGCCGAGGAGCAGCGGCGACGGGCAGAGGGCCGCGCGGCGTCGCAGTCCCCCGGCTTCGCCTCGACCCCGCTCTACATCGACGGGGTGTCCGACGCCGAGAACTGGCGCGATCTGCTCTCGTTGCTCTTCTCGTGAGGGATCGCGGCCGGTCTCGGCGCGCGACGGCTCAGAAGCGCGCCTGCACCGCCGCCGCGAGACCGAGGCGGTTGGGGCTCTGGAACACGCGCAGCGACGCCGTGCCCTCGACCGGATCGCGCACGACGAGCGTGCCGTTGTTGTCGCGCACGAACTGCACCCACGCCACGACCGCGAACATGTCCGACAGGTCCCAGCGGAGCGCGGCGCGCGCCTGCAGGACGGGCGTGCGGTCCTTGTTGTACGGGAGGATCGACTGGTCGCCCTGCGAGCGCACGACGATCACACGTGAGGCGGGGACGCCGCCGTCCGCGAACTCGCTGCGGAACGTGGCGGGGAGCTGGAGGCCGCCGCCGATGCCTGGCGTGAGCTTGAGCGACGCGATGTGGTAGTCGGCCGCGAGCGCGCCGAAGAGCTCGGGGTCGGCCTTGGCGTCCTTGGGCAGCGTCTCGAACGGGATGAAGCCCGGGACGTTTCGCACGACGAAATTCAGGTTGCGATAGATGCCCGTGGCGCTGAACCGAAGGTAGCCCGCCGTGACGACGCCCTGCACGGCGCCGGCGACCGAGCTCTGGTCCTTGGTGCCGCCCGACACGTCGAAGTCCTTGAGGTGCTGCTGGAGCAGCGCGCCTTCGCCGCTGATGCTCCACGCGACCTTGCCAGGCTCGTACGACGCGGGCTTGAACAGGATGAGCGGGTTGGTGGGGTCGTTGCGGTAGAGCTGGAAGTCGACCGACTTGGGGACCGGCATGTTGTTGTGGACGACGATGCGTCCCGACGTGCCGTACGTGTAGACCGACTTGCCGCGCACGTCCTCGAGGTCGAACTTGCCTTGCTGGAAGTAGCCGCCGCCGACGTCGAAGCGAATCTGCTCGGCCGGGTCGAAGCCCAATCCGCCCAAGAAGCCGTAGTTGGTCTCGCCGACGCGGACGACCTCGATCTCGTTCTCGCCGCTGGGGCTCAGCACCTGCTCGGGCTGGATGATCGTCGCCGTCTTGAAGCCGCCGAACACGTAGAATTTCTCGTGGTCGTACTGGACCTTGAGACCCGGCGAGCTGCCCTGGATGCGGGGGAAGATCGACTGGTTGATGCGCGACGCCGTGCCGCCCCACGACAGGTCGTAGAGGTAGCCGAGGCGGAAGCGGTCGGTGTCGAGGGGGAAGAAGACGGCGCTGATGCCGGTCTTGGCCGAGCTGCCCGTCTGGTAGTGCAGGCGCAGGTACGAGCCCGTGTCGTAGAGCGCCGAGTTGAGGCTGCCCGTGTTGGCCGCGAGCGCGCCGAGATCGAAGCGCAGGACGAGCGCGGCTTCGGTCGTGAGCTTCGGGATGAACGCCGGCATCTTCTTGTACATCACGAGGTGCGTGAGGTTCTCGCGACCCGTGAAGCGTGAGTTCAGGTTGTCGAAGAAGAGGCGATACTGAGAGCGCTCTCCGACGCTGAACGACGGCGAGAGCGGGATGAGCTCACCCGTCTTGTGAAGGAAGTCGTCGTCACCGAACGTCCAGGTGAGACGCGTATCCATGAAGTCGCCCGACCGCGCCCCGGGCGGGGCGGTGCCCGCGGCGCGCGCGCCTGCGGTCGTGGTCATGTCGGCGTCGCTGTCGGCGGTCTTGCCGTCCGTCTTCGTCGCGGCGTTCACGTCGCCCGTCGCCCCGGCGGGTGAGACCCCGAGCCCGCCCCCAGCCGTGCCCGCGCCGTTCGCCGGCGGATCGGTGGCAGCGGGCGGTGCGGTGGGCGCGCCGGCGTCGCCATCGGCGGGCGGCGTCGCGGGGGGATTGGCGGGCGGTGCGGCCGGATCCGGCGCGGGCTGCGCCGCGGCCACGCGGGCGACGACGAGGAGCGCGCCCGTGAGGCACGAGGTGAGCGCGGCGCGCGCGGCACGATTCTGGGGACGGAAGGCAGAGGAGGGCATCAGGACCTTGAACGGGGTGCTCACTGCGGGTTGTTTTCCAGGATCGTGCGCGGGAACACGCAAGCCTTGTTCGACGGGAGCGGCTGGGCCGCGACGTCGACGACGACGTCGTCGGTGCAGCGCGCCTCGATGGTGTACTGGGCGCCGCCCGAGAAGTAGTGGAGCGTGCCCGAGAAGGCGCGGACCTCTTTGCCACGCAGCGCGATGGCGTCGAACGTCGGCGACGTGCTCGCGTCGGCCTGGATGTTCCCGACGTTGTTGTTGCCGTCGACGGTGACGAGGCGGAAGTTGCTGCGCGAGATGAAGTTGCTGTACTCGCTGCACTCGGGGTTGCCCGTGCACGCGTCGCTGCACGCGCCCTCGGGGCTGCCCGCCGTGAAGTCGATCTTGCCGTCTTTGTTGAAGTCGCAGTTCGACGCGTCGTCCTTGGGCACGTACGTCGGCACGCCCGCCACCGTCTCGAGCGGGATGTCCTTGGGGCCGAGGAACTTGGTGACGCGCGTGATGAAGCGTGGCGCGTTCGGCTCGGGCCCCGCCGGCCCCGTCACGAGGCGGACCAGTCCGCCGCTCAGCTTGAGCAAGAAGCCCTGGTCTTGCAGCTCGGCCGGGGACAGCACGCGCGGCTCGGGGACGAGACACTCGCGCGCGGTCTGGTCGTACTCCTCGAGCGTCCACGTGGGGTACGAGAGCTGCGTGAAGCCGAAGAACTCCGAGGCCGTGCCCCCGAACGTCTTGAGCCGATCGCACACGCGCATACGCGCCGGCGCGTTGAAGTTGAAGACGAAGAGGCTGTTGAAGCCGCGCGGGTCTCCCAGGTCGGTGACGTAGAAGCCGTTCGACGAGATGCGCGTCACGACGGTCGAGAACTCGAACGTGCGCGTGTCCTCTCGCCACCCGGTGTCGACGTTGAGCTGCTCCTTGGGGTAGGGCGTGTTGCCGCTGCCGAAGCACGCCGTCGAGCCGGGCGGGTTGCACTGCACGCCGCGCACCTCGCCGATGCGCGGCAGCTTGAAGTAGATGGGAGGGCTCGCGCCCTGCGCGTACCTGCCCCCCGTCTCGCTGTCGTCGTTGGGGAAGGCGCACCCGGGGTCGGCGGGGAAGTCGACGAGGCCGTCGCCGTCGTTGTCGAGCCCGTCGGCGCATGCGGGCGGCGGGTCGCGGAACGGGTCGACCGGCTGGTGCCCGATGTCGTCGGCGACGATGTTGGTGATGCCGTACGCGTTCGTGAGCTGCACGACCGTGACGTCGGACGTCCCGGCGTTGAGCTTGATGTTGCGGCCCGCCGGGCCGATCGGGGCGAGCGCGCCCGGCTTGGCCGAGATGCGTACGAACCCGTCGAACGCCGTGTCGATCTGGCCGTCGGCGGTCAGCGCCGTGACCTTGATCGTGAAGGGCAGGGGCTTGTCGACCTCGAGCGTGAGGGGCTGCGTGCGCGTGCCCGAGTTCGAAGGCGGAAGGATCTCGACGAGCAGGCGCGGGCCGCCGCGCAGCGCGCCGAAGCCGTCGGAGCAGGAGCTCGAGACGGTGCCGAGCGTTCCGAGGACGAGCAGGGCGGCGCCGTGGCGGAGGAGCGTTCGCGTGATCATCGTCCGAGCATCTCCACGCGCCCGTCGGAGCGCGCCCCGAGGGCGTTGTCGACGCACGAGAGGATCTTGCACTCCTCCCCGGCGAGCGTGCACGCGTTCACCTGCGTCTTGCACAAATCGCGGTTGGGCGCCTCGCGGCACACCGTGAGGTGGAACTGCGCCACCTGGTCTCGACAGTCGGCGCGGACGCACCGGCCGTTGCCCGCCTCGCACGCCCCGTCCGTCTTGCACACGGGGGCGAGCGGCGCGCCCGTCTCCTGGACATGGCCCGGGCACGCGCACACGAACGCCGCGTCGCCGCAGTCGGCGTCGGCCGTGCAGACCTTGAGCCCCTCGGGCGTGCCGTTCGCCTTCGAGTACCCGCACGGCTTGCCCTGGCGCATGTAGTCGATCAGCGCGTCGCGCTGCTGCACCTTGGTGTCGAACTGGGTCGTGTTGCGCTGGAGCACGCGGAACCCCGAGCCTCCGCCGGCGAGGTAGTTGCTCGTCGCGAGCTCGTAGAGGTTGGTCTCTTTGATGAGCGAGAGGCAGAGGCCGCCGCCCGCCTCACCCTTGGCGCACGAGCCCGGCGGACCCTTGCTCCCGGGCACGTTGACGTCGCCGCAGTCGTCGTCGCTGTTGCACCGGCGCGGGTTGCCGTCCCTGTCCTGCATCTGCCCGATGTACACCTGCTCGGCGCACGAGGTCGTCACGCAGCGTTTGGTGGTGTTGTCGCAGTTGCCCCCGCCGCGTTGGCGACAGTCGTCGTCGGTCTGGCACGCGCTGAAGCACCGCTTGGTGTTGGCGTCACACGCCGTCAGGCCGCGCGAGGAGCACTCGATGTCCTCGTTGCACGGCGGGGTGACGCGATCGCAGCCCGCGCAGTTGAGGCGCACGCGCGCGCCCGCGATCTGGATCTGGGAGCTGCAGCCGCGACCCGCCGAGCGGCGCGCCGTGAAGTCGAACAGCTCCTCGACCTCGAGCCCCGAGAGCTGCATCTTGGCGATCGAGTTGTCGAACGGGAAGATGTTGTACATCTGCTCGATCGAGATGGGCCCCGGGTTGAGGTCTGCGCGGATGCCCGTCGAGTTGGTCATCGAGAAGTCGGTCTGGATGCCGAGGCGCAGCCAGATGCTGTTCGCGACGAGGTTTCCGAGCGGGGAGTCACCGCCCGTCGTGGCGAAACGACGCGAGCCGAGCGGCGAGTAGCCGACGAGGATGTCGAGGTCCGCCGTGATGTCGAGCGACCGCTGATAGGGCGTCAGCATGTCGACGATGACCGGGTCCTCGGGGACACGCTCGTCGATGGGGAACGCCTGGTAGCGGTGCGTGAGCACCTCGAAGCCGTTGACCGGGTCGTAGTCGGCCGGGTCCGCGCTGGGCGACACCTGCGCGGGATCGTTGCTGAGCACGAGGTCGAGCCGTCCGACGTACTTGGAGAAGGCGCCCGAGTGCGCGATGACGACGTTGCGCGGCTTGCACGTGCGCTTGAACTGCCACGGGTGCTTGACCGGGTCCGGGTGAAGCTCGTCGTTCGGCGGCGGTGCGTTGGGGTCGATCGTCAGGTTGGGATCGACGGCCCACACGAAGCCCGGGTTCAGCGGATCGGCCGAGCAGTCGCGGATCTCCTGCGGCGGGTTGATGACGACGTGGTTGTGACCGCCGAGCACGATGTCGATGCCGGTCGTCCCGCGAACCATGCGCTGGTCGATCTCGAGGCCGAGGTGCGTCACCATGACCACCAGATCGACGTACGGGCGGAGCAGGTCGACGTAGAACTGCGCCACCTCGACGGTGTTGAGAGGCGTGATGCCCAGGCGGTTGGGCTGCTCGAAGATCGACGTGAGGCTCGACAGGTTGGCCATGCCGATCGCGGCGACCTTGAGCCCGCCCGTGTTGAGGATCACGAACGGCTGGGTGACCGTGCCCAGGAACCCGCTGTTGGGGAAGTCTTGCGTCTCGAACTTGTAGTTGGCGCTGAGCAGCTCGAAGCGGGCCCAGCGCTGCATCTGGCGCGCGACGTTGTCGGCGCCGCTGTCGAACTCGTGGTTGCCCACCACGGCGGCGTCGACGCCCAGCGCGCTCATGGCGCGGACCTCGGGCTCGCCCTTGAAGAAGTTGAAGATGGGGGCGCCCTGGAAGCAGTCGCCCGAGTCGAGGTGCAGCACGCGGCCCGCGCGGGCGCGCTCGCGGCCCAGCACGTAGCCGAGCCGCGCCACGCCGCCGATGCGCGAGACCGAGTTCAGCTCGCCGAGGCCAAGGGTCGCGTCGACCTGTGTGATGAGCTGCTCAAAGGGGAACAGACGTGAGTGGATGTCGGACGTGTGGAGGAGCGTGAGTCCGACCTGGCACGGGGCACCGGCGGGGCAAGGCCTCTCGAGCGTCTCGCCCTTGCTGCTGCCGCCGCAGCCCGAGGCGGCACCCAGCACGATGACGAGCGTGAAGAGGGCCAAAGCGGCCGCGAGGGAGCGGGCAATTCTGGCCAGCATGTGAGCGGCGGCACCCTAACACCACGGCCCGCCGCTGTCTCGCGCTAGCCGTTCGAAGCGGAGTCCCGACCGCTCGGACCGGAAGCCGTGGCGCCCCGCGTCACCTGGGCGCACCGTCGAGGACATGCGCACTGTGGCCCGATGGCTCGGCGCGGCGGCGGCGCCGCTGTGGCTGGGCGTGCTCGTCCTCACGCTCTCCGGCCCCGCGTCGTGGTCGTCGGTCGCCTACGTATTGGCCTCGGGCGCTGCGGTCGCGAGCATGATCACGGCGCCGCGCCGCGCCGAGCGGCATCGCGGTCTGCTGCGCCTCTCGGGCGCCGCGCTCGTGCTCGTCGTGGCCGCGCGCTGGCTCACGGCCGGGGCGGGCGAGAGCGTCTCCATGCGTCGGTCGAACGGCGACGGCGGCGCGAGGCTCGTCGACCGGCTCTTCGACGAGGGGGCTGTCGCCACGGCGGGGGCCCGCGTGCTCGTCACGGCGGGGGCGCTGCGCGATCCCGAGGCCGCCGACCTACCTCCCGCCCTCGCGGCCGCGTACCGCAAGATGCGCGCGCGCGAGGGCGACGCACCGTCGCCCGTTCTCTCCACGTTCCTCGGTCTCGATCGGCCCGCGTCGTTCGAGCTGCTCGTCGTGTCGCCGCCGCGCCCGCCGCGCGCGGCGTTGATCTTCTTGCATGGGTTCGCGGGCTCGTTCGACCTGCCGTGCTGGCAGCTCGGCGCCGCGCTCGAGGACGACGACGTCGAGGTCTACTGCCCGTCGGAGGGTGTGCGGGGCGACTGGACCTCGCGCGCGGGCCGCGAGACGTTGGCGCGAACCCGCGCGATCGTCGACGCGCGCGGGCTCGACACGGTCTTCCTCGCGGGGCTGTCGAACGGCGGCATCGGGGCGAGCCGCCTCGTCGCGTCGGGCCGGTACGCCGGGCTCGTCCTCATCAGCGGCGTCGACCCGTCTGCGCCGCCCCCGCGCGTCCCCACGCTCGTCGTGCACGGCGCGCGCGACACCATGACGTCGGCGCCGCTCGCCCGGGGGTGGGCGGCGAGGGTGGGCGCGCGGTGGGTGTCGCTCGACTCGGGACACTTCGCGATGCTCCTCCACGCCGAAGAGAGCGACGCGGCCGTCCGCGCGTTCGTGGCCCCGCGCGTGCCTCGCGCGTCACGCGTCGGCGTCGTAGCCGGCCAGTAGGTCCTGCAGGCGCGGCGCCAGCCGCAGCGAAAGCAGCGCCTCGACGTCTTCTTTGCCGTCGCAGGCGAGCGCGTCGCGCGCGAGCTGCTCCATCTCGACGACCGAGACGCGGCGGATCGCTTCTTTGATCTCGGGGATGGCCGCGGCCTCCATCGACAGCTCGCGGAGGCCGAGCCCCACGAGCAGGCACGCGGAGAGCGGGTTCGACGCCATCGCGCCGCACAGCGAGACGGGCCGCCCGCGCTGCCTCGCGGCCTCGCACACGCGGTGGATGAGCCGGAGGATCGACGGATCGTGCGCGGAGGCGAGGTCGGCGAGCGACTGGCTCGCGCGGTCGACGGCCAGCGAGTACTGGACCAGGTCGTTCGTGCCCAGGCTGAAGAAGTCGGCTTCGCGCGCGAAGACGTCGGCCATGAGCGCCGCCGCGGGGACCTCGATCATCGTGCCGAGCGGGATGTGGGCCGCGTGAGGCTGACCGCGATCGGCCACCTCCTGCCGAGCGCGATCGAGCAGGGCGCGCACCTGGCGCAGCTCGCTGATGCGGCTCACCATCGGGATCATGATCCGGACGGGGCCGTGGGCGCTCGCGCGGACCATCGCGCGGAGCTGCGTCAAGAAGACCTCGGGCTGCGTGAGGGCCAGGCGCACGGCGCGCAGTCCGAGCGCCGGGTTCATCTCGGCGGGCAGCTCGAACGTGCTGGCGAACTTGTCGCCTCCGATGTCGAACGTGCGCAGCGTCACGGGCTGTGGCTCGACCGCCTCGATGATCGCGCGGTACACCTCGTACTGCTCGTCCTCCGACGGCTGCGTGCTGCGGTCGATGTACAAGAACTCGGTGCGGTAGAGGCCGATGCCCTGCGCCCCGTGGTCGGCGGCGAGGATCGCCTCGGCGGGGAGCTCGACGTTCGCGGCGAGCGAGACGGGCACGCCGCACGACGTCGTGCACGGCTCGTGTCGCGCCGACAAGAGCCTGCGTGCGAAGGCGAGGTGCTGCTCCGAGCGGAGCTGCGCGTCGTGGATCTGCTCGGCGCTCGGGTTGACGGTCACGTCGCCGGTGAGCCCGTCGATGATGACGACGTCGCCCGTGTCGATGCGCGAGAGCGCGTCGGCCACGCCGACCACCGCCGGGATCTCGAGGGCGCGCGCCATGATCGACGTGTGGCTCGTGCGGCTGCCCACGCAGGTGACGAAGCCGAGCGCCGGCTCGCGGACCATGCCGGCGGTGTCGGCGGGAGAGAGGTCTCTGGCGACCACGATCATGGGCCGATCGAGGTGGAGCCGCGGTCCGCTGTCGCCGACGAGCACGCGCAGGAGGCGGTCGCACACGAACTCCACGTCGTGGCGGCGCTCGACGATGTACGCGTCGCGCTCCGTGGGCGCGCCGAAGAGCGCGCTGATCTCCTCGGCCGACTCGGTGACGGCCCACTCGGCGCACTTCCGCTCTTTGCGCACCTTGTGCTCGACGCGGTCGTGGAGCGCCGGGTCCGAGAGCATGAGCTTGTAGGCCTCGAGGATCTGCGTCGTGTCGCGGAGCGCGACCGGCATGCGCTCGCTCATCTCGACGAGGCTCTGCTCGGCCTCCTCGACGGCCTTCGACACGCGCGCGAGCTCGCCGTCGATCTCGCTCGACGCGACGTGACGTTTCTGGAACGCGGAGTGGAGATCGCCGACGACGTACGCCGGGCCTACGGCCACGCCAGGGGAGCCCGCGATGCCGCGCAGCGTGACGCCCGACGGCCGTGCGGCCGCCAGCGCCATCGAGCTCGGCGTGCGCTCCCCCGATCCCATCAGCTGGCCTCTCCGAACCTGTTCGCGATGAGCTCCCCGATGGCGGCGACGCACTCGGCCGCGTCGTCGCCCGTGCCCGAGACCTCGACCTCGGTGCCCTTGGCCCCACACAAGAGGAGCACGCCCATCACGCTCTTCGCGTTCGCCGCCTGACCGTCGTGGGACACCTCGACGGTGCAGCGGTACTTCGACGCGAGCTGGACCAGCTTGGTCGCCGCGCGCGCGTGGAGCCCCAGATCGTTGACAATCTTGAACCTCGCCGTGACCTTCTCGCTCATGTCTGGCCACCTCCTTGCCGGTCCGTGGTCTGCGCCGGCGACGGCGGGAGCACGCTCTTGCGCTCCCGAGGCTGCGCGCCGTCTCGGTCGATGTCGCGGTGCACGACGGCGACCTCGGCGGCGAGCCCGGCCTCCACGCTCCCCACCATGCGGCTCGCCAGCTCTTGCGAGATGGCGACGCTGCGGTGGCGACCTCCCGTGCAACCTACACCTATCGTGAGGTAGGCCTTGCCCTCGCGCTCGTACATCGGCACGACGAACTCGAGCAGGTCGAGCGTCCGCGCCAGGAACTCCGGGGTCTCGGGGAGCCCCTTGACGAAGCTCGCGACGTCCGGGTCGAGGCCGGTCTTCTCGCGCATGCCCTCGACGAAGTACGGGTTCTTCAAGAAGCGCACGTCGAGCAGGAGGTCGACGTCCACCGGGGTCCCGTACTTGAAGCCGAACGACACGAAGCGCACGCGCATGCGGTCGGCGCTGCCGCCCTTGGGGACGAAGTGCGCGACGATCGTCTTGCGCAGCTCGTGCACGCTCGAACGCGTCGTGTCGAGGATGCGCGTCGCACGGGCGCGGAGCGGGGCGAGCCTCGCGCGCTCCTCGGCCACGCCTTCGAGCACGCTGAGGGCCGACGTCGAGTCGGCGGTCGCGAGGGCGTGTGGGCGGCGCGTCTCGCTGAACCGTCGCAGGATGGCCTCGTCGGCGGCGTCGAGGAAGATCACCTGCACCTCGCGCCGCCCGCCGTCGTCGAGCAGGCTGAGCACGTTCTCGAAGTCGCCGAGGAACGCGCGGACGCGCACGTCGATGCCGAGCGCCACGCGGCTCATGCCGCCGTGCTCGCACAGGCGGACGGCCTCGGCGGCGAGCACCGTCGGCAGGTTGTCGATGCAGAAGAACCCGAGATCCTCGAGCGCGTGCAGGGCGGTCGTCCGGCCTGCGCCCGAGAGGCCCGTCACCACGACGACCAGGGGCCGTCGCGAGAGCGACAACGGCTCGTCGGAGGGTCCCGTCTCGGCGGTCATTCGTCGCTCTCCCTGGGCTTGGGGCGCACGGCCGGGACCCAGGCCGAGCTCTCGTGACCGCTCGGGGCGCCCGCCGTCCACGGCGGCCGCGCGACGCTGCTGTTCGGCGGGGGAGGCACCCGCTCGTTGCCGAAAGCGCTCTCGGGCGCGTCGTCGATCGCGAGGGCCGACGCGGGGATGCTCGCCGTCTCTTCGAGTCGCGTGAGCAGCTCGCGCGCGGAGTGCGTGCCCGCGCGCCGGAGCAGCTCGTTGCGCGCCGCCATCTCGAGGATCGACGCCATGTCGCGCCCCGGGCGCACCGGGACGACGAGCAGGCGGATGGGCGTCCCCAGGATGTTCTGGTGGCGATCGTCGACGCCGAGCCGCTCGTACTCCACGCCGTCGGTCCAGTCCTCGAGGCGTGTGACGATGTCGATGCGCTTGCGCTCGCGCACCGCGGTCACGCCGAACATGTCCTTGACGTTGAGCACGCCGAGCCCGCGCACCTCGACGTGGTGCCTGAGCAGCTCTTTGGCCGCGCCGAACACCATGCCGGGCGGGCGCCACTCGCAGCTGACGACGTCGTCGGCCACGAGGCGGTGGCCGCGCAGGACGAGCTCGATGGCGCACTCGCTCTTGCCGACGCCGCTCTTGCCCAGGATCAGCAGGCCGATGCCGAAGACGTCGACGAGAACCCCGTGCAGATCGAGCGTGGGAGCGAGGATCTCGTCGAGCACCGCGTGGAGCGCGTTGATCGTGGGGCTCGTACGCGTGTTCGACACGAACAGCGGCGTGCCGCTCGCCTCTGCGGCGAGGACGAGCTCGCGCGGCGCGTCGGCGCGCTTGGTCGTGACGACGCACGAGAGCTGTTGGGCGAAGAACGCGCGGGCCGCCTGGCTCATCTCGTCGTGCGAGAGCGTGTCGAGGTACGACAGCTCGGTCTCGCCCAGCACCTGAACGCGCGTCGGCACGAGCCCGAAGAAGTGCCCCGCGAGCGCGAGCCCGCTCTTCTGCACGCGCGGGTGGCGGATGGGCCGACCCATCCCGCCCTGGCCGGCGACGCACCGCAGCTCGACGGCGGAGCGCACGCCCTCGACGAGGCGCTCGACCGTCGCGGCCGGGATGGTCCGCGGCTGCGAGGAGTCGGTCACGTGCGCCTCCGGGTCACGAGCCGGCCTTCGACGGCTCCGCCTCTGCTTGTCCGATCAGATCGAACACGGTCTGCGGATCGTCGCTGGCGATGAGCCTCTGCCGGAACTCCTTGCTGCGCAACAGGCGAGACACGCGCGCGAGCGTCTTGAGGTGCTCGCCGGTCGCGCGGCGCGGTCCGATGACGCCGAAGAGGATCGACACCTTCTCGTCGTCGATGGCCTGGAACTCGACGCCTTCGGGCACGATGAGCAGCGCGGCGATCTGCTCCTTGAGCAGCGGGTGCGAGGCGTGCGGGATGGCCACGCCCTCGCCGATGCCGGTCGACTGGAGGTCTTCGCGGTCGAGCAACACCCGATGGATGTCGGAGGAGGAGAGGCCGTCGCGATCGCCGAACATGCGGGCGAGGACGGCCAGCGCCTGGTCTTTTTCGAAGGTCTCCCCGTCGCGAGGCCGGCGGATGCCGACCCGCGAGGGGCTGAGTAGATCGGTCAAGCGCATGGGGGATCTCTAAGTTCGTGCGTCACGCTCCCCCCGCGAGCTCGCCGAGGGTCACTCCTCGGGCTCGTTGGGGAGCAAGTGGTCGGACGCGCGGTCCGAGCCCTTCTTCTTGTGCGAGCTGTGCGTGCCTCGGATCTGGCGCTCGAGCTTGTCGACCACCTTGTCGATCGACGCGTACATGTCCTCGGACTCTTCGTGCGCGTGGTAGTGCTCGCCACCAGCGTGAACGTCGACCTCCGCCATGTGCAGGGTCTTCTGACTGCTCAACGTCACGTGCCCTTGTAGGGGTTGTCTCAAGAATTTCTGGAGCTTCGCGACCTTCTCCGTGGCGTAGCCTTTGACGGCTTCCGTGGCGTCCATCTGGCGGAAGGTGATGGCAATGTTCATCGAGGGCTGCCTCCCGCGGCGGG
This sequence comes from Myxococcales bacterium, assembly GCA_020430845.1. Lineage (GTDB taxonomy): Bacteria > Myxococcota_A > Polyangia > Polyangiales > Polyangiaceae > Labilithrix. The sequence goes on from JAGQJA010000090.1 coordinate 37,760, forward strand.
GCGTTCCCCCACCGCTGAGAAAAAGAGTACTCCGCACGGGGATTTCTTGCACCAACCGTGGCGCCCTCGTGTCTCAGGGGCAGTGGACGACATGTCGCACTTCGCCGCATGTAGGCCTCGCCGTGACGTCACGCTGACACGGTGATTCGCCGCTGTAGCTGCACCTCCGGCTTGGCGTGATCCGGCGGTTCGTTGCGCCCAGCGCAACCCCGCGCAGCGGTACAGGTGTTGCTCTATCCCGATTCGTGAGAAGTGGCGCATACCCCGTCGACGCGTCTGCCCGCATGTCGGCGGCCGCACGCAGGCCCAACGACCTCAACCCGCCGCCGCCGTCGGACGCGCCCGATGTGGCCGCGTACTTCGAAGCGCTGGCGTACTTCGAAGAGGCGAGCGTCGACGCGTTCGACGCGCTCCGGAGTGAGCTCGAGGTGCACGGGGCCCCGCGCCCGCTCGTCGCCGCCGCGGCGCGCGCGAGTGACGACGAGCGTATGCACGCGCGCATCGCCCGGACGCTCGCGATGCGGTTCGGTGGCCGCCCGTCGCTCCCGCCCGCGGCCCCGCGCGGCGCGCGCACCCTCGAGGAGATCGCGCTCGAGAACGCGACGCTCGGGTGCATTCGTGGCTCCTACGGCGCGGCGGTCGTGCGCGTGCAGGCCGTGCGCGCGTCGGACCCTGTGGTGCGCGCCGCGATGAAGCGCCTCGCGCCCGAGGAGGCGCGCCACGCCGAGCTCGCGTGGGCGGTGCACGGCTGGATCTGCGCCCGCACCGGCCCGCTCGTCCGCGACGCGCTCATCACCGCGCAGCGAGACGAGTTGGTCGTCCTCGGCGAAGAGCTGATGTTCGAGCACGACGCCGTGCTCATCGACGTGATCGGTCTGCCGACGGCCAACCAGGCGCGCGCGCTCGTCGCCCGCCTCGTCCAGGAGCGACGCATCGCGGCCTGAGCCGGCCGAGGGTGCGAGCTCGCGCTTGCGCCGCCGCGGTCGTAGGCGGGCGCGATCGCGCCGCCCGGCTCAGAAGAGCTTCTTGCGCTTGCTCGACGAGAGGATGCCGAGCATGTCGCGGTACTTGGCGACCGTGCGGCGCGCGATCTGGATGCCGTCGTCCTTGGACAGCATCTCGACGATGGCCTGATCGGACAGCGGGCTCGCCTTGTCCTCGCCGTCGATGATCTTCTTGATGGCCTGCTTGACGCTCTCGGAGGCGATGTCCTCCTCGGCGGTGCGGCGGATGCTCGAGTTGAAGAAGTACTTGAGCTCGAACAGGCCCTGCGGCGTGTGCACGTACTTGTTCGTCGTGACGCGGCTGATCGTCGACTCGTGCATGCCGACGGTCTCGGCGATGTCGCGCAGGATCATCGGCTTGAGGAAGGCGACGCCCTTCTCGAAGAAGTCACGCTGCTTCTCGACGATGCACTCGGTGACGCGGATGATCGTCTTCCGGCGCTGCTCGATCGCGCGGATGAGCCACTGCGCGTTGCGGAGCTTCTCGCCGATGAACTCCTTGGCGTTGGGATCGCGGAGCAGCTGCTTGGTGAGCGACTCGTTGATGTAGAGCCGCTGCACGCCCTTGTCGTTGTCGGTCACGACCCACTTCTCTTCGTCCTTGAAGACGTAGACGTCGGGCGTGATGCCGATCTGCTTGTCGTCGGCGTCCGTGAAGTTGCGGGCCGGGCGGCTCTCGAGCTTCTGGATCTCCTTGACCGACTCGTAGATCTCTTCGACCGGGACCTTCATGTCCCGCGCGATGGCCTGGTAGTTGTGCTTCTCCAGGTTGTGCATGTGCTTGTCGATGATCTGGATGTCGAGGTCCTCGTAGCCGAACACCTCGGCCTGGATGAGGAGACACTCGCGCAGATCGCGCGCGCACACGCCGACCGGATCCCACTCCTGCATGATGCGCAGGACCTCGGGCGCGTCCTCGGGGTCGAGGCCGGCCTCGTTGCCGAGCTCCTCGATGGTGAGGTCCGGCGTGCGGGTGCCGTCCTCGCGCTCGACCCCCTTGAGGTCGAGGAAGCCGTTGTGATCGAGGTTGCCCAGCACGAGCTCCGCGAAGCGCCGCTCGGACTCGCAGAAGTCGCTCATCTGCAGCTGCCAGCGCAGGTGGTCGACCAGCGTGCGCGCCTTGGTGAGGTTCTGCTCGATGGGCGGCAGCTCGTCGAAGCCGCCGCGACCCGCCGGCAACGCCTGCTGGAGCGTGCGGTTCTCGAGGAACTGCTCCCAGTCGATCTCGCGCACCGACTTGTCGTCGGGCTTCTGCGCGTCGCCGGACTCGAGCCGCTTGCGGTCTTCCATCCGGTCGAGCTTCGCCTCGCCCGACTCGGCGGACTGCGCGACGTGGTGCTCGGGGTTGACCTCTTGCACCCGAGGTCGGCCGTCGAACTCCTCGTCGGCGAGCACCGGGTTGGCGTCGAGCTCCTTGCGAATCTCGTCGATGAGCTCGAGACGCGATAGCTGCAGCAGGCGGATGGCCTGCTGGAGCTGCGGGGTCATGACGAGCTGCTGGGTGAGCCTTAGCTGCTGTTTGATCTCCATCTTGGCAAAATTCCCGCCAAGAGAGCCTTGCACGCTCAGGCCGGTCACGAAAGCGAAATCAGTGCCATGCCCTGATTTCCAAGGTCTTTTGTGACGATCGACGGTGCGTTCGGCATCGCGGCGCGTGCGCGCATGTGCGCACGAGTGAGGCCGTGTATGAGCAGGTCCAGCCCGCCCCGAGCCCTCGCGATCAGGCGCGCGGCGGCGGCGGCAGGCTCCGCGTCCAGCTGCCCAGGTAGCGTCCCAGCACGAGCGGGTGCTCCCGAAAGGCGTCGGGATCGGCGTCGACCGCGACCTCGCCGTCGAGCAAGAGCAGCGCGCGCGTGCACACGCGCAAGGCCTCGGCGACGTGGTGATCGGCGAGGAGCACGGCCACGCCACGCTCGGCCTCGGCGCGGAGCAGATCGCCGAGCTGCTCTGCGTTCTTGGGGTCGACGCCCGCGAACGGCTCGTCGCAGATGAGAATGCGCGGACGGAGGGTGAGCGCGCGCGCCAGCTCGAGCCGGCGCCGTTCGCCGCCCGACAGCTCGCCGGCGCGCACGTCGAGGCGCGAGGTGAGGTCGAGGCGCGTCGCGAGATCGTCTGCCGGCTCGGCGCCGGGCTTGCCCTCTCGCTCGGCGACGTGGGCGAACACGCGCAGGTTGTCGGCGACGCTGAGATCCCAGAGCACGCTCGGCGTCTGCGGGACGTACCCGAGGCCGCCGCGCGCGCGTCGCCAGAGCGGCCACGCGGTGACGTCTTGCGTGCCGTAGCGGACGCGCCCGGAGTCGAGCGGCGTCTCGCCGGTGAGCGTGCGAAAGAAGGTGGACTTGCCGGCGCCGGACGGGCCGAGGATGCCGAGGATCTCGCCGCCAGACGCCTCGAGCGACACGCCGCGCACGATGAGCTTGCCGCCCCGCGACGCGCGCACGTCCTCGGCCGACAACAACGGCTCGCCGCTCAAGGGGCCTTCGGCACGGGGATCGAGCCCTTGACCTGCGTCGCGGTCACCTTGGCCGTGCGCAGGTCGATCGTGGCCTTCTCGGCCTTGATCCAGCCCTGCCCGCGCGAGAGGCGCACGCCGCCGCGGAGCTCGGCCGTGTGCTTGACGAGGTCGAGCTCGACCTCGGGCGCCTCGCCGTGCACGCCGCGGACGTCGGCCGATACGCCGCCGCTGCCCTTGGCCCACACGAGGTGAGGGGC
>JAGQJA010000763.1 GCA_020430845.1 Myxococcales bacterium
TCGAAGCTGCCTCGCTGCGGCATCCTCCGCTTCGACAACGTGGCCGAGCTCATCCTCGACGTCGCGCTCGGCCGCGCCAAGTTCGACATCCGCGACCGGTGCCTCGCGCGGCTCGTCGAGTCGCCGCTCACCGGCTTCGTCGGAGGGGCGGACGCGTTCCTCGAGGAGATCAGCGGCATCAAGGGGTTCAACCTGCACCCCACCGTCAACGGGGTCGCGCGCTTCGCGTTCTTCGACACGCCGCACGACGGCCTCCCGGGCGACGCGCAGAACCCGAAGACCCGCCGCTTCTTGACAGACCTGCTCGACCCCGTGCCGTCGAAGGTGTGCCGCCTCACGCCGTTCACCGACACCGACGGCAAGGTCATCCCGCTGCGCGAGTGCAGCTCGTTCGCCGACACGCTCCGCGGTCGAGACGACAACGCGCTCTTCCCCCTCGAGCAGATGGACTTCATCCGACGCGTGCAGCCGCTCGCCGCCGCCTTCGGCGACAACGGGGGCAACCTGCTCTTCGTGGATCTGTTCGACGCGCTCCACGTGCACTGGGGCTCGAGCGCCGTCCCCACCAGCGTGTGCGACCCCAAGGCGCCCCGGAGCGACGCTCGCTGGTGCTCCCAGGACGGCGCCGTCAGCTACGAGCCGCTCCTCGCGGAGGCGATCACCAAGGCAGACCTCTTCCCCGCGCTCCACGACAGCGTCGCGGTGCTGTCCGCGATGAAGATCCCGCACTGCGACACCTTCGACACCAAGACGAAGACGTGCACCAAGGTCACCGAGCGCGACGGCGTGACCGTGCTGGCCGAGGCGGCGCGCGCCCTGGTCGACCCCACCAAGAACCCCGGGCTCACCAAGCGCGACGGCGATCGGAGCGCCACCCGCAACGACGGCACCAAGAACGCTCAGGTGACGCCGGTGTACCTCCTCACCGACGCGCTCGTGGGATTCGATCGCGCGTTCGCGGGCCGCGTCAGCGCCGGCGGCGACGACCGCTTGCCCGGGTGGCGCGCCGCCCGATCGGCGCTCGTCGACACGTTCTTTGCCGTCGACGGCGCGGGCAAGGACGCCAAGCTCGCCAACCCCGCCGTACGTCGTGCGCTCCCCGACATCCTCCGCGTCGTGCGCGCCCAGACGCGCGCGCACTGCCCCGACCCGACGGCCCCTTGTGCGTGGGCTACGTCGGAGCTCCCTGGCAAGACGAGAGACGTCGTCACGGGACCGATGTTCGCCGCCACGCTCGACCTGCTCGACGCGATCCGCTCGGACGAGCGCGCGCGCGCAGAGCTCGAGCGCATGCTGGTCCATCTCTTCACCGGCGCGCCGCGCGACGCGTCGCTCGCGGCCCTCGCCGACGTGCTGCAGGTCTTCGACGACGACGAGAACGTCACCGCGCTGCTCCACGTGCTCGCCGACGCCGCCGGCCCGGAGGTCCGGGACGCGTCGACGGGCAAGGTCGTCGAGCGCGGCATGGCGAGCGCCCTCATCGAGGTCCTCGCGCGCGTCTTCGCCGAGGCTCGCTCCGCCGACGGGGCGCGCCGCTGCGATCGCGAGATCGATCCGAACCGCACGTTCCTCCACGTGCTCCGGCGCCTCACCGCGCCGGCTGCGCCGGGCAAGGCCTCGCCCCTCGAGGTCCTCGTCGACGTCGCCGCCGACGTGAACCGCGGGAGCCCCGAGGACACGACCAAGCTTACGCCCGACGACTACGGGTCGATCGCGCACGAGGTCAGTGAGTTCTGCACGCATCCGTCGCGGGGGCTCGAGCAGGTGTACGAGGTCATCCGGCAGGCCACAGCCCGGTGATGCCTGCGCCGAGCCACAGACGACGCGCGAGGCTCGGGCTGGCGGTCGGCGTCACGCTCTCGCTGCTCGCCGCGGCCCGCGGCGGCCACGCGGCCGGGCTCTACTTCTCCGACCGCGGCGTTCGGCCCATGGGGCGCGCGGGAGCGTTCGTCGCGGGCGCCGACGATCTGGGGGCCATCTGGTACAACCCGGCCGGCCTCGCCGACGCCAAGACGAGCGCGCTCGTCGACTTCTCCTGGCTCCGCTTCAACGCCGAGTACACGCGCGCGCTGAGGATCGTCGACGCCGACGACGTCGTCCGCGTGGTGCGCAGCCCCACCGTCGAGGGCAGCTCGCCGGTCATCCCCTTTCCGACGATCGCGGGGAGCTACAACTTCGGAGAACGCAGAGAATTCACGGTCGCGGGCGGAGTCTTCGCGCCGTACGCGGCGATCGCGACCTACCCCGAGACGGTCGACGGCCGCCCCTCTCCGGCGCGCTACGCGCTCGGCTCGTTCGAGGGCTCGGCGCTCATCTTCGGCGGCGGGTTCTTCGCGTACAAGCCGACGGAGCAGCTTCGCTTCGGCATCGGGCTCGGGGCGCTCGTCGGGCAGTACCAGTCGACGGTGACGTTCAGCGCGAGCCCGCCCGATCGCCTGCTCGCCGCACCGGAGCAGCCCGAGTACGACGCGGAGAGTCGTTTTCGCGTCGGGCCGATCTTCGCGCCGACGGGGAGCTTCGGCGCCACGTGGGTACCGCTGCGCTTCTTGCGCGTGGGCGCGAGCTTCCAGCTCCCCATGGTCGTCAGCTCGTCCACGCGCTTCGACGTACGGCTCCCGACGGCCAGCGTCTTCGACGGCGGGCGCATCACCGGGCGCGACGCGCACGTGCGCTTCACGCTGCCGCACATCTTGCGGGCGGGCGTCGAGGTGCGCCCGACCGACGAGCTGCGCATCGAGGCGGCCTACGTCCGCGAGTTCTGGAGCATCCACGAGTCAATCGACATGACGCCCGAGGGCGTCGCCATCGAGGGGATCCGGGGCTTGCCGCCGCGCGTGCCCATCCCCGCCATCAAGTTCCCGCGGAACTTCCAGGACTCGGACTCGTTCCGGATCGGCTCGGAGTACACGTTCGACCTCGCGGGCTACAAGCTCGACCTGCGCGCCGGGGTCTCCCACGAGACGAGCGCCATCCCGCGCGCGTACCTGTCGCTCTTGACGATCGACATGGACAAGACCGTGCTGTCGCTCGGGGGAGGGCTCCACGTGGGTGAGCACTGGCGCCTCGACGCCATGTACGCGCACCTGTTCGCGAGCAGCGTCACGGTCTCGCCCGAGGAGGCGCGCATCCCACGCGTGAACCCGCTGCCCGGCAACGCGCCGCTCGAGGCGGTCAACGGCGGGCAGTACTCGGCGAGCGCGGACCTCGTCGGAGTGGGTGTAAACTACACATTTTAGATCACCCGCCGCAGTCGAGCGCGCGAAAGTGTGGCCTCCCGTCTCGGATGGCCGAGCACGTGTCACGACACGGGGGTGGCGGGGGCGGCGGCCCGGGCGGCGGAGGGGGCGCGCACTCCTTCCAGCGATCGCCGAGCGGGGCGGGAGGGCACGTCGGCGGGAGCACCCAGCACGTGCCCACGAGATCGGGCCCGCAGCTCATCGGGCTCGAGCCGCCGAGGCGCGCGCACGCCCCGCCGACGCCACAATCCGCAGGCGCGCGGCACGTGCGAGCGTTCTCGCCGCACTCGCCCGGCGTGGCGGCGGACTGCCCCGACGCGCGCCGAAGGCAATCGCTGTAGTACGTGACGCCGTCGCAGCCGCACACGGGCAGCTCGTCGGGGGGACAGCTCACCGGGAACGGCTTGCAGGTGCCGGCCGCGTCTCCACACGCGCGCCGGTCGCAGTACGTGCCGGGCGCGCAGTCCTCTGCGACGACGCAGCGCGGCGCGGGGCGACCTCGCGGTCCGTCGTCGGCGTCGGGCAACGTCGCGAGCACGACGGGCTCTCCCGTGCACGCGAGCAGCACGGCCGCGTGGAGCGACGCGAGGAGAGCCGCGCTGAGGACGCCTCGCGCGGTCACGGCGCGCCCCCGGCATCGAAGCGCGGCGCCCCGAGCGCCGTGAACGACAGGCCGACGAGCACCACCGGCCTCACCCGCCACGGCGCAAGCAGCGTCGTGCGCGCGGCGCCCTGCTCCACCACGTAGTCGCGCGTGGACACGTCGCCGTCGGCGCCCGCGCTCACCATGAGCGACGCACCGCGGAACACCGCGAGGCGCGC
>JAGQJA010000764.1 GCA_020430845.1 Myxococcales bacterium
CCATGCCCGTGGGGGCAACTCCATCCCCCGCCGCAGGCGCCGTCATCAATCACGTCGCGCCCGCCCCGAACCCAAAGGACGCCGGGCCCGAGGTCGGCTCCTTCGGCGTCAACTACGTCTTGCCAGCCGTCACGGGCGCCGTGGGCGCACGCGGCGCGGGCGGCGCCGCAGAGGCGAGCGCTGGGGCGTCAGGCCGGGCCATCCCCGGCCTCGCACAGCTCCCGATGGACGTCGCGGTTCCCATCAACGCCGGGGAGGCCATTCCTATCCCACGCGCACTCGCGCCGAGCGAGATGGCGGCGCTGACCAACACGACCGGCAACATCGAGTTCAGTCAGACGTTCGCGAACGGGCAGTTCTGGCTCACGCGCGCGGATTTTGCGACACCCAACCTCGTCGAAGTGCTTCCGCGAGCGCCAGGTATGGTCTGGCTTTCTCACTCGCATCCAGCGGGCTACTCAGGTATGCCGAGCCCCGCAGACCGGCTCATTCTGCGCCAGCTCGGGCAGGACGCGTCGCGGGTCGTGAGGCCCGACGGATCGTCCGTGAGGTTCGGACCGTGATGGACGAGCGACTCAAGAAATACGAAGCGATGTGGACGACGGACGTGAGCCGCTTCGCACTGATCGAGTTCGATCCGTCGCGTCCTGATGTCTGCCTCGTGACGAATCTGCAGACAGGCGGCCTCCTTGCGATCGACGATGCGGATGACGTCGTTGCTGAGGTCATCACAAGGATGCGGCGCGCCGGGGTCCGGATCATGTCTCCGGAAGAGGCGAAGCCGAAGTGAGCTCTCGCCGCGAGGGGGGCAGCGGGTGACGGAGGCGGCGTCTTCCGGTTCGCGCCCGGCACGAGCCCCGCGTCTGCCCAGTCTGGAACGGGGTTGAGCGCGGTGGCGGCGATAGCGACCACGAAGGGCGGCACGGACCTCACACCCGGACCGTTCTTCGCGCATGAGATCCGACCGCGATCTGCACCGGGTCCAGATCCGCAGCTGCCATGCGAGTGGGGGCAGCCGGGGCGGTTCACTACGATTGTGCGCAGCACTGCGCGCAGGTCCTGAACGCAGGCGGAGCCGCCGTGCCCACAGAGCTCCGACCGCTGCTGCTCTGGTGGGCGAGCCAGACGGGGAGGCGCAAGTAGATGTCAGACGAGCCGGAGTTTCTCAAAATCCTTCGCCTCGCCCCCGACGAGGTCTCGTGTGACGACGTCCGCGGTGCGCTGGTCGAGCTGCGTGCGGCCGAGCAACGGTACGCCGCCTGGTGCGTCTCGGTGAAGCGCGGCGAGCGAAAGGGCGACATCGAGGCGACTTTGCTCCCAATCCTCGACCGCGACGACGAGGTGGTCCTCGCCTGGAAGGAGTACTGCGCAAGCCGCAACGACAAGTCCACCACCGCGTTGGTCGACGCGCTCCGCGCTGCGGCCGAGGAGCGACTACGCATCGCGCGCGACCTGTAGCCTACCCCGCGAGCGCCGCCGCGATCCGCGCCCTCCGCCTGGACGACCTCGTGCGGCGCTCGGCTCAGTCCTGGTGGTGCGCGAAGCGGCGCGGAACGAAGCCCACCCACGCGAGCGCGAGGCGCGCGTCGCCCGCGGGCACCTCGCTCTCGACGCGCACGGTGTCGTCCGGGCCGAGCCACGGCACCTTGGCGACGAAGTGAGAGCACGTTCCGTCGGCCTCCCCTCGAGGGCGCTCGTCGGCCGGCGCGCACGCGAACGTGATCTCGCGGCGCGCCTCGCCGTTGCGCACGGTCCCGCGGAGCTCGGTGACCCCGGCCGCGAGGGGCGCGCCCTCGCGGGTGAGGAAGATGTCGAGCTCGTTGCCGTCCTTGCGAGAGAGGTGCGCCGTCAACGCCGCCTCGATCCCTCCCTCGCGGACGCGCATCATCACGTCGCGCGGTGCGTCGCCGTGCGCGTGTGAATGCCCGTGCGTGTGCGAGTGCCCGTGCGCGTGACTGTGACCGCGCGCGTGACTGTGCCCGTGCGTGTGCGCGTGACCGTGCGCGCTCGACGGCGAAGTCGCGGCGGCGCGCGGAGGGGGCGCCGCCCGCGAGCAGCCGAGGGTCGAGGCGAGGAGGACGATCCCGAGACAGGCGCCGCGCATGCAGTCCTTACGCGCCCCCACGCGCCTCGGATCGGCGCCCGAGCGCTGCGGGAGGCACCAGATAAATCTGTTTCATAACAGACGTTTGCAGAAATGACGCGCCGCGTCCCTTGACTGTCTGCCTACATTGCATCCCACCCTCGTACCCGCTCCGCGGCAGCCGCCCGCGAGCCCTTAACGAGGTGTCCCCATGTCCTTCATCAAGCTCTCGCCCGTCGCCTTCTCTCTCCTCGCCGCGGTCCTCGCCGCCGGCTGCGCGGTCGACCCCGCGCCCGAGGCCGAAGACGAAGAGTCGATGTCGAGCGAGGACGAGCTCCGCGCCTCGAGCGTCGAGCCCGGCACCTTCAAGCTGTACGCCGACGCGCGCCACGAGCCGAGCACGCACTGCGACGTCTTCACGTCGCTCGAGCTGAAGCGAGACCGCGGCGCGCGCGCCGAGCTCGAGGAGCGCGTCGAGGGGTTCTGCCGCCTCGCGGTGTTCCCCGACACGCGGGCCTACCGCCTCAAGTTCCAGGGCACCTCGTGCGGCTCGAAGATCTTCACCGGCAAGAAGAAGATCTCCGGCGTGACGCGCACCATCAAGGTGATCGATCACCGCACGCGCACGTGCAAAGACCTCCAGCCCGCGAAGATCATCGTCGAGGAGACGGACCGCGACGGCGAGGTGCGCACGAAGTACAGCTACGACGGCGCGCCCAAGCCCACGTCCACGTGGCTGTCGATCGCGCCGCGCCAGTGCGGCACGAACCCGTGGAACGCGCGCAGCCGGCGCCGGGGCAGGAGCCCTCCTACCTCCAGGGCGAGGCGGGTGAGGTCGCGAACTACTTTGCCGGACAGGGCGTCGAGATCGATCAGATCGGCTTCGCCCACCCGTCCGAGCCGCGCGCGGTGTGCATGGCGTGCCAGTGCCCACGCGGCGACACGCTCGTCGTGAAGGCGAAGAGCCTCGTCGACGCACAGAAGCTCACGGGGCAGTTCGGCTTCGCGCCCATCGAGGGCGGGCTCGGCTACGCGCCGCGCCAGTGCGGCTCGAACCCGTGGGAGCAGGGCCGCCAGCAGGGCGACGATCGCGCCGAGGCGATGCAGCTCGCTTCGTGGGCAAAGGGCGCAGGCGCGCCGATCGACGAGGTCGGGTTCGTGCAGTCGACCGAGCCGCGCTTCGTGTGCATGGCGTGCCAGTGCCCGCGCGGTGACTTCGCCGTCGTGAAGGCGTCGAGCGCCGCCTCGAAGACGAAGCTCGAGAGCCTCGGCTGGTCGACGCTCGCGAACTGAGACCGGTCTCCCCCGAGCCTACTGGCTGCGCCGTGTGCGGAACACAGCCGTGAACCGCTTGCTGAACGCACCCTCCACGTACGCGGGCTCGTCGCCGTGCGCGAAGGTCGCGACGCGATACGGCTCCATGCAATTGCGATCGGTGTCGGGGATCTTCTCCGCGATCTTCGGATCGAGCTCTTCGTACTCCGCCAACATGGACTCGAGCTCACTGTGGCCGAGCGCCGCGTCGAGGCGCAGCAGAGCCACGCCCTCAGGGCCATCGGTCATGATCTCGTCGAAGGCGTAGCCCATGCTGTTGGTCGTCACGAACGCCGCGCGCAGATCCGCGCTCAGCGCCCCCTCGGGCACGGCAAACACGTTCAGGGTCAGGGCCTCGTCGTTGGCCCACACCACGAGGAAGTGCGCGGGCGCTGCCGCGAGGTCGGCGGGCAACTCCTCGAGCGGGATGCTCACGCCGACCTCCGCGAAGCGCTCGGCGATCGCACGCCGCGCCGCCTCCGCATCCAGCTCTGCGACGTCCTTGAAGTAGATCTGCGCCATCTTGAAGTAGTCGATCGTGCTCACGTCTTGCCTCCAGCTCTGGTCGATGAGTCGCCGAAGACGCTCTCCGTCTGAGCCTCCGCCCTGGCTGCCTCGAGCGCGAACGAGGGTTTCGCCTAAGGCCTCGCCTGTCAACGGTGGCAGCACGAAAGAACGCTGCGTGATCGGCAAGCCGAAAGGCGGACCGAGCCTACCCCATCACTGGCACTGGATCGTCGTGCCCGGGCCGTTGGGACCGATGCAGAGCTGCGTCGGGTTGCACGCGAGGCCGCCCGCGATCGACTCGCCCTTGCACACGAGCGCGGAGTACGGCGACGCCTCGCTGCAGTAGACGCCGTCGGGGCGGCCGGCGCACGAGTCGCTCGGTCGCGGCGGGGCTCCCGCGTCGCCCCCCGGAGCGGGCGCGGCCTGACCTTCGCACTGCACGGTGGTGCCAGGCCCGTTGGGGCCGATGCACTTTGCCGCGTTGGCGCACTGGAGCCCGGCCGAGATCGTCTGGTCTTTGCAGACGATCGAGCCCGACGCGGACAGCTCGCTGCAGTAGACGCCGTCTGCCCTGCCCTTGCACGAGTCGAACGCCTCGACCTCGGTCTCTTCGCCGTCGGGGATGCCTCCGCCGCCGTCGGGCACCGCCGCGTCGGGCGCCGCCGCGTCGGGCGCGCCGGCCTCGGGCGCACACGCGCCGCCGTCCTCGAGGCCCGCGTCCGCGTCGCCGCAGCCGCACTTCACGCCGTAGTTGCCCTCGACGTACTCGCGCTTGAGCACGCCCGTCGCGACCCACGCGCACCCGACGGCCTCGATGGGCAGGTTGTTCGACTTGGCCCACCCGAGCTGCCCGCGCGCGGCCTGATCGAACGTGGAGGTCGGCTTGAGCAAGAAGCGCGACGTCGCCCACCAGAGGCGGCGCGAGTCGTCGAAGCCGAGCGAGCGCGTCACGGCGATCTTCGACGTGTCGTTCGTCCCGCCCCACGTCATGAGGAACCAGGCGTTGTTGATGATGCCCGAGTTGAAGTGGACGCCGCCCCAGTCGTTGTTCTGCGCGGGGGCCTGGCCGCCGAACATGAGGTTCGACATGTGGTCGGGCTGGTTGAAGCGGCTCGGGTGGATGAAGTCTCGGATGCCGCCGCCCGACCACGCGGCCTCGCCGATGGTCCAGAGCGACGAGCCGATGGGCACGTACTCGCGCTCGATGAACGTGCCGAAGATGTCCGACAACGCCTCGTTGAGCGCGCCCGACTCCCCCGCGTACTGCAGCCCGCTCGTGTGCTGCGTCACGCCGTGCATCAGCTCGTGGCCGGTCACGTCGAGCGCCGCCGACGTGGGCCGCACGTTGCCGCCCGGGTTGTGGCTGTCGCCGTCGTTGTAGTGCATGCCCCCGGCGTTGTCCCAGTAGGCGTTGTTCTGGTTGGCCGCCGTGTTCTCGTGGACGATGACCTTCATCGGCGAGCCGCGCCCGTCATACGACGCCCAGCCCACGCGCTTGCGGAACCACTGGTCGACGTCGGACGTGTACTTGTGCGCGTCGACCGCCGAGCCCTGCCCGCTCACGGGCTGCGGGTCCCACGCGTTCATGTCGTCGGAGTGGATCACCGGATCGGCCGCGCCGTTGCCGCCGCCGAACGTGTGCGTGACGATGCGCTCGCGGCCGCCCTGGCCGCCCACGCCGCCCTGGTAGAGCGCGTACTTGCCGGCCGGCGAGGGCATCTCGCGGATCTCGAACGTCTTGGTGTCGCCCAGCGATCCGACGCCCGAGCCCGTGAGCGTCTCGAGATCGCCGTGCACGCTGGCGATGGCGCCCGTCTTGGCGTCGACCGCGTAGACGAACCCGTACGGCACCGCCGCGTGGCCGCCGATGCGCAAGCGGAAGACGAGCTTGGCCGTCGCGCCCGAAGGCAGCAGCACGAGCTCGGGCTGCGGCGGAGCGATCTGCGACGCCGGCGTGTACGACGGGACGCGCGCGCGCACGTCGGCCTCGGCGGCGGCGATGGCTCGGGCCGCGTCGATGGTGGGAGCGCCCGCGCCCTTGACCGCGTCAGGCACGATGGGGCCTGTGACGAGCGCGATCGAGCCGTCCTTCTTGAAGTGCACGGTCAGGTACGCGCCGAACACGCGCACGCCCGCTTCGCGCTGAATGAAGCGCACGTGCGTCACGCCGTTCTTCGGCGTCGCGACCTCTTCGAGGGCGAGCTGGTTCTGCGGATCGGTGAGCTTGAAGAGCTGCTTGTACCGCGCGATGAACCGACGCGCGGCGACCTCCGGAGACTCACCGCGGCGCATCTCGGGCGCCGTCGGTCCGAGCGGCACGGCCAGGTCGACCGATCCCGTGGCGGGATCCACGTCGACGACCCAGCGCACGCCGGTGTCGGCTTCGAGGCTGCTGCCCGGCGTGGCGCGCGGTGCGGGCGGAGAGTCGGGAGCACACGCTTGGAGCGCGCAGGCGCCGAGCGTCAGTGCGAGGCATCCGCCGAGCGCGGCCCTTCGCATGTTCATGTTCGGTTCCTTGGAGCGAGGCAGGCGAGCACGAGATTGCAGCCAGCGTGCCGCCGGTCGACGCGCGGACACACCTCAGCCGCCACGGTGGATCTGTGCGGCTCGTGCAACGTGGGCCGGATCCACTGGATCATCGAGACTGGTGCGAGCGTGCCCCAGGTTCCCCCACAGCTCTGCCGTAAGCCTACGTAATCATTCCGACTTTTGCCTACGCCTGCCCACATGTAGGGCGGCGTGGGTAGGCGCAGCGAGGCGAGCGCCGCGCGCGGGCGCCGCCTGGTCAGGAGCCGGCGAACGCGAACGCCGCGTGGTCAGGGAGCCGGCGCGGGCGCGGGAGCGGTCGGCGCGGGCGCGGCGGTCGGCGCAGCGGGAGCCGGCACGGGAGCGGGTCGAGCTGCGCGGCGCTTGGTCGCCTTGCGCGTCGCGGGGCGCTCCGGGCGCGGGCACTGCTCGCGGCACCGGATGTCGTGGCG
>JAGQJA010000091.1:0-1924 GCA_020430845.1 Myxococcales bacterium
GCGGCGTGACGTCGGCGATGTAGGCGCTCGCCGTGCCCAGGTTCGCGGTCGCGATGCCGCTCAGCGCGCGTGCGGCGAAGAGCCAGCCCACGTGTTCGGCGCGCAGCAGCCCGAGCGCCAGGCCGAGCATGCCCACCGCCGTGCTCGCGATCGAGGCGAGCATGACGGGGCGTCGCCCGACGCGATCGGACACGCGCCCCCACACGGGCACGAAGAGGAACTGCATCAGCGAGTAGATCGCCGAGAGCAAGGTGCCGGTGAACGGCGTCGTGTGGAACGTGGTCCGCGCCTCGTCGGCGAGGAAGGGCAACACGAGGCTGAACCCGAGCAGGTCGAGGAAGACCGTGAGGAAGATCGCGCCGAGGGAGGGACGCCGCGTCATCGGACCGCCGACGTAGCACGATCCCGGGCCGGCCGGTCCGCGCGACGCGCCCACAAGAACGCCTCGACGTTGCCCTTGGGCCCGGGGAGCACGCAGTCGACCACGTCGATCACGTCGAAGCCGCCCTCGCGGGCCTCGTCGGTGACGGCGGCGATCGCGCGGGCGCGCACCTCGGGATCTCGCACGACGCCCTTGCCGCGCGCGGCCTCTTCGCGGCCGACCTCGAACTGCGGCTTCACCAGCGCGATGAGCGTGCCGCCCACCTCGAGACACCGCGCGCACGCGTCGAGCAGCTTGCCGAGCCCGATGAACGACGCGTCGACGACCACGAGCTCGACGGCGCCGCCGATCGCGTCGGGCGTCAGCTCCCGCGCGTTGGTGCGCTCGAGGACGAGCACGCGCGGGTCGACGCGGAGCTTGTGCGCGAGCTGTCCGTAGCCGACGTCGACCGCCGCGACGAACGCCGCGCCGCGCTGGAGCAAGCAGTCGGTGAAGCCGCCCGTCGACGCGCCCACGTCGAGGCAGCGAAGCCCCGTGGGGTCGAAGCCAAAGGCGTCGAGCGCGCCTTCGAGCTTCACGCCGCCGCGCGAGACGTACTTCTGGTCCTCGCCGCGGACCGTGAGCTCGACGTCGTCGGACACGGTGACGCCCGCCTTCTCGACGCGCCGCTCTCCCGCGTACACCTTGCCTGCGAGGATGAGCGCCTGCGCCCGCGCACGCGACGGCGCCAGCCCGAGGTCCACGAGGCGCTGGTCTGCGCGCGTCTTGCTCACCGCGACGCCCCCGGTCGCGCGGCGTCGATGGCCTTGTCGAGGGCCTCGAGCCCCCCGCCCAGCCGCGGCCCCGGCCGGAGCGCGCGCTCGTCGGCGAGCGCCGCGACGTGTCCCGAGCTGACGGCTCGCACCTTTCCCCACCCCGGCGTGTCTGGCCCCAGCGGGGTCTTCTTGCCGCCCATCGCGCCGTTGACGATGACGTCGGGGTCGAGCGCCAGCACCCGCTCCACGCCCAGCACGGGGTAGCCGGTGCCCTGATCGACCACGTTCACCGCGCCCAGCCGGGTGAGCATCTCGTGGGCGAGCGTGCCGGGCCCAGCGGCCACGGCCGGGTCGAGCCCGAAGAGCAGGAGCACGCGGACCTTGGGCTTGGCGCGGGCGCGTGCCTCGACGCTCGCGATCTCGGCCCGCATCGTCGACACCGCGCGCTCGGCGCCGTCGCGCGCGCCGAGCAGGTCACCGAGCCCGAGCATCATCTTCTCGACGTCGTCGAACGACTCCGCGGGCGGAAAGTACGTGCGCACGCCCCGCGCCTCGAGGCGGTCGGTGAGCGTTCGTCCCGCGGGCCCGCGCGCCCCGATGACGAGATCGGGACGCAACGCGAGGATGGCCTCGTAGCTCGGGTCGACGTAGCCGCCCACCTCGGGGATCGATCGCACCGCCTCGGGGTAGTCGCAGTACCGCGAGCGCCCCACGAGCTTGTCTCCTCGGCCGAGCGCGAACATCGCCTCGGTCGTCGACGGCGAGAGCGACACGACCCGGGAGATCG
>JAGQJA010000091.1:1987-6628 GCA_020430845.1 Myxococcales bacterium
CACACACAGCCAAGAGACGAGCCGCGTCACCGCCCGATCAAGCCGTGCTTGTGTAGCTTCTCGATGAGCGCGGGGCGCGAGATGCCCAGGCGCCGCGCGGTCTCGCTCTGGTTCTTGCTCGCGGCCTCGAACTCGACGGCGATGATGGAGCGCTCGAACGCCTCGACGCGCGCGCGGAGCGGCAACCCCGGCCCCGGGTCGGCGGTCGACGTGGGCGGCGCAGACGGCGCGACCGCGTCGGTCTCGGCGAGCGATCGCCAGAGAGAGAGCGTCAGCCTGTCGTCGGCGGTGAGCGCGAGCAGGCGCGCGACCGTGTTCTCGAGCTCTCGCACGTTGCCGGGCCACGTGTGCTGCTTGAACGCGTCGATGAGCGCCTGCTCGACGGCCACCGAGCCCATGCCGTAGCGGTCGGCGTACGACCGCGCGAAGGCGCGGGTGAGCGGCTCGATGTCCTCGGGGCGGTCGCGCAGCGGCGGCACGCGGATGGGGACGACGTTCAGGCGATAGTACAGATCCTCGCGGAATCGCCCGGCTTTTGCCTCTGCGGCGAGGTCTTTGTTGGTGGCGGCGACGAGGCGCACGTCGACGTGCTCGGCCCGCCCGCCCACGGGCTGCACCTCTCCCGATTGGAGCGCGCGCAAGAGGCTCGCCTGGATGCCCGCGGGCAGCTCGCCGATCTCGTCGATGAAGAGCGTGCCCTTGTGCGCTTGCTGGAAGTATCCGACGCGCGCCGCGTGCGCGCCCGTGAATGCGCCCTTGGTGTGGCCGAACAGCTCCGACTCGGCGAGCTCGGCCGGGATCGCGGCGGCGTTGAACCGCACGAGCTCTTTCGTGGCGCGGCGCGAGTGTGTGTGGACGGCCGCGGCGAGCACGTCCTTGCCGACGCCGCTCTCTCCCGTGAGCAGCACCGTCACGTCCTTGGGCGCGACGCGCGCGACGACGTCGAGCACGCGCTTGAACGCGGGGCTCTCGGCGACGATTGGCCGGCCGAGGGACGCCTCGGTGCGCAGGCGCGCGTTCTCGAGCCGAAGGTGCCGGTGCTCGATCGCGCGCGTGACGGCGAGCACCAGCTCGTCGGGGTCGAACGGCTTGGGCAGGTAGTCGAACGCGCCGGCCTTCATCGCGGCGACCGCGACGCGCTCGGAGCCGTGCGCGGTGAGCATGAGCACGGGCACGCTGGGATCTTGGGCGCGGATCGCGGCGAGCACCTCCATGCCGTCCATCGTGGGCATGGCCAGGTCGGTGACGATCACGTCGGCGCCGCGCGCCTCGAAGGCCGCGAGCCCCGCGGGGCCGGAGTCACTCGCCTCCACGTCGAGGCCCGCGTCGCCGAGCACGGCCTCGAGCGTGTACCGGAGCGACGCGTCGTCGTCGATCACGAGCACGCGCGACATGTCGGGCACCCTATCACCCAACGCGGGTCGCGTGGGTCGCCGTCACGGGCTCGAGCCCCGGCTCGAGGCTCGGCTCGCCGACCTCGTCGGCCTGCGCCCCGGGCGAGAGGAGCTTCTTGGCCTCCGCGGCGCACTTGGCGGCGCACGGGTTGGGGAGCGCCCAGGCCTTGGCCGCGCCGGCCGCGCACGAGGGGAACTTGACCACGGCCGTGGTGCCGCGTCCCGACGAGCTCTCGAAGCGCAGCGTCCCGCCGTGCTGCTCGATGATGCCGCGCGCGATCGCGATGCCGAGCCCGGAGCCGCCCTCTTTCGTCGTGAAGTAGGGCTTCTGGATGCGGTCGAGGATCTCGGGGGTCATGCCCGTGCCGCGATCCATGACGCGCATGACCGCGGCGCCGTCTCCGCAGCTCTTCGAGACCTCGATGCTGACCGTCGCGCCCTTGGACGACGCGTGCATCGCGTTGAGCACCAGGTTGAGCAGGGCCTGGCGGACCTTCTTCTCGTCGGCGTTGATGACGAGGTCCGAGCTGCCCTTGACCTCGAGCGTCACGCCCGCGTCTGCCGCGCGCGTCTCGAGGAGCAGCTCGAGCTCGCGGGCCACCTCGTACGGCTTGGTCGGCGCCACGTGCAGCTCGTCGAGCCCGCGCGAGAACGACAGGAACCCGTCGACGATCTCCTGCAGGCGCTCGGCCTCGCGCGCCACGATGCCCAGCCGCTCCGCCGTCTTGGCGTCGGTCGAGTTGCGCGCGACAAGCGTGGAGAGGCCCTTGATGGCTGCGAGCGGGTTCTTGACC
Organism: Myxococcales bacterium; assembly: GCA_020430845.1. GTDB lineage: Bacteria > Myxococcota_A > Polyangia > Polyangiales > Polyangiaceae > Labilithrix. Next base: position 4,176 of record JAGQJA010000091.1, read on the forward strand.
TCGTGCGCCAGGCGGGCGGCGATGCCCTCGAGCGCGCGCGTGCGGCCCTCGTTCTCGTCGCAGAGCTCTTCGCGGCGCGCCGCGAGCTCGAGCGCGATGCGCTGGTAGGCGCCCGAGATGGCCTTGGACATGTGGTAGATGGCCGTGAGCGTCATCGACACGCTCGCGAGCGCGAGGATGACGTACTCGGCGCTGGCGAAGCCCACGCTCGGCGCGAGCGGGCCCACGAGCGCGCCGACGGCCGTGTGCGCGAGCAGCGCCATCACGACGAAGCCGACGAGGAACTTGCCGAGGATCATGGCGCGCTTGCGCTCGAGCGCCGGGTTGAGCGCGACGCCCATCAAGAAGGGCACGGTGCTGACGAGCAGCGGGCTGGCGAGGCCTCCGGTGTTGCCGATCGTGACGAGCAGGCAGACGCCGCCGAGCACGAAGCACGGCCCCGAGTGCTTGCTGCGGGTCACGAGGCCCATCGTCACGACGCACATCGCGAGCGCCGCGGCCTGGATGGCCAGTCGCACCGGGGGCTCACCGCGGGCCGCGAGCACGCCGAGCACGAGCAGGTGGAAGGGCAGGATGCCCACGAGGCGCCAGCGACCGCCGACGCGGTTCATCTCCGAGAAGACGCGCGCGCGGACCGCCTCGAATCGAGCGCGGTCCTGCCAGTTGCGGGGGCCGAGGGCGTCGTCCATGGACTCGGAGAAAAGCATAGCCGAATCGCGCGGTTGAGGCCCGTGCGACCACTCGCTCGGGGCTCGTCCACTCTTGGATGGCGCGACAACCTCCGAGGTTTCGCGAGCTTGGGCGATCACCGCGCGCGACGTCGTCGGGAGACGAGGAGCCCCAGCGCCAGGAGGCCCCAGCGCCACGGCGTCGGGTCGGCGGGGCCGGGCGTGGCGCTGCACCCCGAGGTGGTGGTCGTGGTGGTTCCGCCAGACGCCGGCGCCGCCACCGCGCACAAGCTGGGGCTCTCTCCTTCGCACACGTAGCCGCTCGGGCAGCTCGACTCCGAAGCGGGATCGCACGTCTTGGTGCAGCGCTGATCGTCGGGTGACGGTCCGAGGCAGCGTCCGCTCTCGCAGTCGTCGCCGCTACCGCACGCCTCGCCGAAGCCCTTGAGCGACGGCGGGGGCGGCGGAGGAGGCTGCGTGGGCGGGGGGCCTGCGTCGACGACCGGCGGCGGGGTGTACACCGTCCAGTCGGGGTTGGGCTTGGGGTAGAGCGTCCAGTTCTGCGACGCGGCGATCGCCGTCTGCACGACGAGATCGCGGTGCGAGTCGAGGCGCGTGTACACCGAGCCCCGGCACGTCGAGCCGTCTTGGCCGGCGCGCGCGGCGACGCCGAACGAGATGGGCGGCCCGCCCGCCGCGAACGACACCTGGTCGAACGCGCCCGATCCCGAATCGCCCGAGCACACGCCGTCGCCCGCCACGAACTCGGATTCGGGCAGATCGAGCGAGACCGGGCAGTCGATCTTGGGGTCGCCCGGGATGCACAAGATGTCCATGTTCTGCAGGATGCGCCGCGTGCCGGAGCCTCCGCCGCCGGCGCTCGTGATCCCGTAGCCGATCGCCGTGAACTTCTTGCCGTAGCGTGGGTCGAACATCGCGTAGTGGACGTTCGGGATGGCGGGCGTCGCCTCGGAGCCGTCGACGAGATCGTCGAGCACGAGCAGCGCGATGTCGTTGCCGCACATCAGGTCGTTCTTGGGGACGGCGATGCCCTGCACCGAGTGCCAGCCGATCGTGGTCTGGTTGGTCGACTGGTAGTGCGTCGTGATCCAGTACTGGTTGAAGCTCCGCGGGCCGAAGTCGGCCTTGTCGATGCAGCGGATCTCCTGCGGCGCCTGGTCGACGCAGTGGCGCGCGGTGACGACGACGTTGGGCAGGATGAGCGTGCCCGAGCAGATGGAGCGGCACTGACCTCCGCGACCACCGCCGCACACGCCGACGGCGTACGGGTGGTCCTGGTCGACGGCTCCGCCCTGGATGGCCTGCGCGACGGACGCGATCGGCTCGCTCCGCGGCTTGGAGGGAGGAGGCTCGCCCGAGGAGCAGGCTGCCGCGGCGACGACGAGAGAGAGGGCCGCCCCCGCGCCCCATAGACCGAGCCTCATTTCAAGACCTCCGGGCGCGCACCTTGTCACACAGGCGCCGGTCCGGAGCAGTCTACGAGCGATTCCATGGTCCGCAAGGGCCCGCCGAAAAACGTCGAGAACTTGGCCCGTCGGCTGGGCTTCTGGCTCTCCTCGGCGTGCAGCGTCACCCACGACGACAGCTCGGTCGGGTGTGCGCCCTGGAGGAGGACTCATGAGGACGAAGCTCGCGCTTGGGCTTGTGTGTACGTCGGTGTTGGTGAGCAGCGTCGCGGCGGCGCAGGGGACGGGGCAGGACATTCCTCCGCCGGACCCCAACCAAGCCGCTCCGCCCCAGCCGCCTCCGCCTCCGCCGCCCCCC
>JAGQJA010000765.1 GCA_020430845.1 Myxococcales bacterium
CCGCCCGCGGCCAAGCCCGCGCCTGCGCCTGCGAAGCCTGCCTCTGCGCCCGCGCCCGCGCGTCGCAAGCCGGCGCCGAGCCCGGCCACCGTGGCCGCCGCCGAGCCCAAAGAGAAGCCCTCCAAGCCTGCGCGCAAGCCCAAGGACGATCTCGACGAAGAGACGCGCAAGGCGATGGAAGAGCTGAAGAAGGCCCAGATCGAGAGCACCTTCTGATACGGCGCGCGCGGTCGTTCGGATCGCACGCCCGCCGAGCTCTGTGCGCGAGCCTCGTCGGTTCGCGCGCGTGACTCGAGCTCCGCGCGCGTGCTGATCCCTCAGCGCGCGCGTGACGGCAGGTCAGGGCTTCGTGCAGGTGGGCCGGAGCGTGCCGGCGGTCTCGGTCTCGACGAGCTTGCAGGGCCCGAGCCCTTGCGCTGCGCAATCGATGGGGAAGGCGCGTCGATTGATGCACGCCTTGAGCACGTTGCCTTCGCAGGCGTCGACGGTGCAGTCGGCCACCTGCGGTAGGCACGACGCAAACAGATTGGGGCCGGTGATCGTGTCGCTGCACAAGAGGCCCCAAGCGGCGCAGTCGAGCGACGTGCGTCGGGTCGCGGCGCACCCGACGACCACCGTCGTCCCGTCGCACCGGCTCGCGCCGCACGCCGCGTTTCCTGTGGGCACGCAGGCGGGGCCCTCCGGGCCCACCGCGCACTGCCCGTCGCCGACGAGCGCGCAGTCCTCACCGACATCGGCCGTCACGCTTCCGGCATCGGCGCACTCGACGCGCGCCGTCCCCTGACACGTGGACTGTGCGCACGCGCGCTCGCCGACGCCCGTGCACACCGACAGTGAGTCGGCGGCGTAGCGCACGCAGCGCTGGCCGTACGCCTCGCAGCGCTCTGCGCCCTGCTGCGGCGTGTTCTGGCAATCGACGCGGACGCGCCCGTCGGCGCTGCATCCGAGGAAGCCGGTCGAGCCGCAGCGCTGGCGCGGACCGCCGAAGACGCAGGCGTCGACCGCGTCGCACGTGGTCGCGCGCGCGAGGCAGCTCCAGTACGTCTCGGCGGCGGCTCGCGGGCGAAGCGTGGGATTGGCTGCGCAGTCGAACGCCTTGATGGCGTCGACGAGGCACGTGCTCGCCGCGTTCCTTCCGAACGGGCCCGCGCACGCTCCGAGAAGCGCACACGCACGTTCGGCGCGCGAGCGGGCTTCGGCGGGCGTGAGGGAGCAGAAGTCGAACGGCGGCTCGGGAGAGGCGTCGTCCGCCCCGCCGCCATCGGTCGTGGCGATCGCTCCGTCGACGCACGCCGACGCGTCCAGCTCGCAGAGGGTCGCGAAATCGGTGGAGTGAAAGAGCTGCGTGCACGCCAGCGTCAGGGGCAGAGCCAGCACGGAGACCGCAAAGACCACGCGCCTCATCGCCACTGTCCTGACAGGTAGAGACCGAGCGGTCCGACGCCGAGCCTGGCGCTCGACACCGAGGCGGTCGAGCTCGGCGCGGAGTCGCGGGACATCCAGGAGATGACCGCCCACGTGCCGAGGCCCGCCGCGCCGACCCACGACGCGAGCGCGATCGCATCCAGCGTGCCGACGCCTCGTCGGAGGTCTTCGCACTCGATGCGCTGTGCGCACTCGGCGCGCGCCGACTCCTGCTTGGAGCCCGCTGCGATGAACACGCCGACGCCCACTCCGGCCAACACCACGGCGCCCGTCGTGAGAAGGATGGGGACGGTTGCGCTCGACTTGGCGCGCTCCTCGGCGGGCGGCGCCGTCGTGCTCGATGCGCCGTCGCTCGGGGCGTTCGTCGCGGCGGGCGTGGCGCTCGCCGTGGGCGGGGCGACGGCGGCGGGCGCTGCGCCGGGGGCGGGCTCGAGCTGGATGTCGAGCGTGAACGTGGCCCCGTCGCCGGGCTTGATCAGCTTGCGATACGGCTTGAAGCCAGGGGCCTTGGCCTCGACGTTGTGCTCGCCGGGATCGGCGCGGAACGACTTGCCGAGGAGGGCGAGCGCCATGACGCGCCCATCGAGCCACACCTCGAGGTCTTTCACCTGGGCCGGGGACACCGTGATCGTGAGCTGCGCGAGGCGCGCGGTCAGGGGCGCGAGCTGTCGCTTCACAGCCGCCTGGACCGTGGCCTGGCCGGCGGCCTTGGCGACGCGGTCGGCCTTCTCGTAGGCCTCGACCGTGAGGGCGAGGTCCTGCTTCGACATCTCCATGCAGTACGCGCGATGAAAGAGCACGCCGCTGGTCTCGCGAATCTTGGCGGACTCGTTGAACTTGGCGAGCGCGGCCACGTAGTCGCCGCTCTTCTCGAGCGCGACGCCCTCCTCGAACGTGGCCCGCGCGACCTCGGCACCGGGCACCGGCGCCTGCGCCTGCGCGGTCGGCGTGATCATCACGAGCGCCGCCCCGAGCCCCAGCGCACTCATGCGCCACATCCCGCCCTGGCGTCGCATCCTCGCTCAATCGCAAAGGTTGGGTCGGCCGTCAACCCAAGAGCGAGCCGGCGCGTGCCCAGCCTCGAGGGATCGCCCGGCCAGATTGGCACGAAACGACGCTCGCCAGGATCGAGCGCGGCCGCCTCGGCGGGTCGATCGCGCCGCGCGCGTCACGAAGCGCCAGAAGATCGACGGTGGAGGTCGCCGTGACCGCCCGACCCGTCGGCAACTCAATTGGCGGGAATCGACGGCTCGGAGCGGGCGGGCGCGAGCAGCTCGGGCCACGGCGAGAACACCTGTTCGATGGGTGTGCTCGGCGTGCTGGCGGCGCCCGGCAGGGGCGGAGGAGGGGGAGGCGG
>JAGQJA010000766.1:0-1000 GCA_020430845.1 Myxococcales bacterium
CCGCCGGTGCTCAGGCCCGAGGTCAGGAGCACACGCGACGCCGTGGGCGCGCTGGCGGCCTGGGGGCTCACCTTCGCCTGGGTGTGTCTGGCGTGGGTGTTCTTTCGCGCGCCCACGTTCTCGAGCGCCATGGGCGTGCTCGGGAGCATCGTGCACTTCCACGGTGGGCTAGAGCTCGGCTTCTTCAAGCGGGCGTTCATCGCCGTCGTCATCCTGCTCTTCATCGACGTGCCGCAGTATCGTCAGCGCGACGAGACGGCGATGTTGCGCTGGCCGTGGCCGGTGCGGGGCGTCGTGCACGCCGCGCTCATCCTGATCCTGATCATCCTGCGAACCTCTCAAGATGTCCCGTTCATCTATTTTCAGTTTTGACACGCTCTCGCTCAAGGGACTCGACGTGCGCGCCGCGGGGCTCGCGCTCGCGCTCCTCTTGTCGCTCGAGATCGGCGTGGCGCGCTCCGATCGGCTGTGGCGCGCGGTGCCCGACTCGATGGTGGGCGCGTTCCGGGGCATCGAAGAAGAGGTCATCGCCAAGGCGCCGCCGCCCACCGTGGTGTTCATGGGCTCGAGCCGTATGCGCGACGCCGTCGAGCCGCGCGCGATCGAGAAGGAGCTCGCGTTGCCCAAGGGCGGCGTGCTCAACCTGGGGCTCACCGGCGGCACCCCGTACGAGGCGCTCCTCTACTACGAGAGGCACCGCGATCTGCTCAAGCAGGCGCGCGTGCTCGTGGTCGCCGTCGAGGACTGGTACTGGAACGACGGCTTCCCCCCGAGCGAGGTCGAGCGCCTCTACGCCACGATGGCGATACGGTGGGAGTGGTACAAGCGCCGTCGCAACCTGGGCGATCTCGTGGGCGGCGTGCTGCGCCTCACCGAGGTGCACGAGGCGTTGCCCAAGTGGGCCATCTCGCTCGTCCGCGGGCCCACGCCGCTGCGCTTCGTCGACGATCGGCTGCGTTGGCGGCCGCCGTCGCAGGTGCTCGAGGTGGGCCCCGAGACG
>JAGQJA010000766.1:1040-4776 GCA_020430845.1 Myxococcales bacterium
GCGTACGAACGGGATCTGCGCGCGCTCGTCGCCATGGCGCGCGAGGACAAGCTCGAGGTCATCGTCACGCAGGTGCCGCTGCGGGCTCAGTACGTCGAGGCGCTCGCCAAGAGCCACCCGCGCGTGACGCCGTTCATGCACGAGCGCGCCGAGCTGCTCGCCCGCGAGATGGGCGTTCGCGTCGAGCTCTTCGGGCGCGGCACCGACCTGGGCATCCCCGACGACCGCTTCTACGACTACGGCCACCTCACCGTCGACGGGTGCCGGCGTATGGAGCCCGTGTGGAAGCGGGTCCTGGGGCCGGTGCTCCAGCCATGACGCGCGAAGAGCGCGCGCCCCTCGCGTTGCCGGCGCCGGATCCGCTCGCCGTGCCCGAGGGCTTCGGCGCGCGCCTGGAGGCGGTCGGCGCGATCGTGTCGACCGATGCGTTGCGCCGGCTCGGCGATTACCTCGCGCGTCTGCTCGCGATGAACGAGCAGATGAACCTCACGGCCATCCGCGACGCCGAGAGCGCGTGGGAGCGCCACGTGCTCGACGCGCTCACTCTCCTGCCCCTGCTCGCGCAAGTGCCCGCGGGCGCGCGTCTCGTCGACATCGGCTCGGGCGGCGGCATCCCGGGCATTCCGCTCGCGATCACGCGGCCCGATCTCGAGATCACGCTCGTGGAGTCGACGCAGAAGAAGGCCGCGTTCTTGTCGTCGGTGAGCGCGGCGCTGGGGCTCTCGAACGTGTCGGTGCACGCCGAGCGCGCCGAGCAGCTCGCGAGCGGGCGCATGAAGGGATCGTTCGACGTCGTGACGGCGCGCGCGGTCGCTCGCCTCAGCGCCCTCGCGCCGCTCACGCTCCCGCTCTTGCAGCACGGTGGGTTCGCGCTCCTCATCAAGGGTCAGCGCGCCGACGAAGAGCTCGCCGAGGCGGCGCGCGTCATCAAGAAGCTCGGCTCCAAGCACGAGCACACCGTCGCCACCCCGACGGGCCGCGTCGTCATCTTGCGTCGCGCGCGTTGACGCACGCGGACCTGCTCAGCGGGCCGGCTTGCCGTCGGCGGCGCGGAGCACGGTGCGTCCGCCGGCGTGAGGGATCACGACGTCGCCGCGCGCGTCGAGCGCGAGCTTCTCGCAGGTCGGGGCGAGAGGTCCACCGCGCGCGTCGCCCACGGGGGCGGGGAGCGACGCCGACCACAGCTCGTGGCCGTCGGCTGTCGACCACGCCGTGACGCGCTGATCGAGCGCGAGCACGAGGGCGCCCTTGGGGCATGCGAGCCGCATCGACATCGCCCCCGCCGAAACGGCGCCCGGCGGCACGAGGCTGCCACCCGTCTCGAGGCGCGCGCGGCCCCCCGCGGCGTCGACGAGCCCCCACGACACGTAGGTGGTCGCGTTCGAGCCGAACGACATGCTCGCGCCGACCTCGAACGTCAGGGTCGTGCTGCCCGCGTCGCCGTCCTGGCATGAGCACGCGGGGATGGCTCGAGGTCCCGCCTTCTCCGCCTCCCCGACCGGTCTCGGCGGCGGTGAGGGCTTCGTCGAGTCTACAGGCGGGGGAGTCGCCGGCGGGTCGACCACCACGGGTCGGGCCGTGCTGTTCATGGTGAGCGTGACCACGACGCCGATGAGCACGGTCGCCGCCAGACCACCGACCGCGGCGAGCGCGGCGACGTTCGGCCCCTGGCGAGGCCTGCGGATCTTGTCGAGCTCGGCCTCGAGGGCGTCGGCCTGTCCTGCGCGCGCGCGCAGCCGCTCTACCTCGACGCGCAGCTGCTCGAGCTCGTTCTCCTGTTGCTCGACGCGCGCGTGGAGCGCGGCCCGGTCGTCTCGATAGTCCGACATGACGTCCTCGCGCCCAGCATACCGCAACGCGCGACGCTCAAAGGAGGCGCGAGCGCCGCACGCCGACGAGCCACGCGCGGATCTCCTCCTCGTTCGGCGGCGACTCGGGCAGCGGGCTCGTCTCTCGCGCCTCGTCGAGCCGCCGGAGGAGCGCGTCGACGCGCGGGGTCCACGCGTCGCGCATCGTCACGTCGAGCGCCACGCGCTCACCCGCGCGCTTCTGCTCGATGAGCGCCGCCGCGTCGGCGATGCCGTACGCGTCCATCACGCGTGAGAGGTCGGGCTCGAGCTCGCCCGTCTCGAGCAGGTGGATGCCGGTGAGCGTGGTGCGCAGCACGTAGAGGAGCTTCTTGGCGGTGGGCTGCTTGGCGAGCTCGCGCACCTGGTTCTGGGCGAACCCGCGGTAGTGCTTGTGCGCGCGTCGACTCAGCGAGCGGCGCACGATCGGGCGGAGCTCGTCGAGCAGCGGCGAGGCGAGCGGGACCATCCTCCCCAGCACGCGCTCGATGAAGTTGCCGTTGCCCGCGAGGATGCCGGTGAGCGCGTGGGCCAGCTCGTTCGACGTGTAGTCGATCTCCACGCCGTCGATCACCTCGGCGCGATCGAACGTCATCGTCGGCGGCTCGAGGCCCAACAGATCTGCCGTGCTCGCCACGTGGATGGCCTTGAGGTCGAGGTCACTGTCGGGCGAGGGGAACCCGTACGCGTGCGCGCCGCTGAGGTACACGACGACGTGCTCGCGACGCGCCTGCTCTTCGGCCAGCACGCGATCCATCACGGCGCGCTGCGCGGCGTCGAGCGCCTCGCCGACCGTGCTCGCAGACTCTACTCGCTCCACGTGACCTCCGGGGGTGGCGGCGCGCCGACGCCCAGCGGACCGGGCGCGCCCGTGACGGCCCGCCTCGCGATGTCCTCGCCGATGCGGCGCAAGAGCGCGTCGGCGCGCACCACGTCGGGGCGTTTGGGGAGCGCCGAAGCGTCGCGCGCCTCTTCGAGGGCGGGCACCAGGGCCTCGGCCTCTCGTAGCACGTCGTCGAGCGCGACCTCGCCCCTCTTGATGGCGAGCAAGCGCGCGCGCAGATCGCCCTCGACGGCGAAGACGGGCTCGCCTTCGCGCAGCCAGCGCGTCGCCGTCGCGATGAGGCGCAGCAGGTTGTACGCGTTCTTGGGGCGCAGCTCCCGCGGCAGCTCGAAGTCGGCCGAGCGATCGCGCGCGAACCGCGCGAGGGCCGCGAGCTCGCACGCGTCGAGCAGCCCCTGATCGTGCATCGAGCGATAGAGCTGCTTGATGTACTGCTTGGCCTGGTGGACGCGGTCGGCCTCGGTCGGCGCCGCGCGCGTCGACACCTGCGCGAGCTTCTGCGCGAGCACGTCGAGCGTCAGCGTCGGGTCGCTCCTCAGCCATTCGAGCAAGAGCGCGCGGTGCTCGGCGAGCCGCAGGCCTTGCTCGAGGCGTCGCAGCTGGCCCAGCGCATACCGGCCGAAAGTGCCGTAGATCTCTGTAGATACAAACGCGCCTCGCGCCTCGAGGAGCCACGCGCCGATCGGATCGAGCGCCGTGGCGTTCGGGACGAAGAGCATCTCGAGGGTGTTCGGGTCTGCGCGGAGCGCTTGGCGAATGGCCTTGCCCGCGGCCCAATACGTGGCGCTTCCGTCTGCGCTCACCAGGTCTTCGGGCGGCGCGACCAGTCCCTGCGTCCATGCGAACGGGAGCGCGAAGACGCCGCGGTGGTCTTCGTCAGAGGTCTCGTCGGCGAGCCCCCACGCGCGCGAGCCCACGGTCGCGTCGAGCACCACGCACGGCCTGAGCGCGTCCCACGCGTCGGCGCGCCGGTGCGCGTAGAGGGCCTGACCCACGCGTCGCGGCGTCAGCTCGTCGCGCGCGTACCGCAACACGCCCACCCCCA
>JAGQJA010000767.1 GCA_020430845.1 Myxococcales bacterium
CCGGGAGTTCGAATCTCTCCTCCTCCGCTAGAGAGAAGCCAGGAGCCGTCCTCCGCCCGCCGCGATCGGAACCGCTCCATCCGGAGGCACTCGTCGCGGAACCGGCTGTTGTAGCTCCGCAGGGACGCGCGTCGCGGAGTACGCTTTGCGTCGTGGGGTCGCCGAACGCATACGTCCTGCTGCATCGCGATAGCCGCGTGATCGTCCGTCCCGGCGTCGTCTTGCTCGCGGGCAGCACGCCGGACTCCGACATCCTGCTCCCCGAGGCTCCGCCAGAGCTCGGTCCGCCCAGGATGGCCCGGTTCATCCAAGAGAACGCCGAGCTATGGCTAGAGAGCCTCAGCGCTCCGCCAGCAGCACCGGTCTACGTCAACGGTGAGCCCATCGAGCGCGTGCGCCTCGAGCCCGGAGATCGTGTCCTCTTGGGGCTCACGATCGTGAAGGTGCTGCAGGCCGACGCGTAAGCGGGCGCGTCGCGGGCCAGCTCGTGGTGACCGGTCACTCCCCGCGCCAGACCACCGACGCGTCGACGCCGCGGGCGTGCACGGTGAGCTCGACACGCTCCGGTGACTTGCCCGGCGGCGCACCTCTCAGCGTCGCCTCCACGTCCCGAACGGCGGCGAGCCCGAGCTCGCTCGACAGCTCGACCTCGATCGCGTCGGCCGACACGGCCCCCTCGACCGCGAGCTGCGGGTGCGCGTCTGCGATTCGCGCTCGCACGAAGTCGAGCACCTCCGACGCCGGTCGGGTCGCGGCGCGCAGGACCCACGCCGTCGCGCGCAGCTCGCCCAGCGCGTGGCTCGTTCGTGCCGCGATCTCGGCGACTCGCGGGCCCAGGGCGCCCGCGCCCGAGCGCGTGAGCCGCTGTACGCGCCAGTAGAGGGCCGTGAGGCGCGCGCCGAGGCCGTCGTGCAGCTCGCGCGCGATGCGAGCTCGCTCCTCGACGAGCGCGATCCGGTCGAGCGCGGTCCGCAGCTCCGCGCGCTCGTCCTCGAGCAGCTCGAGCGTTCGGTAGGTCATCGCGTGTGTGTGATGGCTCCACGTCGCCGCGATCCCGAGGCTCGCGGCGAACAGCATAGAGCGCAGGTCTTGCTCGGCACGCCACAGCGCCACGGTGATCGCCGCCGACGCGACGCCCACGCCCACGCTCGTCCGCAGCCGATGGCCCAAACGACGCGGGCCCGCCCAGAGAATGGCGAGGTGCACGCCCCACACGAGCGCGTGCGACACCGGCGCGCCGCTCAGCACAGCGGCAGCTCCAGGCGCACGACGGTGTGGCCGCCTTCGACACCCAGCGAGAACGTCCCGCCCAGCTCCTCGGCGCGCGCGCGCATGTTCCCGAGCCCCGAGCCGCGGCGCGCGTCGGTGGCGCCCGCCAGGCCGCGCCCGTTGTCGCGCACGCTGACGACGATGTTCCGCCGTCCCATGGCGATGCACGCCTCGACCCGCGACGCGCGCCCGTGGGTGATCGCGTTGCGCGCCGACTCTTGGAGCGTCCGCAACACCGCCACGCCGTACTCGGCCGATACGGCGGTCGCGTCGGAGCCCTCCACCGACAGCGCGAGCTCGGTCATCGCGCCGAACTGATCCTCGAGCGTCTCGCGCATGTGCGCGGCGAGCTCGGACCACGTGCGCGCGGGACCGTCGACGAGCCACACCGCCGTCCGCACGTCGGACAGGCCCGCAGCCGCGCACGCCGCCACGTCGGCGACCATCGTGCTCACCGCAGCGTCGGCTCCCTCGAGCGTCCCGCACGCGTCGCGGATCGCCGTGAGATCTCCGCCGATCGCACCGTGCAGCTCGCGGGTGATCCGTGCCCGCTCGTTCTCGACGCGCAGCCGGAGCTGGGCTTTGGCGAGGCGCTCCCGCTCGGCCGACGCGCGCGCGACCTGCCACTTGCCGCGCTGCGATCGCCCCCACACGAAGTACCCGGCCACGCCGCCGCACGCCGCGAACGCCGCCGCCGCCGTCGAGCCCGAGAGCGCGGCGAGGTAGAGAGCGGCAGACCACGGACCGGCGAGCACCACGGCGCGCACCATGCGCGACGCCTGCGGGTCGACGGGCAACATGCTCACGTGCCCCAAGTACACGAGCCAGAACGGGCTCACGCCCCGGTCGGACGCCGCGATCATGACGACCGTGCCGAGCTGGATCGTCACCGTCTCGACGTGATCCAGCAGGCGGTAGGCGCGTGTGCGTACGCCGGCCCGGTGGTAGCTGGCGAGCGCCGCCGCGTTTGCCACGAGCATCGCGCCCAGGCACGACAGAGAGACTCTCGGGGCGACGCCGAACGCCTCGGGATGCAGCGCGCCGAGCAGCATCATCGCCACGAGGGCGGCCGCGGCGAGCGCGGCGGACGTGGGCGTGCGATACCCCGCGTGCGCCGTGAGCCACTGCCGCTCGAGCGCGACGCGCAGCCGTGAGCCCTCGTCGGACATGCCACGCAAGCGTAGATCGCGCTCGTCGGCGAGGCATCGCCCTCGGCGCGTGCCGCTACCCCCATGATCGTGGGGGAGCAGGCGCGCGTCGCGCGGTCGATGATGAGACGGTCCGCGCGCACCGTAGGCGCGGGTCAAGGAGGACTCGATGCACAGATCTCCCGTGACGCTCGGCGTGCTGGTCTGGTTCGCTGCGGCCGCGGCCCTCTCCTTCGAGGCGTGCAGCGACGCGGCCACGTCGACCCCTGACCCCGCGACCGACGGCGGCGGCGTCGACGCGAACGTCCCGCCGGGCCCGACGAGCGACGCGTCTCCGAGCGCGATCGACGCGTCGGACGCCGCGACGGTCGCGGATGGAGGGAGCGATCCGTGCGCCAGGCTCGCGCCGACGCCACTCGCGGTGACGTGCGCTCCAGGTGGCGGGCCGTGCGCGACGCAGTTGAGCGCCGGGGTCGGGCACGTCTGCGCGCTGCTCTCCGACAAGACCGTGTCGTGTTGGGGCAACAACGCGGACTCGGAGTGCGGACGCCCGTCGAGCGAGCCCTTCGTCCAGTCCCCGTCACCCATTCTGGGCCTGTCCGGCGTGACGCAGCTCACCTCGGGCTGGTACCACTCGTGCGCGCTCGTCGCGACCGGCGAGGTCCGCTGCTGGGGGCGCCTGGGCGCGCTCGGCGATGGTGGTCCCGCGCCGCAGCCCGTCACGGTGAGCTTGCCCGGCGTCGCGCGTCGCGTCGTCGGCGGCGGTTACCACACGTGCGCCGAGCTCACCGACGGCAAGGTCTACTGCTGGGGCGCGAATGATCGCGCGCAGTCGGGCAAGGCTCCCGCGCCCGACGACGCGGGGAGCTTCTTGCCCGTCGTCGTTCCGCAGCTGACATCGCTCGCCGACGTGTGCGCGTTCGACGTCGGCGGTCGTTTCGCCTGCGGCGCGGACGCCGACGGGGGCACGCGGTGCTTCGGCGACAACAAGAACGGCGAGCTCGGCAGAGGCGCCGACGCGTCCGTCTTGCCCTTCGACCCGACGCCCGGAGCCGTCGTCGGTCTGCCCGCGGCCACCAAGTCGTTCCGTCTCGGTCGCTCGGTCGCGTACGGAGAGGCCGCTGTCGTCGACGGAGAGCTGTGGACGTGGGGCCAGAACCTCAAGGGGGAGGCGACGCCGGACACGACGTCGAGCCCGCTGCTCACGCCCGTCCGTGTGAGCGGCTTCAGCGAGCCGGTGATCGCTGCGGGCACCGGAAACTCTGCCTCGTGCGCGCTGCTCGCGTCGGGCGCGGTGGCGTGCTTCGGCGGCGCGTCGCGCGGTGTGCTCGGGCAACAGGACGACGCGGGCTCGTTCGTGCGGCCGACGCCGGTGCCGGGAGTGGCCGACGCGGTGCAGGTGGTCGTCGGGTGGATCCCGTTCGCGTGCGCGCTCCGCAAGAACGGCAGCGTCTCGTGCTGGGGCGACAACTTCTACGGGCAGCTCGGCCGCGCCGAGGACGCGGGGGCCCTGCCGTACTCGTCGACGCCGGCGCCGGTCGTCTTCTGACGATCGGGCGCTTGCTCACACGAGGCCGAGCCGCGCGGCGCACGCTGTGGCCTCGGCCTTGGAGCCGACCTGCAGCTTTGCGTAGATCGCCTTGACGTACGACTGCACGGTCCCGAGGCCGATTCCGAGCGCGGTGCCGATGCTCGCGTAGGTGTGCCCGCGCGCGAGCAGCGCGAGCACGTCGCGTTCGCGCTTGGTGAGCTCGTCGACGAACTCCTCGCTCGCGAAGCTCTGCACCACGCGGCGCGCCACGGTGGGGCTCATCGGCGCTCCCCCCGCGACGGCGTCGAGCATCGCGGCGAGCAGCCGCTCGGGCGGCGTCTGCTTGAGCAGGTATCCGCACGCGCCCGCGCGCAGGGCGTCGAAGAGCACGTCCGCGTCGTCGTAGATGGTGAACACGACGACCGGGCACGCGGGGCGTACGTGCCGTAGCCCGTGGATGACCTTGACGCCGCTCCCGTCGGGGAGCCCGAGGTCGACGAGGGCCACGTCGAACGGGGCGTCGCTCGCGATGGCCTCGACCGCCGACGCCACGTCGGCGCACGACGTGACCGACACCTCGTGCGGCGGCGACTCGAAGAAGATCGTCACCTCGCTGCGCACGTCGTCGTCGTCCTCGACGAACAACATGCGCCGGAGCGACACGTCAGCGTCCACGGGCCGTCCGCCGCGACGACGCGCGCGTCTTCTTCTGGGTGAGCGCCTCCTGCAGGCGCGCGATGCAGCGTGACACCTCTTCGGTGCCCTCGACCGCGAGGTATCGGAGCGCGTCGTCGAGCTCACCCGGCGCGAACGCGCGGCACGTGACGTTCATGCGCATGCGCACGCTCGCGTTGACCACGAAGCGCGCGAACGCGCTGTCGGAGACGACGGCGACGGGCACGAGCGACTCGCCCGCGGCGGCGCGCGCGTCACGGCGCTGCTCGAGGTTGGGACCTCCGCCGGCGGTGACGACGAGCTGAGCCACCTTCTCTCCGGCCTCCCATCGACGCGAGAGCTCCTTGCAGAGTCGGATGTAGTCGGACCACTCGGCGCTGCTGGGCGTGCTGGGCCCGTGCACCACGACGGAGAGGTCTCCGACCCAGGCCGTGACCATGTTCGGCATCGCGCCCCTATCGTACACCGCCCGCGGCGCGGGAGAGAGCCAGCGCGGCGTCGCGCGCGTACTCGCGCAGCTTGGCCTTGGGCTCGCCGATGCGCGCGCGGATGGCGATGTCGTGGATGACGCCGCTCACGAGCCTGCCGAGCGACGCGCCGTGGATGGGGCCGCACGCGCCGTACGCCTTGTCGAACCACGCGCCCAGCTCGCGGTCGCAGAGCGCAAAGTACTCCCGGGCGAAGCGCGCGAGGTCCTCGTCG
>JAGQJA010000092.1 GCA_020430845.1 Myxococcales bacterium
AGCGGCCCGCCGGCGCCGTTGCCCGCGTCGAGCACGAACGGGAGCTTCTTGCCCTCGAAGTGAAAGCTGCGCTTCATCAGCGCGACGTAGGCCTCGGTGACGTCCTGCTCCTCGCAGCTGCCGGGCTGCACGTCGGCGCCGAAGTCGCCGGACGCGACGCGCTCCTTGAGCTGCTGGATGTCGGCGCCGTAGAAGCTCGCCTTGCCCCGCATCATCTTGAAGCCGTTCTCGTCGCCGGCGTTGTGGCTACCGGTGATCATCACGCCGCCGTCGGTGCCCAGGTGGTGCACGGCGAAGTAGAGGAGCGGCGTGGGCCCCTCGCCCACGTCGATCACCTTGGCGCCGCTCGCGAGCAGACCCTTGACCAGGGCGGCGCGCAGGCGCGGGCTCGAGACGCGGCAGTCGCGGGCGAGCGCGAGCGTGGGAGGCCCGCCGTTGGGAGCGCGCAGCGTGAGGCCCAGCGCGCGGCCCACGCCCTCGACCAGCGGGTCGGTCAGGTCGCGCTCGGCCACCCCGCGGATGTCGTACTCCCGAAAAATGTGACCCGGCACCGACACGGACATGGCCCAGAAGATTGCCCGTTTGTGACATCGCCGCAAGTGGCGATAAGCTCGCGTCTCCGTTGGACGCCGCATCGCCGCCCCCCGCCGTACCGCCCGCCGATCCGTCGGCCTATGTCTACGCGGCCGCGGACCTCGGCCCGCGGCAGTCGCTCGAGCGCGATCTGTGCGAGCGCGCGAGCCACACCGACTGGCTCTACATCGGCACGACCTTCGCCGGCATCGTCGGCTCGGTGGCCGCGGAGACGCAGTATTTCAAGCACCTCGAGACGCCGGGCATCCGCCTGATGGGCCCCAGCTTCATCGGGCTCTTCTGGGGCGCGTTCCTCGGCGGCGGCTACCTGTCGCTCCCCAAGTGCGATCCTCAGTTCGCGCCGGGACCGGCGCCCGAGGGCAGCGAGCGCAGCTCCGTGCCGGTGGCGATCGCGATCGCGCTCGCGTCGGGCATCACCGCGCCCGCCTTCGCGTTCGGCGCGTCGGGGCCCGGCAAGTTCGACTGGCCCGTGTGGGAGCGCTCCACGCGCGTGCTCCTCCCCATCGGCACGGGCATCCTCGGGGCGCTCTTGCCGTACGCGCTGCCGCCGCGCACGTGGGCGGCCAAGAAAGAGATCGAGAAGATCCGCGGCGGGCCGACGGCCGGCGGCGGCGCGATGTTCACGTACACCGTCGCGTTCTGACGCGCGCGTTCACCCCATCTTCAAGAAGCGCAGGAGCACCTTCTTCTCGCCCCACGCAGGGAAGAACGCGACGACGGCGGGCTCGCCGAGGCTCACGACCTTCTTCACCTCGCCGCGACCGAAGCGCTCGTGCACCACGGTCATGCCCGGGCGCACCGCGACGCCGTCTCCGTCGTCGATGGGCTCGCGCTCCACGAAGCGCTCTCCCGACTCCCAGCCCTGCGCCTCGTCCGCGCGCGCGCGCGGGGCCGACTGTGGGTGCCTCCACCCCCCGCTCGCGCCGCCTCGCCAAGACGTGGGCGCGACGTGGCTGTCCGCGCCGCGATCGATGTAGCGGCCCGCGCTGCTGCTCGCCCGCGCGGCCGGGGTCTCCATCAGGTCGACCACACCGGGGGGCAGGTCGCCCACGAAGCGGCTCGGGATGCCGATGCGCGTGGTGCCGAAGATCTGTCGCTGCCGCGCGTGGGTGATCACCAGGTGTTGTTTGGCGCGCGTGACGGCGACGTACGCGAGGCGGCGCTCCTCGTCCATCTCCTCGGCGCTGCGCCCCTCCTGCGTGCGGTACGGAAAGATGTCCTCTTCCATGCCCGTCAGGATCACGAGGTCGAACTCGAGGCCCTTGGCCGCGTGCACGGTCATCAGCGTGATGCGCTCGTCCTCCCCGACGTTGTCGACGTCGCTCTGGAGCGACACGCGCTCGAGGTAGCCTTCGAGCGTGGGCGACTCGCCGCTCGCCTCGGCTTCGAGCGCGTAGTCCTGCATCGAGCTCTCGAGCTCGGCGAGGTTCTCGAGGCGCGCCTCGGCCTCGGTCGACCCGTCGCGGGCGAGCGCCTCGCGATAGCCGCTCTTGGCGAGCACCATGCGGAGCACGTCGGCGGGCGGGCGACCTCGGGCCTCTTCGGCGAGCACACGAAAGAGCGCGCGCACCTGCCCCACGCGCTTTCGCGCGGCGGCGCCGAGCGGGGACGCACCGGACTGCGGGCCGTCGTCCGACGCGTCGTCGACGTCGCCGGCGCCGCGCCCTTTGCGCGTCCGCTTGGAGCGCGGGGCGAGCGCGCCGTCGAGGCCCAGCTGCTCCCCGGGCACGCCCGCGGGCTCGTCTCCCAGGAGCGCGTCGAGGCGATCGATGGCCTCCATGAGCGACACGCCGTGCTGGTTGGCGACCGCGATGAGGCGCTCGACGGTCGTGTTGCCGATGCCGCGGGCGGGCACGTTGATGATGCGTTGCAGGTCGACGTCGCTGCGTGGGTTGACCAGCACGCGCAAGTAAGCGAGCGCGTCCTTGATCTCGGCGCGCTCGTAGAACTTCATGCCGCCCACGATCTGGTACTGCATGCCCACCGCGCGGAGGCCCTCTTCGAGCACGCGTGACTGCGCGTGCACGCGGTAGAAGACGGCGATCTCGCGGGGGCTGATGCCGCTGTCGCGCGCGTCGCGGATCACGCGGAGCACGCACGCGGCCTCGTCTCGCTCGTCCGCGACCGTGACGACGCGCACCGGCGTGCCCTCGTCCTTGTCGGTCCACAGGTCCTTGGGCTCGCGGGTGGGCGACGGCGCGATGACCGCGAGCGCCGCCGTGACGATGTTCTTCGACGAGCGGTAGTTCTGCTCGAGCTTGACCACGCGCGCGTCGGGGTAGTCCTTCTGGAAGCCGCGGATGTTGCGCACGTCGGCGCCGCGCCACCGGTAGATGGACTGGTCGTCGTCGCCGACCACGCAGAGGTTGTTGGTGCGCGCCGAGAACGCGCGGAGCAAGCGGTACTGCGTGGTGTTGGTGTCCTGGAACTCGTCGACCAGGACGTACTCGTACTTCTTGCGCAGGGCCTCGCGCGCGATCCGCACCTCGGGCGCGACGTCCTCTCCGGCCTCGAGGATGCGCACGGTGTGCAGGATGAGGTCTTCGAAGTCGAGCGCGTTCGAGGCGCGCAGGTGCGCCTCGTACTTTTCGTACACGCGCGCCACCGCGTCGTCGATGTAGCTGTCGCGACTCATCTCGTCGGGCCCGCGCGCCTCCTGCTTCTCTTTGTGGATGCGCGCGAGCATCGCCTTGGGCGCGTACCGCTTCTCGTCGAGGTCGAGCTCGCGGAGCGCGCGCGTGACCACCGCCTTCTGGTCGCTCGCGTCGTAGATGACGAAGCTCTTGGTGCGCTCGGCCGCGTCGGCGTGGATGCGCAGCAGCTTGGCGCAGGTGGCGTGGAAGGTGCCCACCCAGAGGTCTCGCGCGATGTCGCCGAGCAGCTCGGGGCGCGACAGGCGCGCGCGCATCTCGGCGGCGGCCTTGTTGGTGAAGGTGACGGCCAAGATGCGGTACGGCGGCACGTGCTCGCGCGCGACCAGATTGGCGATGCGATACGTGATGACGCGCGTCTTTCCGCTCCCCGCCCCCGCGAACACGAGGAGCGGTCCGCGCGTGTGTGCGACGGCCTCGGCTTGCGGCGGGTTGAGGAGCGGCTCGGTAGACACCCATGTGTGCCTACATGCGCTCGCCGGCGAACGAAAGGGGCAGCGTCGCGCAGGTGACAAGGGGCGCCGCGTGATATGCTCATCCGTTACGCCTTCCGTCCACCTGGAGGATCCATGGCTCCCATCCACCGTCCGTTGGTTCGCCTCGCCGTCGCCCTCGGTATCGTCGCGCTGCTGCCTGGCTGTCCGGTGGATCCGGGCGCCGACGAGGACGGAGGTGCGGACGCCGGCACCACGGACGACGCGGCGCCTCCGGGCCCCGACGCGACGCCTCCGGCGACCGACTCCGGCCCTGCGCCGCCAGGCTGCGGACGCGGCACGAGCCCGTGCCCTGTGGGCGGGCCGTGCGAGGGCGCGCAGGACTGCCAGAGCGGCTCGTGCCAAGGCGGCGTGTGCGCGGCGGTCAACCCCAAGGACGGCGTCAAGAACGGTGACGAGACCGACGTCGACTGCGGCGGCCTCGCCGCGCCGGCGTGTGACGACGGCAAGACGTGCAAGATCGCCGGAGACTGCGTGAGCGGCGTGTGCACGGCGGGCGTGTGCCAGGCGCCGAGCCCCACCGACGGCGTGAAGAACGGCGACGAGACCGGCAAGGACTGCGGCGGCACCAAGGCGCCCAAGTGCCCCACGGGAGAGGGTTGTCTCGCCGACACCGACTGCGCGAGCGCCAAGTGCGACCCCGCGACCAAGAAGTGCTCGGCGCCGACGTACACCGACGGCATCAAGAACGGTGACGAGACCGGCAAGGACTGCGGCGGTCCCAACGCGCCGAACCGCTGCCCCACGGGCGAAGGCTGCGTCGACAACACCGACTGCGACAACGTGCTCTGCGACGGCGCGACGAAGAAGTGCAACGCGCCCGCGCCCGACGACGGGCTCAAGAACGGCACCGAGACCGACGTCGACTGCGGCGGCGTGGGCAACCCCAAGTGCGCCGAGGGCAAGACGTGCGCGCTCGCGGCCGACTGCGCCTCGGACGGCTGCGCGTACGACAACAAGTGCGCGCCCGCGCCGTCGTGCGCGGTGCACTACGGCGGCGACACGTGCGGCAAGCGCGAGATCGGCCAGGCCGGCGCGACGCACGAGTCTTGCTGCGCGTCGCTGCCGCTCGCCGACAACTCGGTGCGCGTCGACAAGTACGAGATCACCGCCGGGCGCATGCGCGAGTTCATCCGCCGCACGGGCGGCAACGTGCGCGCCTGGGTCGACGCCAACCGCGCGATCACGCAGCAGATCCCCGACACGATGTTGCCGTACCTGCCGCAGGGCAACAGCGCGCCGACGCGCAACATCATCCAGTGCGACGAGAAGGGCCAGAACTGCGGCGCCGCCAACGTGAACTTCGGCGTCTACGGCCACCTGGGCAACATGGTCTTCATGCCCGACAGGCCGTGCAACAACTGCGGCCAAGGGTGCTTCGTCAACGTGAACACCGACGCGTTCGGGCACCCCACGTATTGGTGGCCCGCGGCGACGCAGCAGGCGCAGTGGGGCGCGAGCGCGCGCGACTTCGACCAGAACACACTCGACGTGAAGTCGCTCAACTGCGTCACGCAGGTGCTGCTCGCGGCGTTCTGCGCGTGGGACGGCGGGCGCCTGCCTACGCAGGCCGAGCTGGGCGGCGCGAACAACAACCCGAACAGCGCGTGGGGCGCGGCCAAGTACCCGTGGGGCGCGGCGCCGGAGTTCAACCAGGCGTGGGACCCGGCCGATCCCGCCGTGGCGTCGTACACGAACGCCCCCGCCAACACGTTCGTGGGGATGATCAACACGAACAACGCGAGCGTCGTCGTCGACGCGCCCGACCGCAACCCGACCAACTGGAACCCGTTCGGCTGGAGCGTTCCCGAGGTGCGCTACGCGTTCCCGCAGCGGCCGTTCAACACGTGGGCCCGCGCGGATCAGGCGTTCGCCGTGGCCGCGCCCGGCCGCATGACGCGCGATCGCAACGCGACCGGCGCCGGCGCGCTCGACGGGTGGTTCGACGTCGCAGGCAACCTCATGGAGGTCACGGGCGACTACATCGCGGCCGTCGACGACGCGAACCACAACAGCTTCCCGCGCGTGCGGTGGGTCGGCGGCTCGTTCGAGGGCCACGGCATCAACAACCGCGGCGGCTACAACCTGAGCGTCCTCACCAAGTACGGCAAGCAAGGCGGCCGCTGCGCCCGCCCCATGCCGTGACGGCGCGACGGGCGCATACGCGCTAACCTGAGTCGATGGCGGCGAAGTCGGAGCGATCGGCCGCGGACGTGCTCGCGGCGCTCCCCGATCACGTGGTCGGAGAGATCATCGGCGGGGTTGTCCACACGAGTCCGAGACCCGCGTCGCCGCACGCCGCCGCCGCCAGCGCCCTCGGAGAGGAGCTCGGGCCGCCGTTCAAGCGGGGTCGCGGCGGGCCCGGTGGGTGGATCCTGCTCGACGAGCCAGAGCTCCACCTCGGGGCCGACGTGCTCGTCCCCGACCTCGCCGGCTGGCGGCGAGAGCGGATGCCAGAGATGCCCCACGTCGCGGCCTTCGAGCTCGCTCCCGACTGGGTATGCGAGGTGCTCTCGCCCGCGACGCAGCGTGTGGACCGCGGCGAGAAGCTCCCGATCTACGCGCGCGAACGGGTCGGTCACGTGTGGCTGGTCGATCCGCTCGAACAGTACCTCGAGGTGCTCCGCCTCGACGGCGACACCTACCGCATCATCCACACGTTCACCGCCGACGCGCGGGTGCACGCAGAGCCCTTCGACGCGCTCGAGCTCGACCTCGCCGTGCTCTGGGCGCGTTGAGGTCGAGCGTCAGTTGAAGTCGATGAACGGGATGTACGTTCCGACGAACCCGCCCACGCGCCAGACGCCCGTGGTCTCGTCGTTCGCGTTCGTCGCGGGCAGCTTCATCCCGGGCGCATAGCCGAGGTCAGCTCCGACCAACACCGAGCGCGATGGCGTGCCGACCGTGAGTCCGAGCTGGCCTCCGAGCAGGAACGCGGTGGCGAACGTGGGCTTGTCTTGGACCTCGGCGCTCTGAGTCACGACGAGGAACTGAGCGACGTCGAGGAGCGAGAGCTGCACGTGCGACCCGAGGTAGCGGCCGAGCTTGCCACCGGGCGTGTAGTCCCAGGCGACGCCCGTGGGCAAGGCGAGGTTCGGCATCCAGTCGACGCCACCGCGCGCGAGGAGGTCGTCGCCTTGGCGGCCAGCGACATTCGCTTTGCGTCCAGACGCCAGCCCGACGCCGACGCCGAACGAGAAGATGTGCTCACCTCGACGCGCGGACCGATCGGTCATCGCGTCGACGAGGTCGTTCATCGCCTTCTTTCGCTCGTCGCGCCGGGCCTTCTCCCTCTCTGCGTCCGACTTGCCGTCGCTCGCGCCGTTCGGCTCTTTGCGGTAGCTCGCCGCGTACGAGACGAACCCGTTGAGGAGCGCGAGCGACTTCTTCAAGCGCGCAGCGTCGAGCGAATCGCAGTACTTCTTCTCGTCCTCGCTCGAGTTCTCCTTGGCGCATTGCGCGATGGCGCTCGAGACGAGGCGCGCGCTCGCGACGGCGGCGCCGGCGTAGTCGCGGTCGAAGAGCGCCGTGGTGAGCGCCTTGGTCGCGTCGAAGGCCGTGCGGACCGGCTCGGCCTTCTCGGCAGCGCCTCGCGAGTCCGACCGCCACAGCGCGCGCTTCTCGAGGACCTCGAGCACGATGACGGTCGCCGCCTTCGCGGTCTGCGCAGGTGTGGTCCCAGGCGGAGGGCGCATGACGTCCACGGCGCGTGCGAGGATGCTCGGCAGCTCGGGCCACTCGTCGCGCATCATCGCGAGCGTCGCTGCGCACTGCTGAGACGGCGCGGCCAGCTCGCGCTCGAACGACGTTCGGAGCGCGTCGGCCGAGCACGTGTCGCGCTCGAGGCACTCCCGAAGGACGGCCGAGCCCATCCCGACCGCGCACCGCCACGACTCGCTCTCGAGGGTCGTGCGCACGTCACGCGCGGCCACAGCGAGCTTCTCGGCGAACGGCGCCACCCGGGGTGGGCTCGCGCCCTGCGGGGACACCTCGTTGACGACTCGCGCGAGATCGTTGGCGGCCGAGATCGCCTCTCGGAGGCGACTCGCGAGGTCGTCCGCCTGCTGCTTCGTGGCGTCGGGCTCCGCGGCCTTCTTGGCCGCGGTCTCGGCGGATGTGACGGCGAGCAGCGCCTTGTCGCGGGCGACCTTCGCACGGGCGTCGGCTGCGGCGACTGCGGAAGCCGCGACTGCGCTCCGTAGCGTGCCGAGGCGCGCGTCGAGCGCAGACGCGTACCCCTGCGTCCCCACCGGGAGCTCCGATAGCCCGAGCAGCAACGCTTGGAAGTCGCGTTCGGTGCGGATGGCGTTCCCGTCGATCAGCGCCTGGAGGCTCCGATTGAGCGAGTCCACAGTCAGCCTCACGACGCGCTCGCTCTCGCTCGACAAGACGCTCGTGAGCGCGCTGAACGCGTACTCGGTGAGGTCGCCGGCGAGGCCACGGCCCAGCACCTCGGCCGACGCGGCGAGCTCCTCGACACGCAAGAAGTCGATGCTCGAGCACGTCTTCTTGAAGACCTGCCTGCACTCCTCGTCCCGCGCGCACGCGTGCACGCCGCCGACGGTGGGGGCGACACCACGGGACTTCGTGCCGTACCCGATGTTGCACAAGAAGCCGCGCAGGCGCTCCTTTGCGAGCTCCTGGGCGCCGGACTTCGCGCGCTCGACCGCGACCTCGGCGATCACGGTCGCGAGCTCGGTGAAGAGCGGTGTGAGCGGATCGAGGGAGCGCTGGCCGCCCTGCGAGACCGGCGGGTTCACCCGCGACGAATAGGGGACGGTTCCCGCCTTGCTCCAGCGTTCCGCCGTCGCCGTGACACCGAACTGGGCGCCGGTCTTGTCCGTCGCCGTGAGGTGCACGAGGGTTCCGCCTACAGCGACGACGCCAGATGCACTGGGCGCGCCACCGTCGTCGAATCTGTAGGTGATCGTGTCGGGAGTGTTGCCCGAGCCGACGTTGGATGATTCGGCGGCGCATCGAAGCGTCGCGACCGAGCCGCTCCGCAGCGTGACGAAGCGCTCGGGAGAGTCGCTCGTGGACGGGTCCCACTCGACCACCCGCTCGTCGCGGTCCTGGGCCACGCCCGCCGTGTCGGTGCTGATCCAGCAACGCGTGCGCACGATGGGTCGCGGGGCGATCGTCACCCGCCACGTCTCGCGGTTGAGTCGGTAGGGCGCGCCCTCGAGGTCCGCCTTGGTCGCGCTCGCACGAACTGCGTCGACGAGCAGCTCCTGCTCAGCCAGCGCTCTGCCCGCTTCGATGCCCTCGGCGCGCGCCAGCTCGACGTCGCTCGGTGCCTTCGCGGCCCCGCCGCACGCCAGCCCCGCCGCCGCGAGCGCCGCGCCTGCCACCCACACACCCGCCGCACGCCGCCATCGCTTGTTCGTCATCGCCCCCGCTCCTTCTTCAGCACACCGTCGAGCCACGGCGCGATCGCGTCCGCGCGCGTGTAGATCCCGCCGTCCCCACACGCGACGAGCGCGCCGCGCACCACGCGCGACGTCACCGCGACGACGCGCGGCTTGCCCCCCACCACCTCGAGCACCGGCCCGCCGCTGTCGCCCGCGCACGTGTCCGCGCCGTTCGAACGCGGGATGACGAGCTCGACGCCGCTGCATCCGTAGCGATTCGACTCGCTCGGCGAGCAGTCGAGATCGCGCAGGGGCACCATCGCGCGATGCCGCAGGCCCATGCCGCGGAGACCGCGCGGGTCGGTCGCGCCGAACCCCACGAGCCACACGTGGCGCGGGAGCGCGCGGTCGTCGCGTCGGAGCGCGATCGGCGGCGCGGCCAAGGCTCGGTCGAGCACCAACGCCGCGACGTCGACGGCGTTCGCGCCCATCGTCTCGGCGCGGAGCACGCGCGCGGTCTCGCGGGGCCGCCGTGGGTCCGCGCCCACCCGCACGTTCACGATGGGCAGACAGTGTCGCGCCGTCAGCACCACGTCGCGCGCGACGAGCGTGCCGGTGCACACGAGGCCGCGCGTGTTCGCGAGCGCGACCACCGCGTCGAGCGTCGGCCCGTGCGTTGCGCCTCCTTCCGTCGCCTCTTCGCTTACCCCGGGGAGCGGCGCGTCGTCGAGCGCGCCGCCGACGATCCCGTGTCCCTCGTCGCCATCACCTCGGGAGTCGTCGCCGCCGTCGGCGCTCGCGGCGCTCGGGGCGGCGCGGGCCACGTGCGCGTCGAAGGCGGGCAGGCACGTGAAGAGCGCGACCGCGCCCGACATCGCCACGATCGCCGACGCGCCCCGCCCCCCTGGATGCACGCCCGCTGTCTATCCGGGGCGATATCGCCACGACAATCGGGGAAACCCTGATTCGTCGGACTCTACGGACTCATCGGCGCTCTGCGCGGCACGCGCGGCCGATCACTCGACGCCGCGCGAGGCGACCTCGCCGTCGAGGCTCGAGGCGATCTTTCGGTAGAACTTGATGTGGTCGAACCCCGTGAAGAAGTGCGGACCGTCCTTGGGCTGTCCGACCTCGTCGAGGTGGTCGGCCGGTACGCATCCCATGAACTTGCCCCACTTGGCGCTCTCGACCGTGACCATGCCGTCGTTCGGGCGCAGCTCGGTGCCGTGCGCGACGAAGCCGGCCGCGGCCACGAGGGTCGCGTCCATGCCGTCGCGGATGCCGAGGCGCGTCTGGATGTTGCCCTCGCACGCGACGTAGTCCTTGGCGTTGGGGATGCCGCCCACGTTGCTGACGCCGGCCCACGACAGGTACGTCACGCGGGCGTCGTCCTTCACGGCAGGGTTGAACACCTCGGCCGTGTGCTTCTCGCTGATCGACAGGAGCGCGCCGCGGAGATCGCTGCCCTCGGCGAGGTCGTCGTCGGTGAACGTGCGCGCCCACACCGACGCGGCGGCGCTCACGCACTTGTTGTGGTCGTCGCTGACGATCTTGAGGAGCACGTCGGCGATGCGCGAGCCGCGGTGAGGCGTCGAGATCGTCGTGAGCGACGCGACGCGGTCGCCGTAGCCGAGCTTCGAGATGAGGTAGCGAGAGTCGAGGCCGCCCATCGAGTGAGCGAGGATGTGCACCTTCGACGCGTCGCAGCCGGCCTTGGCGCGGCACTTGGCCTGGGCGAGCCCGATGTGCCGCGCGAGCTGCTCGGCGCGGGCGGGCACCGACTTGTACGGCGAGACCTCGGCGGAGTGCACGACGTGCCCGTCGGCCTTCAGCGCGTCCTCGACCTTGTAGAAGCTCCACCGGTTCGTGGTCGACGCGTCGAACCCGTGCGCGAGCACGATCGCGTGCTTCGACGCGTGGGCCGTGAAGGCCTCCTCGGCGCCTGCCGCCTCGTCGGGCTCGGCCTGCGCGGTGCACCCAGCGACGGCGGCGAGGGACACAAGGGCTGCGGCGACCGTGGCGGCGAGCTTCGACATGGTAGGCGTGTGTACGCAAACATCGCACCATGCCCCCACTCCGAAAGGCGCCCGAGAATTTTCGACCCGCAGCGGCCGAGCCCGGTCCAGAGTCGGCGCGGCGCCGTGTCGGGGTGACGGTGCGACGATCCGGGATCGCAACCGATCCATGCCGCCGCGTGGCGAGGGATCCCCAGATCCATTTCTCACACAGTGCGTTATGATCGCGCGACTGGAGAGTGTGTGACGATGTCTGACATCCCCGACGCGACGGACGCGAACGGCAGCGACACGAGCAACGGCGAAGACGAAGCGGCTCCCTCGGGCGAGCAGGCGGTCGATCCGCTGGAGGCCGCGCGAGCCGAGGCCAAGAAGAACCTCGACGGCTGGAAGCGCTCCGCCGCCGACTTCGACAACTTCCGCAAGCGCACGCGCCGCGAGATCGAGGACACGCGCAAGGCGGGCCGCGAAGACCTGCTCAAGGACTTCTTGCCCGTGTTCGACAACCTCGAGCGCGCCATCACAAGCGCGCAGCGCGCGACCGAGCTCAAGCCCGTGCTCGACGGTCTCGCGATGGTGCTCAAGCAGTACATCGACACGCTCGGGCGCTCGGGCATCACCAAGGTCCCCGGGGTCGGCAGCACGTTCGACCCGATGGTCCACGAGGCGATCCAGCAGGTCGAGAGCGACGAGCACCCGCCCGGCACCATCGTCGCCGAGGTCCAGCCCGGATACCTCAACGGCGAGCGACTGGTGCGCGCCGCGATGGTCGTGGTCGCCAAGGCCAAGGCCGAAGAGAACAGCGACGACGGTTCGGCCGGGGAGGGCAAGACCGACGACGCAAAGGAAGGCGACTCCGACGCATGACGTTCTTGTCTAGGGAGCGGCGCGCGGAGAACGCGGGGACGAGGGTGGAGTCATGAGCACCAAGGTCATCGGGATCGACCTCGGCACGACGAACTCGTGCGTGGCCATCCTCGAGACGAGCCCGACGGGCAAGTCCGAGGTTCGCATCATCCCGAACGCCGAGGGCGCGCGCACCACGCCGTCCATCGTCGCGTTCGCGGGCACGGGCGAGCGGCTCGTGGGGCAGCCGGCCAAACGCCAGGCCGTCACCAACGCGCAGAACACGGTCTACGCCGTCAAGCGCCTCGTGGGTCGCAAGTACCACGACGGCGAGGTGCAGCGTCAGCTCGAGCGCAGCCCGTACAAGATCATCGAGGCGTCCAACGGCGACGCCTGGGTCAACGTCGCGGGCAAGAACATGTCTCCTCCCGAGGTGAGCGCCATGGTGCTCTCTCGCATGAAGGAGGTCGCCGAGACGTACCTGGGCGAGACCGTCACCGACGCGGTGATCACCGTCCCCGCGTACTTCGACGACGCGCAGCGCCAGGCGACACGCGACGCGGGCAAGATCGCCGGCCTCGAGGTCCGCAGGATCATCAACGAGCCCACGGCCGCCGCCATCGCGTACGGCCTCGACAAGAAGGACGCCGAGCTGGTCGCCGTGTACGACCTCGGCGGAGGCACGTTCGATATCTCGATCCTGTCGATCGCCGACGGCGTCTTCAGCGTCAAGGCCACCAACGGCGACACGTACCTCGGCGGCGAGGACTTCGACCTCCGCATCGTCGACGCCATCGCCGACGCCTTCAACGAGGAGTACGCGGTCGACCTCAAGAAAGACAAGATGGCCCTCCAGCGCCTCAAGGAGGCCGCCGAGAAGGCCAAGCACGAGCTGTCGTCGTCGCTCGAGACCGAGATCAACCTGCCGTTCATCGCCACGACCGCCAAGGGCGAGCCGCTGCACGTGCAGCGCACGCTCACGCGGTCCGACCTCGAGCTCATGGTGGGCGAGCTCATCGAGCGCAGCCTCGAGCCGTGCCGCAAGTGCCTCGAGGACGCGAAGCTCAAGCAGTCGGACATCTCGACGGTGCTGCTCGTCGGCGGCATGACGCGCATGCCCGCCGTGCAGAAGGCCGTCACCGAGTTCTTCGGCAGGCCCGCGAGCAAGGGCGTCAACCCCGACGAGGTCGTCGCGGCGGGCGCGGCGCTCCAGGGCGCGGCGCTCGAGGGCGAGACGGTCGAGATGCTCCTGCTCGACGTCACGCCGCTCTCCATGGGCGTCGAGACCGGCGGCGGCGTGTTCACGGTGCTCATCCCGCGCAACACGACCATCCCCGCAGAGCGCAGCGAGATCTTCACCACGAGCCTCGACAACCAGACGTTCGTGCCGATCCACGTGCTCCAGGGCGAGCGCCCCATGGCCGCCGACAACCGGAGCCTCGCGCGCTTCGAGCTCGCGGGCATCCCGCCGGCGCCCCGCGGCGTGCCCAAGATCCAGGTGACGTTCCGCATCGACGCCAACGGCGTCGTGAGCATCGACGCCAAGGACCTCGGCACCGGCCGGTCGCAGCAGGTCAACGTCACGCCCACGAGCGGTCTCAGCAAAGAAGAGATCGAGAGCATCGTCACCGAAGGCGAGCGCCATCAAGCGGCCGACACGGTGCGCAAGGAGCTCGCCGAGATCCGCAACCAAGCCGAGACCTTGCTGTACACCACCGAGGCCGCGCTCGAGGGCTACAAGGATCTCGTCGACGGCGTGATGGTCGAGAACATGGCCGCGGGCTGCACGCGCCTGCGCGCGTTGCTCGAGAGCGACGGCGACCTCTCGTCGATCCGCTCTGCGTACCAAGAGCTCGAAGCGCTCACCTTCAAGGTCGCCGAGTCGCTCTACGGCTGACCGGGCGAGGTGAGGCGACGCGGCGCGCCGATCGTACGTCGCGGCGTGGCTCGACGCGTCCGCGTCACGCGCGCCTCAGGGGCAGATTGCGCCGCGGCGCGAGTCGACTAGAGTCCAGCGCACCGATGGTGGATGACAAGCGCCGCGAGCCTCGTCACGCCGCCCACGTCATGGTCAAACTGACGCGGCAAGGCGTGACCACCGAGCTCCTCACCGACGACGTGAGCTTTCGTGGAGCGTTCGTGCGCACCGACGCGCCGCCTCGGCTGCGACAGCTCGTCAAGCTCGAGCTCGACCTGCCGAACGGGCGCCCCATCGAGGCGCACGCGATGGTCGTGCACGTGCGCGAGCCCGGCGGAGACGGCATCCCGGGCGCGGGCCTGCAGTTCTGGGGACAGATGAGCGCGCAGCGTGACTGGGAGCGCTTCGTGCAAGATCTCGGCGCGCACCGCGGACCGCCGAGCAGCCGCAAGAAGGACAAGGTCCGACGCTCGTCGCAGCGCTTTCGGATCGAGCTGCCCGTCGAGCTCGGCAACGCGGCGGGGTTGACGCGTGACGTGTCCGAGACCGGGATGGCCATCCGCACCGACAAGGCGATCCCGCTGGGCCTGCGCCTGCACGTCCAGGTGAAGACGCGCGACGGCACCACGCTCAGCCTCGAGGCCATCGTGCGCCGCGCCATCCACGACGAAGACTTCCGCGGCATCGGCGTCGAGTTCACCGACGCCGACTCGAGCGCCCGGGCCGCGCTGGTCGCCGCGGCGCGCATCGCCGACGCCGAAGAAGACGCGATCTTCATCGACCCCGGCGATCCCGGCCTGCACTGACGGCGCTCGGCCCCGCGGCAGAAGCCGCTCAGTCGAGCGTGTCGTCGCCGTCGATGAGCGACGAGTCCGGCGGCGGCGCGATGACCGACGACGGCGAGGACGACTTGGGCTCGGGCGTCATGAGCTTGCGCACGAGGTCGGCGCGGTTGGCCACGCCGAGCTTCGCGTAGAGGCGCCGCACATACGTGCGCACCGTGTTCTCGCTGAGCCCGCTGATGGCGGCGACGTTCACGCCGCTGTAGCCGGCCACGAGCAGGCGGGCGATCTCGCGCTCGCGTTTGCTGAGGCCATCGATCGGTGGGCTCGTCGTCTGCGGCGCCACACGCAAGACCGCGCAGCGCGCCCCGCCGAAGACGGGATCGCCGTCGATCTTCGCCGAGGCGACCACGGCGCCCGACGGCAACCGGGGCGGCGTGGGGAGGGCGTCGCCCCGCGCGCGCGCCGCGAGCGACTGCTCGGCCGCGTCGACGACGTGATCTTCGACCGGCGCGACGTCGGCGTCCCAGTCGACGCCGTGCTCACGGTTGGCGGCCCACACCACGCGCTTCTTGTCGCGGTCGACGACGAAGAGCGTGCCGCTCACCTTGCTGAAGGCGCGCAGCGCGGCGGCCTCACGCGACAGCTCGTCGTACGAGAGCTGCACGCGCGCGCCCGTCACCACGAACGGACCGAGCTCTTCGATCTTGGCCACCTCTTCTCTGGTGAAGGGGCCGTCGGCCTCGCGACGCTCGAGCCCCGCGAGCCCGAAGAGCACGCCGCCCTCGTGCAAGAAGAAGAGGAGCACGTGCTTGAAGCCCGCGTCGGCGTGCGCCGCAAAGTGCGGCAGCTGCAGGCGCTCGTCGTCGGGGTAGAGCTCGGCACCGTCGTACGCGCGGCGGGCGGTCTCGATGACGCTCTTGGTCTCGAACCCGAACGCCGCGCTCAAGGCGAGCTTCGGGTCGCTCTTGAAGGGCTGGAGGGCGCCGTCCACCATCCGCGACGAGTCGGAGTAGGCGCGCGAGTCCTCCTTTCCGAAGCAGAAGAAGGCCCCCGGCGCGGAGACCAGCGAGCGCATGGCGTCCATGACGCGACGTCGAAAGCTCGCGCGTGTGCCGGGCTGCACGACGGCCAGCCTGGCGGCGTCCAAGGTTTCAAGCTCTTGCATAGGGTCCTCTCTGGAGACAGCGACGTGCGCGCGGGCGGCCTTGCCCTGTGGCATACTGTATTCATGTCCGATTTCGCCACCGCGCGAGACCGTGCCGCGGGCCTCATCTTCGACTGGAACGAGATCAATAGGAAGGGCCGCATTCTGCCCAAGAATGCGACGTTCTTCGACGAGACGTTGCGCGATGGCCTGCAGAACCCATCGGTCGTCGATCCGGGCATCGAGCGCAAGCTCAAGATCCTGCACCTGATGGAAGACCTGGGCATCCACTGTGCCGACGTGGGGCTCCCCGGCTCGAGCAAGCGCGCCTTCGACGACGTGCTGCGCATCTGCCAGGAGGTCGTCGAGTGCAAGATGAAGATCAAGATCGCGTGCGCCGGCCGCACCGTCGTCGGTGACATCACGCCGATGATCGAGGTCTCGCAGCGCGCCGGTATCCCCGTCGAGGTGTACGCGTTCATCGGGTCGAGCCCGATCCGCCAGTACGCCGAGCAGTGGGACGTCGAGCTCATCGCCAAGCGCAGCGCCGAGGCGATCGACGTGGCCGTCAAGGACGGGCTGCCCGTCGCGTACGTCACCGAGGACACGACGCGCTCGCGCCCCGAGGTGCTGACGACCCTATTTCGTACGGCGATCGACCACGGCGCCACGCGCCTCTGCCTCTCGGACACCGTCGGGCACGCGACGCCCGACGGCGTGCGCAACCTCATCCAGTTCACCAAGAACGTCGTGGCGGGGACGGGCGCCGAGGTCGGCATCGACTGGCACGGCCACAACGACCGCGGGCTCGCGCTCGAGAACGCGATCTGGGCGTTCGAGTTCGGCGCCGACCGGGTGCACGCCACGGGCCTGGGCATCGGCGAGCGCGTGGGCAACGCGCAGATGGAGCTGATGCTCCTCAACATGAAGCTCCTCGGTCAGCTCGACGAAGGTCACGACCTCACGAAGCTGCTCGAGTACTGCGAGACGATCGCCGAGGCCGTCGGCTGGGACATCGCCATCAACTACCCGCTCGTGGGCCGCGACGCGTTCCGCACCGCCACTGGCGTGCACGCCGCCGCCATCATCAAGTCGATGCAGCGCGGCGACGCGTGGCTCGCCGACCGCATCTACAGCGGCGTGCCCGCGAGCATGGTCGGGCGCAAACAAGAGATCTGCATCGGCTTCATGAGCGGCGCCTCGAACGTGAACTACTGGCTCGGCGAGCGGAACATCCGCCCCGACGACGAGCTCGTCGGCGCGATCCTCGAAGAGGCAAAGACGCTCGACCACATCATGACCGACGACGAGGTCATGGCCGTGGTCAAGCGCGTCCGCGGCGAGTGACGCCACCACGGATCGGCGACGATCCCTGAGAGGTACGCAGACAAGCCCATGAGATCATGGGCTTCTCCGGCATACGAGCGCGTGGCACCACACATGCACTCACCTCTCCTCACACGGCCCAGGCGGGCCGCAACAGGAGAGGTGGAACGTGAGGTTCGTCGGTCATCGCGTGGGTCATCGTGCAGGTCTCGCTTGCGTGGGTTTGGCGGCGCTCGTCGGCGCGCTCGCGGCGTGCAGCGGCGCGCCGGGTGAGGACGCGGCGGTGAGCGAAGGCGCGCTCGGCGAGTGCACCAGCGCGCACGTCGAGACCGCCGCGGGGCTCTGGCTGCGCGCGGCGCCGAGCCGGACCGCCGAAGGCTACGAGGTGATGCCGCCCGGCGCCGACGTGACGGTGCTCGAGCGCAGCGCGGACCGCGAGTGGGCCCGGGTCCGCTTCGGTGTGCGCGAGGGCTGGGCGTTCGCCGACCTGCTCGCGTGCGGCGCGGGCGCCCCCGTCGTGGGCGGTGCGTCGGGCGCGTGCGCCGCGGGACAGGAGCGCCACACGTACGTGCACAGCGCCGGCACCGCCTTGCGCAACGCCGCGTCTCCCTCGGCGGCCACGGTGCTCACGCTGCCCTTCGGCGCAAAGCTCCAGGCGCGCGGCGTCGAGGGGGCGTTCACGCGCGTCGTCGTCCCGTCTCTCGACGAGAGCGGCGCGAGCGATCGCGTCGAGGGGTACGTCGCCTCGGCCGACGTGCGCGGGTCGAACCGCTGCACCGAGTCGGGCCTCGCCAAGAAGGAGAGCGCCGGGGCGCGGCACCTGCTCGGACAGTACTCGCTGTCTCGCGCGGCCTCGTCCGACAACGCCAAGAACGCGACGCTCGGCCTCAACCGACTCGACGGCGCTTCGGTCGCCGACGGCGCGCACCTCACGTACCTCGATCGCGTGGCCGACGACCGACGGGGCACCGTGGCCTGCGCGAGCGACGCCGACTGCGACGGCGCCGACGTGTGCCACCAGCGCGGCGTGTGCGGGCCGTACTACTTCGGCATCTCGACGCAGGGCACCGAGCTGTGGGGCTCGGGCGTGTGCGGCACGGCGACGACGCTGCATCGCGCGGCGCTCGACGCGTCGCTCTTGCCGAGCGCGTACACCAACCACTCGCGCTTCCCCGGCAGCTACGGCTACCCGGGCGCGGACGCCGAGGTGGCGTGGTACAGCGCCGGGCCTCCCGCCACGGGGCAGCACTACCGGTTCTTCAACGACTCGGGCGGCACGGTGGTGGTCGTCGCCGGCACGCGCCTCGTGGGCTCGCAGCTCGAGATGACGGTGCAGCTCTGGGGCTCGAACGCGGACACGCGCTACAGCGAGCACGAGATTGTGAGCCTGGGAGGAGACCGACTCGAGCTGCGTCGCAAGCTCACGCGCATCGGCAGCGGCGAGCGCACGTCGCCGCGCTTCGCGGTCGAGGGCGCGGGCAACATCCGCCGCGAAGGGACGCCCACGGTGACGACGCTCGCCGACGGCCGCGTGGCGACGACGGAGCAGTGGCGGATCGACTCGTCGTACGAGACGAGCGTACGCGCGCCGACCGAGCGGTTCTTGTCGCGCAACCACCCGGAGCGACGATGAGCTCCGGGGCGACGGCAGAGCACGCCGGGCGCACCGTGTTCGAGGTGCAGCTGCCGCGGCAGCTCTTCGATCTGCTGCACCTGCGCCTCGTCGCCGAGGTGGGAGAGCTCGCGGTGCGCGCGCTCGCCTACGAGACGCGGCCGCGGCGCGGGCGCTCGCCTTGACGCGTCAGTCGCAGGAGCCCTTGGTGGGGAGACACTGCTTGGACGAGCCGAGCGGCGTGCACGTGAAGCCTTGCGCGCAGTCTCCCGCGCCGGAGCACGCCCCGCCGCAGAATCCCTTGGTGGCCCCACCGCGCACGATGCACAGCGCGCCCGCTCCGCACTCGGTGTTGGAGTCGCACGGCGCGCACAACGTGCCCGACGCGGGCGGCGGATCGGTGACGCCGCCGTCGACGGTGGGCGCTGGCGGCGCGGGCGGCGCGGTCGGCTCGGGGGTGGGAGCTGGCGCGGGCGCAGGCGGAGGCTCGGGCGCGCGCTCCTCGATGTAGCAGTCGTTCCAGCACTGGTCGTAGCACGACGGGTAGCAGCCCCACGCGTCGCACCAGTAGTCGCACACGGTGCGGCAACGCGTGACGACGTAGTCGCAACGCGCGCCGCCGTCGACGTAGCACGCGGGCAGGGCCGCGACGGTCGCGACGCCGGCGAGCACCGCGGCGGCGGCGACTCTGCGCAAGGAACGAAGTGCGGGAATGACCACGGCTACGGGGTTAACGATTGCGCCGCGGCCGGCCGAGCGCAAGGCCGCGCCTCCCCGCGCGTGAGGCAACACGCCGCGGCCCATGCGCGCGACGTCGCGACGGTCGCGCTCAGTTCTCGAAGCAGTAGATGCGGCGCTGGTTGTTGCACGGCTGCGCCTGGTCGGAGGTCCAGCTGTCGTCGGTGCGCTGAGAGTGCCCCACAGTCGCGTTGAAGAACGTGAAGAGCCAGTTGCTGCAGTTCTGACCCGAGGAGCCGCCGTCGGCGTTCGTGCCGGTGAACGCGTGGTTCGTGCCGATGCGGTTGGCGCCCGTCTCGTCATAACGAATCTCGGCGAGCAACGTTCCGCTCGCGAGCGCGGCGCGATTGAGCGCGACGGGCTGTCCGACCATGTTCACCCACGGGCCGTCGGCGGTGATTCGGCTGATCGCGGACACCTGGTTGGTCGAGAGCCACGCGCGCCACGCGCCGCCGAGCGCCGCGTTCGACGCGGCCGCCGCGCAGAGATTGTCGGCCGCGCTCAGACCACCGAAGCCGCCCATCACCGCCGTCGACGTGATGAAGACGCGGAGCGGACCGGCGCCGTCGCGCGGGCCAGCGTCGCCCGCGGCCGCGTCCTCGGGGACGAACTGATCGAACGCGAAGCCGTCGGGGAAGGCCACGTCGGGAAACGGCGGCACCGTCACGTCACGCGTGGGGACCGAGCCGTCCGGCGTGGGAGGCGGCGACGATGCGTCGCCCGCGTCCTCGTCCCCCACGCGCAGATCGCCCACCGCGGTGAGCAGGTTGCAGCCCCCGGCGAGCACCGACGCGAGCGCGGCGGCGCGGAGCGAGCGTGTGTAGCGGCGGGTCGTCACCGTCCAGCCTCTGAGCGTAGCTCAGCAGGTCGGTTGGCTCACAGGCCGAGCCACGGACCCGGCGGGATGGTCTCGGTGCCACGTCGTACTTCGAAGTACAGCATCGCACCTCGCCCTTCGTCACCGACGGTGCCCAGGCGCTCGCCCGCGGACAGCTCGTCGCCGACGCGGACGTCGATCGCCGCGAGGTTGCCGCTGACCGTGTAGTAGTGCTCGCCGTGGTCGACGATGACAAGGCGGCCGTAGGCGCCGTATCGATCGGCGAACGCGACGCGTCCCGCGTAGACGGCGCGCACGGGCGTGCCCACCGGCGCGCGCACCTCGAGGCCGGGGCCGTCGGTGCCCTCGCGACGACCGGGTCGCACCTCGGCGCGCCCCGCGAGCGGGAACAGGAGCCGGCCACGCGCCGCGGCGAACCCCGACGAGACCGCGGGCGCCGCGCCGTTGCCGCCGTACACGGCGACGTACTCGCTGCTCGCGCCGGTAGACGACGAGAACGCGCGATCGAACGCCTCTTGCCGTTGGTTCTCGTCGGCGAGGGCGAGGCGGGCCGCATCGAGGGCGCTCCGCTGGCTTCCGAGCGCCACGCGATCGCGGGCGATGCGCTCGAGGCTGCGCGAGAGATCCGCGCCGCGCTCGCGGAGCTTCTTCTCCGTGGACAGGTCGGTGATGAGCACACGGCGCGCGCGCTCGACCCGTAGCGCGTGCGTGACGAACGCGTCGAAGCCTCCTCCGACGGGGAGCATGCCGGCGCGGGTGAGGCGATAGAACGCGCGACCCCGGGCCATCGCGCGGCCACGCGCCGTCGCGATCTTGCCGCCGATCTCGGCGAGCTCCTTCTTGGACGCGTCTTCTTCTGCGTCGAGATCGGCGATGCGTCGATCGAGCGCCGCGAGCGCGAGCGCGGCCGACGGCTGCGAGCTGCCACGTCCGCCCGCGACGAGACCCGGCGGGGCCGCGGGCGCGGCGGGAGCGACGGCCGCGGGCGCCGTCGACGGGGGCTCGGGTGGGTCACCCGGCGCGGCGTGCACGGATCCCGCGCACACGAGCGCGACCACGCCGACGAGGGCGGCGCGCGCTCGGCTCATACGGTCACCAGGCGACGAAGGCCGAAGGTGGCGGCGATCATGCCGAGCAGCGTGCCGGTGAGGATCATGCCCGCCGCGCCCCACCACGGGAGAAACTGCGGTTCGACGCCCACCAGCATGGCGAGCTCGGCGTCGAGCCGGCCGCGCACGAGGAAGAAGAGCGCCGCGAGCAAGGCGATCGCGCACGACGCGCCCACCGCCCCCTGCGCGCTCCCCTCGACGAGGAACGGGCCCTTGATGAATCGATCGGTCGCGCCGACGAGGCGCAGCACCTCGACCTCGGTGCGCCGACGCTGGAGCGCGAGTCGAATGGTGGACCCGACCACCGCGAGCACCGCGGCGAACACGACGAGCGCGAGCAGGCTCGCCGCGGCCACGCCGCCTCGGATGAGCCGCGAGAGGCGCTCGGTCCACGCCTGGTAGGTCTCGACGTCGTCGACGGCGGGGAGCATCTTGAGCTTCGCGACGGTGTCGGCGAGCTCGGCGTCGCCCACGTCGGGACGCACCTCGAGCTCGAGCGACGCGGGGAACGCCTCGACCGGGAGGCCGGCGAGCTGCCCCTTGGAGGCGTCCTCTTGCACGGCGAAGTCTGCGCGCGCCTGACCCGACGACACGTAGCGCACGCCCGTCACGTTGGGCAGCTGGGCGAGCACGACCTTGAGCGACTCCACGTCCTGCGCGGGCGCGTTGTCCTTGAGGTACACAGAGACGCGCCCGGCGTGGGCCCAGCGGTCTTCGAGCGCCTTGAGGTTGGTGAGCACGAGCAGCGCGGCGCCGAGGCACACGAACGCGACGGCGAGAGAGAACACGCTGAGGGCGTGCAGTCGCCACTCGCGGAGCATCCCCCTGCGAGCGCGGCGTGTCGTTCCGATGGAGTCGATCATGGTGTCTCCGTGCGTCAAACGGGAAGCAGCTCGTCGTCGTCCCACTCGGGCTCTTGGACGGCGATGCCGCGGGGCACGTCGACCGCCTTGCCTTCGTCGAGGACGATGAGGCGCCGCTGCAGGACGTCGAGGAGCGAGCGATCGTGCGTCGCGAAGAGGACCGTGGTGCCCGCCTCGTGGATCTCGTCGAACAGGCCGAGGATGTCGATCGCGAGCTGCGGGTCGAGGTTTCCGGTCGGCTCGTCGGCCAAGAGGAGCGCGGGCTCGCCGACGATGGCGCGCGCGATGGCGACGCGCTGCTGCTCACCGCCGCTCAGCACGCCGGCCGGATCGCTGCCGCGACCTTGGAGCCCCACGCGCTCGAGCGCCTCGCCGACGCGTGTGCGCACGAGGCGTGAGGGCAGGCCCAGCACCTCGAGCGCGATGGCCACGTTCTCGAAGACGCTCCACGAGGTCACCAGCTTGAAGTCCTGGAAGACCACGCCGATGTTGCGCCGCAAGAACGGGATGCTGTCGTCGCGGAGGCGCGCGATGTCCTT
Organism: Myxococcales bacterium; assembly: GCA_020430845.1. GTDB lineage: Bacteria > Myxococcota_A > Polyangia > Polyangiales > Polyangiaceae > Labilithrix. Next base: position 22,824 of record JAGQJA010000092.1, read on the forward strand.
GCCGAGGAACAGGATGCGCCCGTCGTCGGGCTGCTCCGCGGCGTAGAGCAAGCGCAGGAGCGTGCTCTTTCCGGAGCCGCTCGGCCCCGTGATGAACACGAACTCACCGCGCTCGATGATGAGGTTCATGCCCCGCAGGACGGGCGCGCCCGGCCGGTACGACTTGAACACGTCCTCGAACATGAGGATCGGCCGCTGCGCCGCCTCGCGGGTGAAGCGCGCTCCCGCGCGCAGTAGCGGTCGGAACGCGCGCTCGTCTTGGCTTTCGCCCATGTCTAGCCGCGTATCAGCCTGCCGCGACGACCAGCAACTTTTCGGCCTTCAATTCCGTGGCGCGGCGAATACCATCGAGGTCAGGGTCGTCGAACGTCGAGACGCGCCGTGTGCTTCGGGCCCGCGCGTCTCCCACACGAGCACACACGAGGAGGAGAGCGGCATGCGAGTGACCAGGCTTACAGGGGCGATGGCGGTGGTCCTGGTCTTCGGCTCGGCGTGCTCGTTCCGTGTGGGGACGGGCGCTGGAACACCAGCTCAGCCGCCTCCGCCTGCCCCGGCCGCGCCTGCCGCCGCACCGCCGCCTGCCCCCGCTCCGGCCCCTGCGCCCGCCCCTGCGGCCCCCGCGGCCCCCATTCGCGCCTTCGGCCGCACCGGCACCGCCCCGGCGCCTGCACCCGCCCCTGCGCCCGCACCGGCGCCCGCAGGCGGCATCCGCGCGTTCGGTCGCACGGGCACCGCTCCCACGCCTGCACCCGCAGCCGCACCTGCGGCCGGGCCCGTCGCCGCCAACATGGCGCCCAACATCGTCGCCCTCCGCGGCCTCAGCGCGCGTATGCCCAAGGCCTGCGGCCAGCAGGAGGTCGCGCCCGGCAACTGGGTGCGCCTCGATTGCCACGCGTACAACGCGTCCTCGCGCGCGATCACCCACCTCAGCGTTCGCAAGGCCTCGCTCGTGCGCTCGCGCAAGACGGTGTTCAAGCCGTTCCGCTTCTCGCCGCGCATGACCCGCTCGATGAGCGCCGGCCTGCGCGGAAAGCCCGGTGGAGAGCGCGCCGGCGGAGAGAACCCGCTCGACGTCGTGAAGGCGATGACCGCGGAGTCGTACCCCGGCACGGTCGACCACCGTCAGGGGCTCGAGGGCCCGGTCAAGAGCCAGGGCGCCGTCGGCTCGTGCACGGCCTTCTCCCTCTCGACCACGCTCGACAACGCCGCCATCCGCGCGGGCAAGCTCGCCGCCAACGACGCGAGCGGCGCCACGTCACCCAACCACGTCTGGTCCAACTACGGCATCCCGCAGATGGGCACTGCCGCCGACGCGTCCGTGGGCAAGTCGCTCGCGACGTCGGCCATCTGGCCCGAGAACAACCCCGAGGCGTGCATGCTCTCGAGCCCCGAGTTCGAGGACTGCGATCAGGCGTACCCGGGCGCCAAGCCGGGCTCGTGGCGCACGAACCCCACGGTGCTCGGAAAGTACAACGCGGCCAACGCCAAGCCCGCGTACAAGATCAACGTCTTCGAGAAGTTCGCCACGCTGCCCCCCAACATCGACGAGCTCGTGCAGGCGCTCGCCACAGGCACGAGCCTGTGGGTGGCGTTCAAGATCGACGGGTCGAAGTGGACCAACTCCAAGATGACCAACGCGGTCATCCCCGACTGGACCAACTGGACCGGCGGCCACGCCGTCGTGATGAGCGGCTACCGCCAGACGCCGTCGGGTCGGCAGTACCTCATCCACAACAGCTGGGGCACGTCGTGGGGCGAGCGCGGCTACGCCTGGGTCTCCGAGGCGATGGTGCAGAAATACATGCACTACGCATACAAGGTGAAGATCGACGGCGGCGTGAAGAAGGAGGACATGACGGACGACGACTGCGCGCCCGACGAGCTCCTCGACGCCGCCACCGGCCTCTGCGCCACGATCTGCCCCGGCGACAAACGCCCGTCGAACGGCTGCGGCGGCTGATTCGATCTCCGCATCTCCACCGAGGCCGCGCGCGGCGCGGAACAAAACGGCAAGGCCCCACCCGAACCTCGGATGGGGCCTTCGTCGTATCGCGCTCGGCTCAGCGCGAGCAGCGCGCGCCGATGCCGTAGTAGCCGACGCCGCGCCCGTCGCCCGGGCGACCGGTGCCGATGTTGTAGCCCCACTGCCAGGGCGCCCCGCCCGACGTCTTGGCGAGCCACGGATCGTTCGGGCCGGGCGTGTAGAAGTCGGCCTCGGACGCGTGGCGCTCGAACGAGCCCTTCCACACGAACTGCCGATCGCGATCGCCCACCCACTCGAGCAGGTTGCCGACCATGTCGGTGTGGCCAGTGACGTTGTAGCCGTTGGGGCGGCGCCCCGGAGGCGCGATGTAGAACGCGATGTCGAGGTAGTCCTCGCCGTTGCGCCGCGCGTTCGCGGGCGGGTTGGGCGTGGCGTACGAGTAGTACTGGATCGCGAAGTCGTTCTGCGCGTTGGTCACGTACGTGCCGATCGCGCCCCACGGGTACGCCGTGGTGTTGGCGTTGGTGTACGCGGCGCGGAGCTCGGCCTCGGTCGTGAGGTGACCGCCGTCCCACACGCAGAACGCCGCCGTGATCCACCACGGCACGCAGTTGAGCGCCTTGGTGTCGAGCACGGCCTTGGAGAAGTCCTTCGTGTCGCCGAAGGTCGGCGGCGTCCAGAACGTGTGGCCCGTCGACGAGCCCGTCTCGCACGCGCGTTTGTCGTAGAACGGCCCGAGCTGCGTGTTCGCCTCGTCGTAGTTGGCGGGCAGCTCGTTCGTGTACGCCTGGTTCCACTGGGCCGCGGGAAGCGCGGCGGCGTACGCGCGGATGTTGCCGTTGAACCGGTCGAGGAACGCGCGCATGCGGCCGGCCGTGATGAGGTGCTTGTCGACGGTGTAGCCGCCGACCGCGGCGCTCGCGCAGCAGTCTTCTTGTTTGCCCGCGACGTCGTTGGCGCCGCACGTGTACCCGCCCTCGAGCTGCGTGCAGCTCGGGTGTGACGCGCACGTGTTGTCGTACGCGCAGCCGTTGCTCGCGCAGTCGGCGTGCACCAGGCACTGCTTGCCCGTGTCGCACCGCGGGCCCGCGGCCGGGCCGCCGCAGTCGACGTCGGTCTCGGTGCCGTTCTTGATGCCGTCGTTGAAGCTCGGCCCGTCGCACTTCTTGGCGTTGTTGCAGATGGCGTTGACGCAGTCGTCGCCGAGGTTGCAGTCCTTGCCGTCGGCGCACTTGGGCGTCCCGGGATCTCCGCCGCCGCAGTCCACGTCGGTCTCGTTGCCGTTCTTGATGCCGTCGTTGGCCGAGGGCGCCACGCACTTGCCGGCCTTGCACACGCCGCTGCCGCAGTCGCCGCCGACCTTGCACCCCTTGTCGAAGTCGCACTTCGGCGCCTTGGCGCCGCCGCAGTCGACGTCGGTCTCGTCGCCGTTCTGCACGCCGTCGGTGGGCGACGCGGCCTTGCACTTGCCCGCCTCGCAGACCTTGCTCTGGCAGTCCTTGCCGTCGAGACAGCCCTTGCCGTCCCCGCAACGGTCGACGTCGGGCGCCGGACCGCCGCAGTCGACGTCGGTCTCCATCCCGTTCTTCACGCCGTCCTTGCCGCTCGAGCCGCCGCACACGCCGCCGTTGCACATGCCGCTCAAACAGTCGGACGCGTCTCGACACTGCTTGCCCGACGCGCAGCCCGGGCCGGCGGGGCCGCCGCAGTCGACGTCGCTCTCCTGGCCGTTCTTGATGCCGTCTTTGTTCGTCGCGTCTTGGCAGACCCCGGCGGTGCACACGCCCGTGCGACACTCCGAGCCGTCGGCGCACGTCTCGCCCGCGCCCTTGCCGTTGGGGTTCGGGTCGACGTTGGGCGGGCCCGCGTCGGCGCCGGGGTCGACCTGGATCGACGTGCTGCACGCGACCGCGAACGCAGACATGCCCAGCGCCACGAGCGCCGCCCCCACGAACCTACCAGCTTCGAGCACGAGCACCTCCGAGAGCGACGATCCGGCACGGCGGGCGTCGCGAGTGAACAGATGGTCCGCGGGGTGCAACACCGGGGCCAGCGTGGAGAGACGAGACCGCGGCGTCGCCCGCCGAACTACGTCGGCGAGTGGGGCAGTCCTTCCCTGATTTCTTGCGTCGTCTTGGTCGCTCTACCTACAGAACCTTACACCATACCACCCGATCCAAGATGTGCCACTGGGGCAACCCGATCCTGGGGGGTGGCCACGCGTTCACGCGCTGGGTGTCGCGGAACGCGAGAGCGGGCGCGGGCGCGAGCGCGTGCGCGGGAGTGGGCGCGAGCGCGTGTGGGGGGGCGGGCGCGGGAGCGGGAGCGGGCGCGTGCGCGGGAGCGAGCACGAACGCGAACGCAATCGCAGACGCGAACGCGAACGCAACCGCAGACGCGAACGCAGGCGCAAGCGCAAACGCAGACGCAGACGCAGGCGCAAACGCAAACGCCTACGCCAAGCGCCCCCGAGCGGATCTACACCTCAGTGGTGCCCGTGCGCGGGATCG
>JAGQJA010000768.1 GCA_020430845.1 Myxococcales bacterium
CGTGACGCGCAAGACCGCACTCTCTCTCCTTGCGGCGCTCGCCGCGCTCATCGCCGCGCCCGAGGCGCGCGCGCAGCTCGGCGGCCGCGGCGGACCGACGCGCGGCGGCGCGCCCACGCAGTCGAGCCCCACACGCAACACGAACGTGGGCCCGCGCGCCGGTGCTTCGGGCGACGACGAGCCCCCGCCCCCGCCGCCCCGCAGCGAGCCGACGGCCCAGCCTCCCGACGATCCGCTCGACGTGCCCGAGAGCGTCAAGGAGCGCATCGGGTCCGACTGGGACGGGCGGCCCGCGGGCCCCGCGGGCGCCAAGGTCGAGCGCTCGTTCTTCCCCTATTACCAGGAGCGGCGCGGCGACTACCGCCTGCGCCTGCTGCCGCCGTTCTACCTCGAGCACACGCGCGGGCTCGACGGACGCACAGGCGCCTCGACGCCGCGCGAGGACGTGCAGTCGCTCACCGCGCTCACGTACTACCGCCGCCGGTCTCCCGACCACGACGCCGACGTCATCTTTCCGCTCGCGTGGCACGTGCGCAACAAGGAGAGCCGAACGTACGTGCTCGGCCCGATCGCGCACCGCGAGGCGCCGTTCGAGCACGACAACTGGCTCGCGCCGCTGTTCTTCGAGGGTAGCCGCAAGGACGGCGGCTACTTCCACTCCCCCGCCCTGCTCACCACGGCGAATTGGAGCAAGGAGAAGAGCTTCACCATCGCCGGCCCGTACTTCCGCGACCGACAGGGCACCGACGTCGACATGGGCGTCGCGCCGCTCTACTTCCACGGCGACAACGGTGACGTCGAGGGCAACCGCCGCACGTACTCGCTCATCCCCCCCGCGCTCTACTTCCACAGCGAGCAGGAGCTCGAGGGCAGCGATCTCACGGTCGTGGGGCCCGTCATCGCGGGCGGCGACCGCAAGCGCGGCTTCTTCGACGTCGCGCCGCTCTTCTATTCGATCCGCGGACGGCCCGAGAGCGGCGGGGTGAGCGAGTCGCACACGACGCTCTTCCCCCTCTTCCACTACGGGCGGAGCCCCAAGCAGACGCTCTTCGTGCTGCCCGGGTACCTGCGCCGCGTCACCCCCACGGTCGACACGCTGCTCACGCCCGTCTTCTCGCACGCGACGACGCGCAACGGCGCGACCGCGCTCACGATGATCGGGCCGCTCGCCCCGATCTTCTACCGCTACCGCGACGACGACGTCGGCGAGAAGGCGCTCGGCGTCTTCCCGTTCTATTACGGCTCGAGCGCGCCGACGGGGCGTACGTTCATGACGCCGCTCTTCTCGCGCTTCGAGAGCTACAACGTCTCGCGCACGTACTGGGTGTTCCCGAACCTCGTCTACGAACGCGACGTCAAGGGCTGGTCGACGGCCTTCCACCCGCTCGTCTACGCGGGGCGCAGCGAGCGCTCGACGCACGCCGTGCTCGCGCCCATCTTCTGGGACTTCGCGAGCCCGAAGGGCCGCACGACCATCGGCTTCCCGCTCTACTGGCGCTTCGCCGACGCCAAGGACGGCACGGTGCTGCAGGTCGCCGCCAACACGCTCTACAAAGAGAAGCGCGTGGCCGGCGGCACCGACTGGCAGTTCCACCTGCTGCCGCTCTTCTCGTACGGGCAGAGCCCGGCGGGACACTTCTGGAACCTGCTCTTCGGCCTGGCGGGCTACGAGCGCGACGGCGCCACCGCCAACATCAAGGCGTTCTGGCTGCCCATCCAGGTGGCCGGGCCCAAGGCGCAAGCCGCGGCGCGCTGAGCGTCACGCGCGAGACAGCACGCGCTCGAACGCCGCGAGGGCGAACGACACCTCGTCCTCGGTCGTCGTCTCGCCCATCGAGACGCGCACGCTCGATCGCGCCAGGGGCATGCCCACGACGGCCGCGAGCGCGGGCGACGGCTCGGCGGTCCCCGCGCTGCACGCCGCGCCGTGAGAGACCGAGACGCCCTCGAGGTCGAGCGCGGCCACGAGCTCGGCGCCCGACCACCCCGGCCAACACGACGTGCTCACGTGCGGCGCCCGCGGCGCGGCGGCCCCGACGAAGACCGGCGAGACACCGAGCCGCGCGCCGATCTCGGCGAGCCTCGCCTCGAGACGATCGCGGAGCGGGGCGAGCCGCGCCCACGCGCCGGTGTGCACAGCGCGACGCGCGGCCGCGCCGAGCCCCGCGGCCGCCACGGGGTCGACGGTGCCGGGCCGCACGCCCTTCTCTTGAGCGCCGCCCACGAGCACCGGAGCGAGCGGCAACCGCGGCGACGTGACGAGCGCGCCCACGCCTTTGGGTCCGCGCAGCTTGTGCGCCGCGAGCGACGCGCTGTCGGCGGCGGTGAGGCCCTCGACCTCGACGCGGCCCCACGCCTGGATCGCGTCGACATGCGCGCGCACGCCCCGCGCGCGGCAACGCGTGACGATCTCGGCGACCGGCTGCACCACGCCCGTCTCGTGGCTCACGGCTTGCGCCGTCACGAGGCGAGCGCCGCCTTCGAGCGCCGCGTCGAGCGAGGGCAGATCGACCGCCCCGTCGGGCGTCACGCCGAGCCACACGACGCGGGCCACGCGCTCGGCCTCGAGGGCCTCGGCGACGCGCGTGATCGACGGGTGCTCGAGGCGCGACGTCACGAGCACGGG
>JAGQJA010000093.1 GCA_020430845.1 Myxococcales bacterium
GGGGGGGCATGGGCCTCGGCTCGATGGCTCTCTCTCTCTCGGCGAAGGGGAGGGAGGGATTCTCTTCTTCGACGCGCCCAGCGGGCTCGCCGGCGACATGACCATTGCGGCGCTGGTGGACCTCGGCGTGCCCGAGCACGTCGTCACCTCCGCGCTCTCGGCGCTGCCGCTCGACGGCTTCCACGTCCACTTCGGCACGCGCGAGCGCAGCGGGATCGTCGCGACCACGTTCGACGTGCACGTCGAGGGAAAGCAGCCGCACCGCACGTACGGCGGCATCCGCAAGATGCTCGAGCGCGCCGACCTGCCCGACGGCGTCCGCGCGCGCGCGCTGGCGACGTTCGCACGGCTGGCCCGCGCCGAGGCTCGCGTGCATCGCATGCCCCTCGACGACGTGCACTTCCACGAGGTCGGCGCGGTCGACGCGATCTGCGACGTGGTCGGCAGCGCCGCGGCTCTCGACTACATCGGCGCCCGCGTCGTCGTCTCTCCGCTCCCGATGGGGCGCGGATACACACGCGCCGCGCACGGCGTGCTCCCGCTGCCTCCGCCGGCCGTCGTCGAGTGCCTTCGTGGCTTCGACACGTACGACGCGGGCATCGCCGTCGAGCTCGTCACGCCCACAGGCGCGGCGATCGTCGCGGCGAACGCCGCGGGCTCGACGCGCTGGCCGGGCATCGCACCCTCGCGCACGGGCTGGGGCGCGGGCACGATGGAGCTCGCCGATCGCCCCAACCTCCTGCGCGTCGTGCTCGGCCGCCCCGCAAAGGGCGCGAGCGACGACGCGACGCACGTCGTGCTCGAGACCAACCTCGACGACGCGTCCGGTGAGCTCGTCGCGAGCGCCGTCGACGCGCTCCTCGCCGAAGGCGCGCTCGACGCGTGGGCCACGCCGATCACCATGAAGAAGGGACGCCCCGCGCTCACGCTCTCTGCCCTCGCGCCCGCCGCGCGCGCCGACCACCTCTCGGCGGTCATGCTCCGAGAGACGACGAGCCTCGGCGTGCGTCGCTACGGCGTCTCTCGCGTCGAGCGCCCGCGGCGCATGGCGAGCGTGTCGACGCGCTTCGGCGACATTCCCGTCAAGATCGCCGGCGGCCCCTTCGGACCGCCGCAGCGAAAGCCCGAGTTCGACGCGTGCCTCGAGGCCGCCAAGACCGGGGGCGTGCCGGTGCGTGAGGTGATGCAGGTCGCGCTTGCCGCCTCGCTCGCGCTCGCCTTCCGCGGCGAGGAGTGACGCACCGCAGTGTGCCTTAAGTTATCGAAAAGACTAAATAAATGAGCCTTCTGGCTCACGATTCGGCTTTTTCCCCTTTCTCCGATATGCTGCGTCGTGCGCGGCTCGAGAGCGCGCGCGGCGAGGAGCTCCCGCCCCCATGAATCCGTGTCCGCAGTGCGGTGCGATTCCCCAATCGTCCGATAAGTTCTGCAATATATGCGGGACCCCCGTCGCAGTGGCGGGGCACGGCGGTCCTCACGGGGGCCAACCTCACGCTGCATACGGCGCTCCGCCGCCTCAAGGAGGTGCTCCCTTGCGTTGCCAAATGGGCCATGAGATCGCGCCGGGCGCCAGCTATTGCGCGCACGGACACCCTATCGCGCTCGACGCGATGCCGTTCGCCAACGATGCGTATGGTGGCGGCGGATACAACCCGCAGGGGGGTGGCTTCGGCGCTCCTCCGCCCCAACAGCCGCCGCCGCAGCAGCAGTACGGCGGGTACGATCCCAACGCGCAGTACGGCGGTGGAGGAGGCTACCCTCCGCCGCAGCAGCCTGGTGGGTACGATCCGAACGCGCAGTACGGCGGGCAGCCCGGCTACGGCCAGCAGCCGCCCCCTCAGCAAGGCTACGGCCAGCAGCCCGGCTACCCTCCGCCGCAGCAGCCGCCGCCGCAGTACGGACAGCAGCCCGCGCCGGCCTACGGAGGCGCGCCCGTGCCCCAGGGGCAGCCCGAGGCCGCGCCCGCGCCTGTGCAGCTCCCGCCCAACGCGCTGCGTGGCTTCTTGGTCTCGTACCAGGCCAACACGCAAGGCGACTTCTGGCCGCTGCACGGCGGTCGCAAGACGGTCGGTCGCGCGAACTCGGGCGAGCAGGTCGACATCTCCCTGTCCGACGCGACGATCTCGTCGCGCCACGCCGCCATCGTCGTCGACGGCACCACGGGCAGCGTCCAGGTCGAGGACACCGGGTCGACCAACGGCACCTTCGTCAACGAAGAGCACATCGGTTTCAACGGGCGCCGGGAGCTCCAAGATGGAGACAAGGTTCGTTTCGGTGGGTTCACGACCGTTGTGAAGGTAGTCTCGCGCGTCTGAGCACGCGCTCTCCGTTCGGCGGGGGCGCCTCTCCCGCAGAGATGCCGACATGACAACTCACGTACGCACTTGGTTCGCTCGGGTGACCGGGCTCGCCGCGCTCATGGCGTTCTTCCTCATGAGCCGTCCCGCGAGCGCCGCACCCGAGGCGCACATCCTTCGTATCGACCCGCGCGCCGGCATCACGGAGGGCTCTCCGGTGCTCACCACGCTCATCGAGCTGGTGCAGTTCACGCCGATGAGCGAGGTCGTCACGAACGCCGGCTGCGGCGCGATGCGCGGCAACGCAGAGCTCGATTGCATCAGCGCGGCCGTCGAGGCCCCTGGCGCCCTGTGGAAGCCGTTCCCGTTCCCCGACACCGCGGCGCGCCTGTTCACGCGCGTCGACGGCAGCGAGGTCCCCGCCAAGTTCGTGGGCAAGGCGTCTTGGGGCGCGTCGGCCAAGAACCCGCTCGTCGGCACGGCGTGGCTCATCGCGCTCGACGCGTCGAGCATGATGGGCCCGCGCTACGGTGACGCCCGCGAGGTCGCGAACCAGATCATCGGCGCGCTCGGTCCCAACGACGTCGCGAAGCTCATCATCTTCGACGACCGGGTCAACAGCTTCGTCGCGAACTCCAAGTGGGTCACGTCGAAGAGCCGCGCGCAGCTCGTCAGCGTGCTCCAGGCCAACGCGGGGACGTCGCCGTCGCACGGCCCTACGCGCCCTCTGTTCAACATCGTCAAGAACATCACCAAGGCCTTCGGCGATCTCGGCAACTCGGGCGAGGTGCAGCAGATCCCGATGCACCAGACGATGGTGGTGCTCTCGAACGGCGCCGGTCGCGCCGACGCGGGCAGCGCCGCCATCAGCGCCGAGGCGATGAAGCAGTACTTCAACAAGGGCCGCTTCCCCGAGGACAACCCGGCGTCGCCGAAGACGCCGCTGCCCGTCATCAGCGTGTACTTCCCGAGCGCGTCGGGCTTCGGCGCCGGCGTCTACTCGTCGAACGACATGCAGTTCATGCAGGACCTGTCGAACCCCGAGATCGGCGGCTTCTTCGACATCGTCCGCACCGGTCAGGGCATCCAGAAGTCGACGACCATCCTCGGCCTCGTCAAGCGACGCTTCAACGCGATGTGGGTCGTGCGCTGGAAGCTGAGCTGCCTCGCGCCGACCGTCGAGCAGAGCTTCAACCTCGTCTTCCAGAACACGACGCCCGCGGTGAAGCCCGACGGATCGTTCCGCGACGTGCCCATCGGCGTCGACCCGACGCAGTGGCCCCTCGACCTCAACATCGCGCAGACGCAGGCCGAGGCGGCGGCGAACCCCGTGCACCCCGGGGGCACCTTCCGCGTGTACGGCGACTTCTGCTGGGGGGGCGAGAAGACCCGCGCCGAGGCGTACTTCGTGCCGTCGGGCACGAAGCCCGACCCGAACGTCAACCGGAGCGATCCCGCGGTCGCGAAGCGCGCGATGCAGCACCTCATCGCCCAGAACATGCGCGGCGGCGCGGTCGAGGTCAGCGACACGTTCGCGACCTTCCAGGTGCCCGACGACGACAAGCTGCTCGACGGCCAGGGCGAGAACATGGTCGCCCGCGTGGTCATCTACGACAACCGAGCCAAGCGCGCGAGCGGCTACGACGAGAAGAGCGTCCTCACGCTCAAGGCGCAGACCAAGCCCTTCAACCTCCCGCTCGTGCTCGGCGCGGCGGGCGGTGTGGTGGTCATCCTGTTGCTCGTCATCGTGCTCGTCCGCGGAGGCGGTGGCGGTGGCGGCAAGAAGAAGGGCGGAGCACCCCCACCGGCGCCCGTCGTCGCGGGCGGCGCGCCTCCGTACGGTGGCGGCGGCTACGGCGGCGCTCCTCCCGGCGGTGGCTATCAGCCTCCGGGGGGCGGTTACGGTGGCGGCGGCTACGGCGCATCGGCGGTCGAGCCGTCTGGTGCGGCGTTCGCGCCCACACCGCCCGCGCCTGCCGCGGCATACGTTCCTGCTCCGGCGGCGCCCGTCGTCGCGCCGGTGGCGGTCGCCGCACCCGCGCCCGTCGTCGCGCCTGCGCCCGTCGCGTTAGCGCCTGTGCCCGTGGTGGCGCCACCACCTCCCGACCCCGGAGGTGGCCCCCCTTTAGCCGGGGGCGCGCCTGCAGGAGTCTTGCAGGTGCGCTGTCCCGCGTGCAACTCGCTCACGATGGCAAGCCCCGGCCTCGCGGCCGTGTGCTTCTCGTGCGGTCAGCCCGTACCGGCGCCAGGCGCGTCGGCGCCGCCACCCGCCGAGGGCGCGCTCTACCCGCTCACCGGGGCGGTCGCGGCGCCGTTCGCGCCACCCCCTAACCCGTACGGCATCACCTCCGCCACCATCCTCGGCGCCGCCGGGCAGTTCGCCATCAGCGCCGGCGTCGAGGTCAAGGTGGGGCGAGATCCCGCGCAGTGCGCGGTCACGCTGCAAGAGCCACGCGTGAGCGGCGTGCACGCGACGCTCAAGTTCGAGGGCGGCCAGCTGATGCTGCGCGACGAGACGTCCAACAACGGCTCGTACCTCGACGGCGTGCGCGTCGCCCCCTTGGTCTGGGTGCCCGTCCCGTCGGGCGCTCAGCTCCGCTTCGGTCCCGTCGAGTTCAGCGTACGCTTGGAGTGACGGAGGTCTCTCTTGTCCCAGATCGCATACGAGATCGCCGAGCGCACCGACCCCGGCAGAGATCCCGACAAGCAGGTCAACGAGGACGCCGTCGTCCACGCCGACACGCCGATGGGTCTGCTGGCCGTGGTGTGTGACGGCATGGGAGGACACGCCGGGGGACAAGAGGCCTCGGCGGAGGCGATCCGCACCATCGTCGAGCAGATCAAGGGCGCGCCCGCGGGGATGAGAGCGCCCGACGCGCTCCGCGCCGCGATCGTCGAGGCGAACGCGCGGGTGTTCGCGCTCGAGACCAGCAAGAAGGCGGGCTTCCGACCGGGCGCGACCGTGGTCGCGGTCCTCGTCCACGAGGGCGGCGCCGAGGTGGCGCACGTCGGCGACAGCCGCGTGTACCTGATCCACGCGGGCGCGATCGTCCAGGTGACGACCGACCACTCGATGGTCCAGAAGATGGTCGAGCACCAGCTCATCCGCCCCGAAGAAGCCGCCAATCATCCAGACGCGAACAAGATCCTCAGGGCGCTCGGGCTCGCGGCCACCGTCGAGGTCGACGTGCGCGCCGAGTCGATCCCGTTCGTGTCCGGCGACACCTTCGTGCTGTGCAGCGACGGCCTCAGCGATCTCGTCACGCCCTCCGACATCCTCGAGATCGCGACGTCGCAGCCGCCCGCGCAGGCGGCGGGGCAGCTGGTCGATCTCGCCAACGCGCGCGGCGGTCACGACAACATCACGGTGCAGGTGCTCCGCCTCCGCGAGAGCGCGCGTGTGTCTCCCGACGGTGCGCCCACGGTCGTCAAGACCGTGCCGCTCACGGCCGCGCAGCCCCTTCCAGAGGGCTCGAGCGGAGCGCTCGCGGGCGTGGTCCCTCCCGCGGAGACGAGCGGCGCGACCCTCCTCGCGGCCCCGGTGGGCGCTGCCACGGCCGACGCTCCCCCGGGCGTCGCGGCGGCGCCGGCACCGGTGCCCGTCCAAGCGCCGTCGACGTCTGTCGTCCCAGCTCCCGCGCCTCACGCGCCTCACGAAGCGCGATCGGGCTCGCGCCTGCCGCTCATCATCGGTGTCGCGATCGCGGTCGCCGGGCTCATCGCCGTCGCGCTCGTCGTCTACACGAGCCAGCGCCCGTCGCACCGGCCCGTCGAGCTGGTCCCGCACGCGACCGCCGACGCCGGCGAGCCCGCGCTCTACGACGACGACAACGATCCGTCGACGCCCCCGGTGCCGGTACCGCCGCTCGGCGTGCCCCCGCTCGCGTCGCAAGGGGTCCGTGTGGTCCCACCTGCGACCAAGGTACGCCCCGACCCCGCGCCGAGCGCCCCGCCCACCGACACCGCAGCGCCGCCGGTGCCTGCTCCGACCGTCCCGACCGCGCTCCCCACACCGCCTCCGGCGCCGCCCGCGCCCCCGACGCCCCCGCTCAGCCCCACGCCGACCCCCACGCTTCCCAGGTGAGGGCGTACCTCGCCGCCCGATCCGTGTAGGATGCTCGCGCGATGATCCCTGGGTTCGGCAAGGAACAGATCTCCATCGGCAGCGCCCCCGACAACGACGTCGTCCTCCAAGGACCGGGCGTCGGGATGCGGCACGCGCGTATCGTCAAACAAGGTGGCGCGCTCGTCTTCGTCGACGGCGGCGCCGGCCCGTCGACGGCCAACGGCGCCCCGGTCGCGCCCGGTCAGTCGGTGCCGTTCGACTTCCGCACGCAGTTCGCCGTGGGGCAGGGCGTGCCCGTTCCGCTCGGGCACCCGGCCATCGTCCTCATGGCGATGTCACGCGGGCAGGCGTCCGCGCCGCCGGGCCAGATCCTCATCGGGCGCGAGGCCGCCAACGCATCGATCGTCATCGGCAACGCCGCCGTGAGCGCGAGCCACGCGACGGTGATGCTCGATCGCATGATGGTCCAGGACAACGGCTCGACCAGCGGGACGTACGTCGGCGGCCAGCGCATCCCGCCGAACCAGCCCGTTCCGCTCGACCCGGGCGGCGTCGTCGCGTTCGGTCCCGTGCCCGTGCCCGTGCCCGTGCTCGTGCAGCTCGTGCAGGCCGCGGGCGGACCCGTCGCGAACGCGGCACCCGCGGCACCTGCGTACGGCGCGGCCCCGGGCGGCGCGCCTCCCGCGGGCGCGGCGCCTCCGGGCGCGTCGGCAGGTCAGCCCGCGCGCAAGCACCGCACGGTCATCGGCGAGCTCAACCTCGAGCAGATCCAGAGCGGGCCGATCACCATCGGCCGCACGCCCGACAACAAGATCGTCGTCCCGCACCCGCAGGTGAGCGCGCACCACGCGCACATCCTCAACCAGGGCGGGCAGCTCTTCCTCGAAGACCTCGGGAGCGCGAACGGCACGTTCGTCCGTGGCGCGCGGCTCGCCAAAGGGCAGCGCGTCCAGGTCGCGACCGGCGAGAAGGTCTACATCGGCCCCATGCCGGTGGTCATCCAGATCGCCGGCCAGCAGGTCAACGTCGTCGTCGAGGACCAGCAGTCGTGGGCGGGCAAGCCCCTCTACGAGATCGAGGCGTGGGACCTCTACCTCGAGGTCCCCGATCGTGACGACAAGTCGCAGATGAAGGTCTTGCTCGACCACGTGTCGTTCAAGGCGATGCCCGGCGACATGATCGCGCTCATGGGCCCGTCGGGCGCCGGCAAGACGACGCTGCTGCTCACGCTCAACGGCTACCTCCCGCCCACGAGCGGGCAGGTGCGCATCAACGGCGAAGACCTCTACGCGATCTACGACGCGCTCCGCGGCGTCATCGGCTACGTCCCGCAGGACGACATCGTGCACCCCGAGCTGACGGTCTTCGAGGCCGTGAAGTACTCGGCCAAGTTCCGCCTGCCGAACGACTACTCCGACGAGGAGATCAACCAGCGCGTCGAGCAGACCCTGCGCGATCTCGGCCTCGAAGGCGTGAAGAACCTCGAGATCGGCAAGCCCGAGAAGAAGGTGCTCTCGGGCGGGCAGCGCAAGCGCGTCAACATCGCGCTCGAGCTGGTGACCGATCCGGTCATCCTCTTCCTCGACGAGCCCACCAGCGGTCTCGCCGCCGACGACACCACAGCGCTGATCTCGCTGCTCGCCGATCTCACCAAGAAGACGGGCAAGACGATCATCATGACGATCCACCAGCCCGCCAAGGACGAATACGAGAAGTTCAATCTCACGTTCATCATGGGCTACGGCGGCATCCCCACGTACTTCGGTCCCACGGGAGACTCGAGCTACCGCTTCTTCGGGTCGATCGCCGAACGTCCGGACAGTCCGTACCGGAACATGACCCAGCTGCAGAACCGCACGATCGACAACCCGCGCGACATGTTCGACATGCTCAACGTGCGCGAGCGGGCGACGCTCGAGGAGATGCAGCGGCAGGACCCGAGCACGCCGAGGAACATCGCGCGGCTCGCGTCGGCCAAGATGTGGCGCGGTGAGTTCTTCCAGAACAACAACCCCGTCTTCCAGCAGATGTACTCGGGCCGACGCGCCGTGGGCACCGAGGCCGCCGCGCGCGGCATGCCTCACCGCGCCGACGTCGCCGCGCTGCACCAGCTCGGCCTGCTCATCTCGCGCTACTGGAAGGTGAAGATCCGCGACCGCGCGGGCGCCGCGATCATGTTCCTGCAGGCGCCCGTCATCGGCGTGATGCTCGCCTTCGTCTTCGCCGGCCAGCAGAAGGCCGTGCCGTTCTGGTGCCTCGGCGCGCTGCAAGAGCTGGGCAAGAAGGTGCAGAGCCAGGACAGCGGAGGGTCGAACGACCTGCTCGCGCGCATGCTCCCCACGAACGACCACACGGCGGCGATGTTCTTCGTCATCGTCAGCGCCGTGTGGTTCGGCACGTCGAACGCAGCCCGCGAGATCGTCACCGAGCGCGCGATCTACCTGCGCGAGCGCATGGTCAACCTCGGGCTCTTCAACTACGTCATCTCCAAGTACATCATCCTCTGCCTCGTCTGCATCGTGCAGTGTTCGATGCTCCTCGGCATCGTGTTCTTCACGCTGGGGTTCCACGGCGGCCCGCTGGCCTTCTTGCAAGAGCTCACGGTGGTCGTGGCCGTGGCCATGAACGCCACGGCGCTGGGCCTGTTGCTCTCGACGATCGTGGTGAGCGCCGAGGCCGCGATGGCGCTCACGCCCATCGCCCTCATCCCGCAGGTCGTCCTGGGCGGGCTCATGGTGCCCATGACGACCAACCCCATGCTCAAGCCGCTCATGTACGTGATGCCGGCGCGCTGGGGCTTCGAGGGCGCGATCGCCCACGAGCGCCTCGCCATCGAGCGCGAGCCGGCGTGGCTCATCGACCTGCACCGGCCCGACCTCAACAGTCCCCCCGACTTCGTCATCGGCGGCCACTTCCAGTGCGCCATCGCGCAGATGGCGAGCGATCAGCTCAAAGGCGCGTGGGGCTTCGTCGACTACGCGTCCCACTGGCTGCCGCTCGCCGTGCTGAACGGCATGACGCTGTTCATGATGATCTTGCTGCTCATCATGCTCAAGCGTCGCGACCCGGTCTGATCCCCGTCAGGGGACAGGTCAGGGGGCGGGCACGCGTCCGACGGGATCGTCCGCGAGGTTGCGCAAGAAGCGCGCGGCCATCGTGCGCGCCGCCGGCACGTTGAACACCACGAAGTGCCCGTCGCTCCCGGCCTTGGGCGCGAACTGCGCGAGCACGCCGCTCGCGCGCCCGCCGGCGAGGTTGCCCGAGAGCCCCTCGGCGGGGATCGTCACGTCGGGCAGGCCCGCCCACGCGGCCTCCTTGAACGGCTTGGTGCCGGGCGCCACCCGCGGGAGGCCGATCGCGAGCGCGAGCGCCTCGATGCCGTGCGGCGGCGTGTAGTTGTCGCCCGTGCCGTCCGAGTCGACGCCCTCCGTCATGAAGACGCTCTTCGGCGCCCCGGCGCCGCGCGGCGAGGTGGTGATATTGCGTGCATAGTGCACGGTATCGGAGACGTCGAGCAGGCTCTGCGCGAGGGCGAGGATGGGGTGGAACGCGTCGAACTCCGCGGCGCGCTCCGGATCGTTGAGCTGGAGCAGCGTCTTGACCGCGCCCGCGACGCTCGGCTGCGGCTTGGTCTTCTCGACGAGGGTGATGGCGAGGACGGCGCCGGCGCCGCTCAGCACGCCGCCGCGCACCGAGCCGTCTGCCGCGAGGAACACGGGACCGTTGAGGCCGCCTTGCGAGTGCCCGAAGAACATCACGCGGGCCGGATCGAAGGCGATGTTCGCCTGCGTGCGCGAGACGGCCGCGGGGACCACGGCCTTGCTCTCGGTGAAGAGGCGCGCCTGCTGTACGACGTCGATCGCGGACTGGCGCGTGTTGCAGCGCGCGGCGAGCGGGTTGTCGAAGTTGAAGAAGAGGAGCTGGATGGTCCCTTCGCGCTGCGGGTCGGACTCGGGCGGCGACCCCGGGCGCGTGCCGTGGAAGATCTGGTCGACACCCATCGACGCCATGCACTCCTTGGCGAGGGCCTGCGCGGTGCGATCGTCGATGAAGCTCCGGTAGTCGCCGCCGGTGCCGTGGGCGTAGAGCACGACGGGGTAGCCTCCCGGCGGGACCGGGCACGCGGCCGCCTTGGGGACCGCGAGGGCGAAGCGCAGGTCGAACGTGCCCTGCAGCTTGGGCTCGCCACCCTCGAAGACGAACTTGCCGCCGTCGACCGGCTTGGCGAAGGGCAACGTGCCCGATTGGTAGTTGGGCGACGGGCCGTAGGTGCCTTCGTAGACGTCGAAGTCGGCGTTGTCGTCCTTGGCCGTCCACGCCGACGCGGTGGGCGCCGGGACCTTGGCGCGCACGTGATCGGCGATCGCGTACGTCTCGCGCGTGGGATCGTCGGTCGTGAAGACGGTCATGTGCGCGATGTCTGCGGCGGTCACGCCGGCGGCGGCCAGCTCGGTGAGGGCCGGGGCGAACGCCGCGCGGACCTTCTCCGAAGCGGGGGTCGCCGGGCGCAGGCCGAGCACCTCTTGGAGCTCGACCGAGGGCTCGATGGGGAGGTCGCGATCGCCCCGGACGCCGCGCGTGACGACGACCGCGTAGCGGGTCTTGGGCCGGAGGGGCTGCCCGAAGAGCGGCGCGACGGCGAGCGTCGAGCTCGGCCAGTACGTCCCCTCGTCGCGTTGATAACGCAGCGTGACGAGCTGGCGCTTTCCGCGATCGGGTGACGCGGGGTCGACGTCGACGAGCTGCACGGTGGCGCCCGCCGCGGTCGCCGCGGGAGCGTCGGCCGGGAGCGTGCTCGGATCGATCGGCGCCGTGAAGCGGAGGTACACCGGCGCGGCGGGCGAGAACCCCTCGAAGAGCCCCGTGGTCGCGTCGATGTACTGCGCGAGCAGCGGGACCAGGAACGGGTTGGGGTAGCCGCGAAAATCGGGCGCGCCCGCCGCGTCGCGCCGCACGTCGCTCGGCCATGGGTGGTCGAAGAACGTCAGGCCGCTCTGCGCCTCGGGTGTGGGTGCGAGGACGAACTTGCTCTGCGTCGGCGGCGTGGGCGCTGTGCTCGAGGTGGAGCAACCAGAGACGACGCTTCCACAGGCGAGGGCCGCGAGCGCGCCCCACGCGAGCCATCCCGGACGGGCAGTCGCAGTTGTCATGGTCTGGCGCCTATACCACCGGGGCGGGCGCGTCGCGAACGCACCCGGCGGGCGCTGGCGCGCGAGGCGAAACGGCGTGAAACCGACCCAGGGTCGAAGGTAGCCTACGGGGCGTGCAGGTGCCCGAGCGCGTCCCCAAGCCGCCGCCGTGGGCGTCCCAGCTGCTGAGCGTGGGCGTCACCGGGACCAACGGCAAGACCACGACGACGCGGTGGGTCGCCGCCGCGCTCGGGGCTGTCGCGACGCCGGTCGTGCGCGGGACGACGGTGGGGTTCTTCCTCGACGAGACGCGCCTCGACGTCTCCAAGGACTTCGCCGGCTTCATGGAGGCGATGCACGCGTGCGCGTCCAAGGGCGGCAGGTACGCCGCGCTCGAGCTCACCAGCGAGGCCCTCGCGCGCGGCTTCGCGCGGGCGTGGCCGTGCAAGGTCGGCGTCTTCACCAACCTCACGCACGATCACCTCGACGCGCACGGCAGCCCCGAGCACTACCTCGCGAGCAAGGCGCAGCTGTTCATCGGCCTCGCCGAGGGGGGCACGGCCGTGCTGAACGCCGCGGACGCGTCGTCCTCGCTGCTCCGGGACGTCGTCCCGCAGGGCGTCTCGGTGCGGACATACGCGGTCCCTTCGCGCGGCGAGATCGAGGGTGACGTCGACATCCTCGCCGAGCGTGTCGACGTGACCTGGTCGGGCACGCGCGTGCACTGCCGCGCCGTCGACGGGTTGCCGAGCGAGATCTCCGTGCGCGCCGTCGGCGAGGTGTACGCCGAGAACGCGCTCGCCGCGTTGCTCGGTGCGGTCGCGGCAGGCGTGCCCGCCGACGTGGCCGCCGAGGCGATCTCGCGCGCCGAGCCCCCGCCCGGCCGCTTCGAGGTGGTGGTCGAGAGCCCTCACGTGGTGGTCGACTACGCACACACACCCGACGCGGTCGAGCGCACGGTTGCGGCGGCGCGCGCCATCGTCGACGCAGAGGGCCGCGGCGGCCGCGTCATCCAGGTCTTCGGCGCAGGTGGCCGTCGCGATCAGGCCAAACGCCCGCGCATGGGCGAGGCGGCGCGGCGCGCCGACGTCGTCGTCCTCACGAGCGACAACGCGCGCGAGGAGGACCCGGCCGAGATCGCGCGCGCGATGGCCCAGGGGCTCGAGGGACACGCCGACGTGCGCGTCTTGCTCGATCGTCGCGAGGCGATCCGCGCCGCCGTCCGCGAGGCACGCCCGGACGACGTCGTGCTCGTGTGCGGCAAGGGCCACGAGACCGAGCAGATCGTCGGCGGTCGGGCCGAGCACTTCTCCGATGCCGAAGAGGCCCGCGCCGCGGCCGAAGAGCTCAGGCGCCCGGGCTGACGGGGGCCGGGGAGGTCGCGCGGTCACACGCGCGTCGCAGCGCCGTCAGGCCGCGCACGAGGTGATCGCGGAGCTGGAGCACGCGCTGCGGGACGTAGCGGGCCGCGGGGTAGACCACGTGCA
>JAGQJA010000769.1 GCA_020430845.1 Myxococcales bacterium
GCCCGAGCCCGAGCATCCCGTCGTGGTCGTCGACGCCTTCGATGGCGGCTTCATCGACGAGCGTTCCCAAGACGAGGGCGACGTGGGCGAGCCGCCGCTCATCGTCGAGGAGCTCGAGCCGTTCGAGGTGGTGTGCGAAGAGGGGAGCGCGCTCGCGGAGGCGGCGTGTGGGACCGAGGCGCCCGCCGAGAGTGATGGCGAGGCGCCTGCTGCGCGCGACAGCGAGGCGCCCCCTGCGGGCGCAGACCCGTTCTCGGTGCTCGTCTGCGCGCTCGCCGACGTCGCGATCGCTCACGGCGCGCACGAGATCGCCGAGCTGCTCCCGCGACTGCTCGGCGAGGGCTCGCTCGACGCGCCCCTCTCGGACGCGGCGCGCGCGACGCTCGAGGCCAGCGGCGTGCTCGAGGGCGGCGCCGTCGCGCCGTCGGTGGTCACGATCGCAGGCGCGTGGCGCGCCATCTTGCGCGGCGAGAGCGAGGACTACGGCGCGTGCGGCGCCGCGATGCTCGACGAGTGGGCCTCGGAGCTGCTCGGCCGTGTGCTCGGAGAGCGGGCGCGCGCCAACGATCTACGCCGCGAGCTGCGCGCGCGCGGCGTCGCGGCGTTCGGGCTCATCGAAGCCTCGGCGTGACGTTCACGAGCTCTCGTCTGCGAGCAGCGCCTTGAGCTTCTTGGTGAGGTCGGGGATGGCGTACGGGCCCTTGACCGAGCCCGAGAAGCGGGCCTTGGAGCCGCGTCCGTCCGGGCCCGGCTTGACGAACAGAGGGATGTACTCCGAGGCGTAGCCGGCGGCCGCGATGCGGTCGCGATCGTGGTCGGCGTCGAACTCGATGATGCTCAGCTTGGGGAACTCGGCGTCGAGCTCGCCCTTCTTGGCGGCCTCGTGAAAGCGCTGACAGGGCTCGCACCACGTGGCGCCCACGTACACGAGCGTCGTGCGCCCGTCGGCCTTCTCGCGGGCGACCTGGCGCTTGACGATGTCGGCCGCGTCGCCCCCTTCGGGCTTGATCATGCGCACGCCCGGCGCCAAGACGAGCGGAGAGGGCCCGGGGGTCTGCGGGCTCGGCGCGGCAGGCCCAGAGGGCTCTGGGTCCTTCTTGTCGCACGCGACCGTGCACGCAACGAGCGCCGCGAGCGCGACCCCCAGCGCGCGTCTCAGGGCATCTTCGGCGGATCGGACCATCGGCTCGCGATCTCCTCCCACGACGGTTGGGCGTCGTCTGCGGAGGTGTGCAGCACGCGCACTCGCAGCACGACGCGCTCCACCGCGGAGGTGTAGCCGTGCTTCTTGTTGCGCGTGAACATCGCCTCCATACCGGGCAGCGGAAGCGGATAGCTGAAGCGAACGCCCGACGTCTCGCGGAGCCGACCGCCGCCGAGCCGGGCGCCCAGCATCTCGTGCGATCGCTCCGGCTTGCCCGTGGCGCGGTCGAGGATCTCGACGCACGTGAAGGTCGAGTCCAGCCCGTAGACGCGTCGGCGCGTCCAGATCTCGGCCGCGCGCCACGGTCGGCGCTCTCCGGCAGGGAGCTGGTGCTCGTTGACGACGACGAGGTCGATCTCGCGCGTCTTCCCGTCGCCGCTCGACACCGGGCCCGAGTCGCTCGCGGGCGGGAAGG
>JAGQJA010000770.1:0-591 GCA_020430845.1 Myxococcales bacterium
CGCTGCGGCGGTGCTGCAGCGCACGCGTGCACGCAGGGCGGCATCTGGCCACGAGACCGCATCCGCGTTGCGTCGATCGGCGGCCAGCGCGGTACCGGGCACGGGCGCGCCGAGTGGGAGCGGCTGTATTATCTGGACGTCCGGGCGAAAGAATAAATCGACACCCCGCTGACGATTCTCGCTTGCGCCAGCGAGATAGCGGTGTCAGTATACTCTCTATCAGCGGCGAGATTGCCGCGAGGGAGGATGAGATGATGAGCAAGACGAATAGCCGCGTGCCCGAGTGCCCCAAGGGCGTACGCCATCGTTGGGCGCCCACGCAAACCGGGTGCCGCGAGAACCCGGGCGTCTGGTCGGTCGGCGGGACCACCCTTGTTTTCTCGCACACGTGCCAGCGGTGCGGGTGCCGTCGCGTCGAGACGCGCTACGGCAGTCAGCGCAACCCCGGCCAGCGCGACGGGGTGGAGTACATCGAGCCGGTGCGCGACGAGGACGCCGCCTGATGGCCCGCACATCGTCAGCCCCCCGCCTCGCCACGCTCGACCCGCGCGAGGTCGGCGACGGCGTCGCGCGGCGCGCCCTCGACCACGC
>JAGQJA010000770.1:674-1578 GCA_020430845.1 Myxococcales bacterium
GCCCAGCGCGGGCTCGCCGCGACGGACTGGCAGGATCACGGGTGCGCGAGCGATGCCGTGCTCGACGTCTGCTCGGCGCTCTACACGCGGGCGGGCGACGAGCTCGGCGCCGGGGCCCTCGACACGACGGCGGAGGACCCCGAGGACCCGATCGCGATCGTGCTGCTCGCCGCGCACGCCCGGATCCGCATCGACCAGCGCCAAGCCGTGCCGGTGCGCGAGCTCGCGGCCCTCGCCTCGGTGAGCGCCGACTACGTGCGTCAACTGGGCAAGGCGGGCGAGATCGCGCTCTCCGGCCGCGGGGGCACGCTCACGGCGACGGCCGCGGTCGCGCGGCGCTGGCTCATCAGCAGAGGAATGGAGATCTGACATGGCAGCTCGTAAGACAAGCACTGCGCCGACACGTGTGTGGAAGTTCGGGTGCCGGGTTGCGCCCGAGAGCGCGTCCCTGGTGCACGATCTCGCGTGGGCGTGCAGTCGCTACTACAACGCGCTTGTCGAGATCGAGCGCCGGCGACACGCACGCTTCGTTGCGATTCGTCGCTCACACGCACCCGAACTGGCCGAGCTCGAGGACGAGTGGGAGCGCCTCGATGATGAGGCCGCGGAGCTGGTGCGCGAGATCAAGCGCTCGCGTCAGACGCACTGGCGTGAGACCGGTGGCGAGAAGACGCGTGCCGTCCCGGCGGACGCGCAGGCTCGCCTCGACGAGATCGACCGCGAGAAACGGCGCGTGAGCGCGGCGGCAAAGGAGCACCGCACGGCATTCGCAGCGCTCTGCGACGGCCCGCGTGCTGAGTTCAAGCGCCGCGCGACCGAGCGTGCCGATGGCGGCGGCCCGCGTGTCAAGGGCGCGGCCAACGCTGCCGTGCTCGCGGAGATGCTCGGAGAGCCGGAGTGGCAC
>JAGQJA010000770.1:1652-2044 GCA_020430845.1 Myxococcales bacterium
CCCACGGGCACCTATCTCCAGGTCGAGGAGGCATTCCAGCGCGCCCGAAAGGACAGCTCGCCGCGTCCCCCGCGGTTTCGCCGGTTCGATGGGCGGGTCAAGCTCTCGGTGCAGATCCGGGACATGACGTGGTCGACGATGGGTGGTCGCGCGTCGTGCACACGGGCGCCGCACGATCCGCGACGCGGAGGTGACCAGTCGCGCATGCACGTCGTCCGTATCGACCAGTCGATTCCCCGTGGCGAGCGACAGGCGGTCATCGTCACGGCGAAGCTGCACCGGCAACCACCGGTAGACGCCGTGGTCAAGTGGGTCTCGCTCGTCGGGCGTCGCGTGGGTCAGCGCGACGTCTACGAGGTGCAGGTCACGATGGAGCATCCGTCGTTCGCCGA
>JAGQJA010000094.1:0-13721 GCA_020430845.1 Myxococcales bacterium
ACCTCGCCGCCGTCGGCGACCGAGAGCGAAGCGATCGCGACGAGCCGTGCGCGCACGCGGCGAGCGCCACGCACGTACACCTTGCCGTCGAGCTGCTCGTCCGCCGTCGCGAGCCCCAGGGCGCGCGCGGCCTCACGCGAGAGGCTGTGCGCGTCGTCGACGCTCTCCACGAAGACCGCGTGCTCGGTGAACGTCAGCGGGGAGATGTCGTCGCATAGGAGCTCGAAGCCGTGCCGCGCGCAGAGCGCCGCCGCGGCCGTCGACTTGCCGGCGCCGCTCTCGCCCACGATCGCAAGCGCGCGATCGCCTCGCGCGACGACGGACGCGTGCAGACTGAGCTCGCCGCGCACGTGTCGCGCGAGCGCCGCGCCCAGGCCGCGCGACAGGCGCACGACCGCGCGCGGGTCGGCGCCGCGTGCGGGGCGCGACTCGACGTCGCCCGAGGGTGAGACGAGCAGCGTGAGCACGCCGGGCCACTCGGCCACGTAGCGGGCCCCCGCGCGGCCGACGCGAAAGTGCACCGCACCTTCGGCGCGGGCCTCGCCGGTCCACGTCACGGCGTCGACGCGCGCCGCAGCCTGCACTTCGGCGGCGCGCGGTGAGGCGGGCTCCGCGGGCCGCTCGGCGCAGGCGAGGAACTTCTCGGCGGCGAGCGCAAGCGACACGAACGACCAGGCCGCGCCGAGCCCTTTGTCGCCGGCGGAGCCGCCGCAGAGGCGATCGTAGTCCTCACGGAGCGCAGCGGCGCGCACGATGCCGGCCTCGTCGAGCCGGCGGAAGCGGGAGAGATCTCCGAGCGAGGCGAGCCCGCCTCCCGCGGCGGCGGCCTCGGCGAGGGCGACCTCGAACCACGCCTTGTCACGACGCAGCCGAACGCTGTCCGGGACGCGGCCACGGAGGGCGTGACGCAAGAGGCCGCGATGGCGCCCGCCGTGCATGAGCAGCTCCGTCGAGAACGACGCGACGAGGGCGACGAGCTCGTCGTCCTGGAACGGCTCGAGGCGAGCGCAGCCGGTCTCTTGCTCGATCTGAGCGCGCGCCTCGGCGACCTCGCTCCAACGCGCGTCGTGCGCGAACGCGAGGTATCGCTCCTCGGGCGTCGAAGGGAGCGCGGTGTCGCGCGCGAGCTCGTCGCGGCGCGCCGCGAGCTCGGCAGCGACGCGTGGGCCCGCCCACGGGATCAGCTTGGCGTGCGCGCGGCGTCCGCGCAGCGTGCGGAGCCACGAGGGGACGAGCGGCTTGGCGCGCGGGAAGATCACCAGATCGCGCACGCGCCCGGCGGCCGTGGTGTCCCACGGCAACTCGAGCCGGGAGGCGAGCCACGCCGCCCGCGCCACGCCGACCTCCGCCGAGATGGCGCGCATGGGTCCCTCGAACAGCTCGTCGCCGAAGTTCCCGGTCATCGCGGCGCTCGCGCCGGCCGCCATCGCCGCGACCAGGATGCCGACGTCGTAGCAGGCGCCGACGTACGGGAGCCCGTCGAGCACGAGGGCGCGCTCGAGCCATGGCGCGGCTTGTCGCGGGGGCACCTTGAGCGTCTCGACGCCGAGCGCCGCGGTGAGCGTCGCGAAGTGCGGCTGATCGGATCCCGGGCCGTCGAAGTCGAGCGTGACGGCGAGCGGCCCGCGGCTACCGACGCGCTCGCTCGAGGTGAGCGCGCTCGCGAGCAGCGCGCTCGAATCGACCCCGCCGCCGGTGAGCACCGCCACGCGCGACGACGTGGCAGACACGCGCGCGACGCTGCGTTCGAGCTGCGCGAAGAGCGCGTCGGCGGCCTCGTCGGCGCCCGCACCGTCGAAACGATCGATGCGCGGCGTGTGGCGCGCGGCGCGCCGCGTGACGCGGCCGATGGCCATCGTCTCGCACGTGAGCACGCGCCTCACGCCGTCGAGCACCGTGCGATCGTCGGTGGCCGGGATCGACGCGACGAAGCGCGCGAGCGCGCCGAGGTCGGGAGGCGTGGGACCGAGGCGCGCGAGGGCCGACGCCCGCGAGCACGCGGCGACGACGCCGCCTGCGAGCCGGCGGTAGTACAGAGCGTGCCCGCCGAGCACGCCCTTGGCGAGGACCAAGCCAGACTCACTGGCCGCGAGCAGCGCGTACGTGCCCCGCAGGCCCCGCGCGGCGTCGAAGTCGAGCCGGCCGGCGAGCGGCGACGCGTCGCCCACCACGGCCGCGCGCGCGGCGGCGTCGAGAGACGCGCGCCCCCACGCGGCCACCACGGCCCCGCCTTCGCCCGACGCGCTCGCCTCGTCGTTGGGGGCGAGCTCGCCACCGAGCGAGCGCAGCACGACCCTCGCGGCGCCTACCCCCGCCGGATGCCACACACCACCGATCATCAGACCACCGCCACCGCCCGGTGGCGCACCATCACATGGTCATCATGCCGCCGGCGAGACCCTCCATGGGCGCCCCAGAGAGCGCCAGGGTCAAATCGCGGACGCTGCCGAGCCGGCGAAGCTGCGGTGCGCAATATTCGCGGCGAGCCTTCGCCGGCTGATCCTGCGCGGTCGACTCCGCTTCTTCTCGCTTTCGATCCGTAGGCATGCGCTCCCGTCCTTCGCGTCGAGGTATAGCAAGTCTTGTGGTGCGGCCGCAACCGCCAGCATTCACGCCCGCCGGGGTCGCGCAAGTAACCGAATTTGAACGATTTTACGGTGTCGAATCGCCGGAGCCGCGAAACAGCCATGGCCCGACGGCGCGCACGAGCGCGCGGGCGTCGTCTCTCTCGAGGGGCGGGTCCGCGACGGCGAGCGCCTCGACCACGCGCGCCGGATCGGGATCGGCCGCGAGCAGGCGCGCCGCGACGGCCGCCGCCTCGGCGCGGGCGGCCGAGCGGGCGGTTCCCTGACGGTGCGGCCACGCCTCGACCTGCCACGCGCTCGACTGCCGGAAGGTGCGCGTCGCGCCCGACGCGTCGGTGACCTCGGTCGTCCAGCCCCAGAGGTAGTCGTCCTCGGTGCGGCGCGCGAAGAGGTGCGCCTTGAAGACCCCGCCCGCCGCGACGCGCACGGGCTCCGGAAACGGCGCGAACGCGCGCCCGTAGACGAGCTCGGTCCCGGGCGCGTTCGAGTAGCCGATGGGCTCGCCGTCGCGCGCGAGGATCTCCGCGTCGAACCAGAGCGCCAACCCGTGCGCCGTTCCGCCACGGGCGAAAGCGCCCGACGCGACGCCCGACACGAGCCCCGTCGGAGGCTCGCCGTACGTGACGCTGGCCCAACGACACGCGGGTGACAGCTGGTGCGCAGGCTCGAGCGGCGGCACGTCCGGATAGATGCCGCCGGCGACGATCGACGCGCCTCGCGACAGGTCGAGCGACAGCTCGCGCCCGAGGCTCCCCTCGCCCGCGAGCCACGGCCCCATGAGGCGATCGAAGGCCTCGGGCGCCTCGACGACGGAGGCGCAAAGGTGATCGGCGGCCGGCAAGAGCACGCCACCCGGGGCGAGGTGGCGCGCGCGCGCGTCGGCGAGCGACTCGAGATGCGCGCCGTAGAGCGGCAGCACGCCGCGCAGATCGGACACGATGACATCGGCCTTCTCGGGGAGCGTCACGTCGGTGCTCGCGGCGCGGATGAAGGTGATGCGGTCGGCGAGCCCGTTGGCGATCGCGAGCTCTCGCGCGAGCTCGATGGCCGCGTTGGTCTCGACGGCGTACACGTGCCGCGCGCCGAGCTTGCACGCGTAGAGCGCGTGGATGCCCGCCCCTGTGCCCAGGTCGAGCACCACGTGGCCCGGGCGCACGACCTCGCGAATGGCGTCGAAGTAAGCGCGCATGCGTGTCCGATCCGCCATCATGCGGCCGTAGTCGTGCACGCCGTACGTCACGCCCGAGTGCTAACCTAGGTGCGTGTCGCGTGTCGAGCGAGGCGTCGTCGAGGCCGCGCGCGTCGTCGAGGACGAGGCGACGTTCCGTGACGTGGCGCCCACGTTCACCATCGGACACCTCGCCGGGGCTCTCACGCCGCCCGCGCCTGCGCCCGCGGCGCCGCTGTCGCCGTCGGGGTACACGCGCGTGCCCGGTGTCGTCGCCGGAGCGCGCGCCGCCGAGATGGCGAGCGCGATCCACGGCCTCGCCGCCCGAGGGCTGCCGACGCCCTTCGCGTACGTCTGGGACGCGTTCTGGGAGCCTGCGCGCACCCTGCTCGCGTGGACGAGCGCGCACGTCGGCGACTACGAGCTCGTCGACGACGCGTGGGCGTGGCGCGTGGCGCCGGGATCCTCGGGGTGGCCCGCGCACCGCGGCATGTACACGCGATCGGCGGACCGCGACGCGCCCGACGTGCTCAACGTGTGGATCGCGCTCGGTGACGTCACCGCCGAGGGAGGCGCGATGCACGCGGTCGGCCTCGATCGGGATCCGGCCTACCCGGGCGCTCTCGACGACATCTCCTCGGGCGCCTCGAGCGCCGTCGCCCTCCCCGCGGCGGCCGGCGACGCGCTCGTGTGGGACGCGAACGTGCTGCACTGGGGCGGCGCCGTCCCGGAGGCCTCACCGCCGCGCGTGAGCTTCTCGTACACGCTCCGGCGGCGCGGCTCGGGCGCGGCCCCAGAGGCGCGCGCCGTCGAACCGGGCGCGATGGGCTTCCGCGCGCGGCTCGACCTGATCGCAGCGCAGCTCGTCACGTACGGCGCGTACGACACTGCCGTGGAGGGCGGCTTCCGCGACTGGGCGCGCGCCGTGCACGGGCTCTCCCGGCTGCGCGCGCCCCGACGCTGAGGGGTTGGCTACTGCTTCTTGCCGTTGACCTTGAAGGTCGACTGAGCCGCCCAGCCGCGCACGTTCACGAACAGCTTGCCCGGCTCCTCGAACGTGACCGTGCACTGCTCGGTCGAGCCCGACTTGTACGGGCGGCAGTCGTACTCGCGCGTCGTCGGCGCCGAGCCCTTGCGCACGTAGAGGTCGGCGTCGTTGTCGCCGCTCAGGTCGATGACGTACGCGCCGGCGGGCACGTCGTACGAGAAGGCCTTCTCCTCGTTGCGCGCGACCGAGCCCGACTCCTCGAAGGGCTGGAAGTCCGCTCCGCCGCCGCCGTTGTTGCCGCCGCCGCCGATGGGCATGCCGGGCTGGAACACGTTGTCCTCTTCGCCCGTGACGACGATGACCTGCGAGCGGTCGACGCCCTCGAAGATCTTGTCGTAGGTCTTGGGGTTGCGGTGGTCGAGCAGACCCTTGATGAGCTGCGTCGACGCGTTCGACATCGACGAGAAGAACGACGGCATCGCGTTGGTGATGATCTCCATGTACTTCGTGCCCGTGGGATCATCGGGGTTGAGCCGCGCGCGGGTCTCGGCGAGCGAGCCGTCGACGTAGGCGAAGGTGTCGCAGCCGTTCATGAAGAACATCTGGTACTTGCCCGAGACGAACTTGCCCTTGCGCGCGAGCGCCCGCACGTTGGCGCCGAGGCCCGCGTGCCCGTTGTACGTGATGAGGTCGGCCGAGGTGCTGAGCGCCTCGTAGCGGCGGTTGAAGTCGGCCCCGGCGGTGCGGACGTTGTCGACGAGCAGCGCCGTCACCTTGACCGTCTTGCCGTCCGGGAGCGTCGCGTTGAACGTGACGTCGGGCGACGCGACGCCGGGCGAGTCCGTCACGTTCGCCGGCTCGGTCGTCAGCTGGAAGCCTCCGAGCTCGCGACGCATGGTCCGGACGAAGTTGTTGTACGCGTTGATGCCGGCGTCGCCGCTGGTGGCGCCGTCCTCGTACTTGCCCCACACCGCGACGACCTCGAGGCGATCGTCCTCCCAGACCTTGTGGTACTCGGGGTACTTGCCCGTGCTGTTCTCGACGCCCTTTGTCGCGCGCGCGGTGACCGCGACGATCTCCTCGTCGGCGAGCTCGCAGTTGCGCTGGAACGGCCGGTAGTAATACCACATGCTCCCCGTGTCGACGTCGTGCGCGCCGTGGTCCACGCACGAGTGCTTGTGCTTCTCGGTGAACGCCGTGAGGCCGTCGCTGCTGACGTCGAGCGGGAGCTTGAGGTCGTAGGTCTCGGGGAGGTTCGTCTTGCTCGCCCACGCGACCGGGAGCTTGGCGCTGTACTTGATGCGGATCTTGCCGCCCCCGATGTTCTCGCGCGTGATGTTCGTCAGCTCGAGCTTGTCGAGGCGGCCGACGCTGCGGTTCGTGTTGAGGTGGCCGATCGTATAGAGGAGCTGGTCCTGGATCGTCTGCTTGTCGTTCCACGACGAGGTAGTCACGAGCTCCGCGTCGAACGCGAAGTCGAGCAGCGTCGCCTGGTTGCTGCTGAAGGCGTCCTCCGTTCCGGCGGCTTCCTCGGTGGGCGCGGCGCAAGCGGCGGCGAGGGCGGTGAGCGAGAGCAGCGCGACGCGGGTGGCAGAACGGAAAAGACGCATGGGAGTCTCCAGACGGGGGAGGTGGAAGGACACACCGGGTGGCGTGCCTGCCCCGCCCTCAAGCAAGGGGTGTTCCCATGTAGGACGTACAACCACAGTGTACGTGACGCAGTAAAATCAAACCCTTGGCGTGTGAGTGGCGGCGCTTGCTGACGCTCCGCGTCAGTCCATGGGGGTCCATCGATCCACCTCGCCGCGACCGCGCCGCCCTCGGCGTCCGCGATCACGCCGGGCGGGTGCGGGCGGCCACGTCGGCGAGCGACACGCGCGGGAGGCGCTCGGGCAGGAGCGGCTCTTCGGCCAGCCACGCGGCAAAGCACGCGTCGAGCGAAGCGAGATCGGCCGGGGCGCGACCGGGTGTGGGCAGGGCGATCGCCCGCGCGACCATGGCACGCACCCCCAGCGCGAGCCCCTCGTAGAGCGCGTGGCCGAACACGACCGGCCCCGCGGCCGTCTCGAGCACGCCGCCTTCGTCGATGAGCGCGAGCGCGTCGTGCTCGCGCGTGCGGGCGTTGGGCAGCCGCGACGCGCCCTCGGGCACCCACGCGCGGACGACGGCGTGCTGGCGAGCGTGCAGCGCGCGCTTGGCCCGAGGGAACGTTCCCCACACGAGCGCGTTGGCCAAGTCGTGCCACGATCCCGGGCGCGTGGGGACCTCGCCCGCCACGATACGTGCATCATACATGGTGTCGACCGAGGGCGCGGAGGTGCGGCGCCAACGTCGTGACTTGGCCGCGCCGACGACGAACCGCACGGGGGCACGCTCCGGCTCGTCGAAGACGCGCGCGTAGTCTTCGACCCGCGGCCAGTCACGCGCTCCCTCGAACGAGCGCGCCGCGCGCGCGATGGGCCAGAACACCGGGCTCTTGGCGCAGAAGCGACCGTCGAAGGCGCTCTTCTGCGCGCGGACGGCTCTGAGCGAGGGCGCCCGAGCCGCGACGTTCACTTGGTGACCTCCACGGTCGTCTTCGGCGGGCTCAGCTCTCCCTTCTCGAAGACGCCGATGAGCGGGACGCTGACGCGCAGCGTGTACTTTCCGCGCGAAAGGTCTCCCGAAGGCACGCGGGGGTAGCCCGAGCGATCCCACTCCTTGAGCTTGTCGGGGGCCCAGCGCATCTTGGACGCGACCCACGGGACCTTGACCTTGGCGGCCGCGCCCGGGAGCAGCGTCACGCGCGAAGCCTTGGCCTCGCGCGTCGTGGGGCTGTAGCCCTTGGGATACGCGGGGTGCTTGCCCGCGGGGATGTCCACGCGGCGGCCCTTGGCGTCGAGCGCCTCGACCTCGAACCGGGGGTCGGGCTCACCCGTGAAGAACAGCGGCAGCGGCTCCTTGGACTTGTTGCGCATGAAGACGGTGAGGTCGACCTGACCTCCGCCCGTGATCGTCGAAGTGCTCGACGTGACGCGGAGCTCGAGCTTGTCGCGGATGGGCGACGGCAGCTCGCTCTTCTTGGGCATCGGGACCTCGCACTCCTTGAGGGTGGCCTCGAGGTCGTCGCTCTCGCCCACTGTGCACTCGGACGTGCGAGCCGACGGCGTGCCGCTGTTCGGCGTCGTGGTGTCGCCCGGGCCGAGGTCTTCGACCGTGCGCGGGATGTCGTCCACCGTGCCGATCGGTTGCATCTCGATCGGCTTGCGCTGTGGTGGCGGCGAACAGCCGACGTACACGGCCAGCGCGGCAGCCGCGGCGACCGGCCCCGGCCACCCGACCGCACGCGGACGGTGGAGGCGAGCCATCGAACACGATCAATGCGTCACGAGGGCCCTCGGCGTCCAGAAAAAAGGGCCCCATCCATCGCGACAGTCGAGTAGTGAGAGAGGCGCGCGGCGCAACGTTCGCACGCGCGCGGCATCGGAAAACGCGGAAAGGTGGTTCGCATGCGGAGCACTCGCACGGGGTCGGGTTGGAACGGAAAGGCGAGCGCGCTCTGGCTCGTCGGCATCACCGCGGGCTCGTCGCTCACCATGACGACCGCTCAGGCCCAGCCCGCCGCGCCGACGCAGGCCCAGCCCGCCGCGCCGACGCAGGCCCAGCCCGCCGCGCCGACGCAGCCTCAGCCGCCCGCGGGCAACCCGACGCCCGCGCCCGCGGCGCCCGACGACGACATCCCCGCGCCCGAAGAGATGATGGCGTCCAAGCCCGGCGGCATCACGGCCGCCCAGGTGGGCGCGCGCGCGGCGGCCACGAGCTACCAGGCCAAGGCGGCCGAGGAGAACCTGCGCGGCGCCGGGCAGCGCTCCGAGCAGGCGTGGACCAACTACCTGCCGCGCATCGGCACGACCGCGCGCTACACGCGCCTCAGCAAGTTCACGCCGCCGTCGCTGTCCGACACGAGCAGCAGCACGCAGGCGAACATCGTCGGCACGCAGGCGCCTGCGGGCGCGATCAACCCCGC
Source organism: Myxococcales bacterium (assembly GCA_020430845.1). GTDB lineage: Bacteria > Myxococcota_A > Polyangia > Polyangiales > Polyangiaceae > Labilithrix. The sequence goes on from JAGQJA010000094.1 coordinate 8,748, forward strand.
CCCGACGTTCTCGTTCCCCTTCCCCAACTTCGCCTTTCCCCTGGTGCTCGATCAGTACGTGCTGCAGGCGACGATCGCGGTGCCGCTGAGCGACTACTTCTTGCGCATCAGCCAGGGCTACACCGCGGCGACGCACGCCGAGGACGCGGCGCGATGGGACGTGGTGGCGGCGCGCGCCAAGTCCCACGCCGAGGGGAAGATTGCATATTACACGTGGCTCCGCGCGCGCGGCGCGTACGCCGTCACCGAGCAGTCGCTCGCCGTGGCGCGCGCACACCTCAAGGACGCCGAGAACCAGTTCGCCGTCGGCAACGCGTCCAAGGCCGACGTGCTGCGCGCCCAGACCGGCGTCGCGGCCGCGGAGCTCGCCGTCGAGCGCGCCAAGAACGGCGTGGCCCTCACGGCGCGGCAGGTCCGCATCGCGATCCACGCCACGGACGCGGAGCGACTCGAGCCGGGCGAGGGCCTCGACGGCCCGGTGCCGCCTGCGCCCACGAACGTCCGCGCCATCATCGACGAGGCCCACCGGTCCAGGCCCGAGATCAAGAGCATCGACAAGAACGCCGCCGCCGCGCGCAAGCTCGCCTCGGTCGCCAACGCCGGCAAGTACCCGCAGCTCAGCGCCTTCGGCGATCTCACCTACGCGAACCCCAACCAGCGCCGCTTTCCGCAGCGCAACGAGTGGTTTCCCACGTGGGCCGTGGGCGCGCAGGTGACGTGGTCGCCCAACGATTTCGTCGCGGCCGGTCCCGCGGCGGGCGACTCCGACGCGCGCGCGGCAGCGCTCGAAGCCCAGCGCGGCGCCGTGCGAGACGGCATCGAGCTCGAGGCGACGCAAGCCTACCAGGCCATCCGCGAGGCCGACGCCGCCATCGCGAGCACGCTGCGCCAGCTCGAGAGCGCCACCGAGGGCTACCGCGTCGCGCGCGAGCTGTTCAACGCGGGACGCGGCACGGCCACGACCCTGACCGACGCCGAGACCGTCCTCGCGCAGACGCGCTTCGAGCACCTCAACGCCAAGGTCGACGCGCGCATCGCGCGGATCCGCCTCGAGCACGCGCTCGGCCGCGACGCACAGGTCGCCGGCCAGCCCTGACCCGCGCACGCGACGCGCCGCCGAGATCGCGCTCGCCCGGCGCGAAAGCGGACTATCATCGCGCCATGGCGCTCTCGAAGGGTGACAAGGTCGCGGTGCTGACGAGCGGCGGTGACGCGCCGGGGATGAACGCGGCGCTCCGCGCCGTCGCTCGCGTGGGGGCAGAGCTCGAGCTCGACATGGTCGGCATCGAGGACGGCTACGCGGGCCTCATCGCGGGCCGCGTGGTGCCGCTCAGTATCCGCAAGCTCGACGAGGCCTCGCGGCGCGGGGGCACGTTCTTGGGCACCGCCCGCAGCAAGGAGTTCGCCACACCCGACGGCCAGAAGAAGGCCCGCGAGACGATCGCGCGCGAGGGCATCCGCGGGCTCGTCGTGATCGGCGGCAACGGCTCGCTCACCGGCGCGCACACCCTCTGCGACGCCGAGACCAAGGGCGGCCCGCTGCTCGTCGCCGGCATCCCCGCGTCCATCGACAACGACCTCGCGTGCACGTCGATGTCGATCGGCGTCGACACGGCGATGAACACGATCGTCGAGGCGTGCGACCGCATCTTCGACACCGCGGCCGCGCACCACCGCACGTTCATCGTGGAGGTCATGGGCCGCGAGTGCGGCTACCTCGCGATGACCGCGGGCATCGCGGCCGGCGCCGACGCCGTGCTCGTGCGTGAGGTGGGCAAGACCGACGACGAGATCGTCGAGCACGTCGTCTCGACGATGCGCCGCGCCTACTCGGCGCCCACAGAGGTCGGTGACACCACCAAGAAGCGCGTCCTTGTCATCAAGGCCGAGGGCGTGCACATCGACAGCGCCCGCCTGAAGGAGCTCGTCGACACGCGCATCAAGCAGGAGCTGCCCGGCACCGACACCCGCGTGACCGTGCTCGGTCACGTGGTCCGAGGCGGCACGCCCACGGCGTTCGACCGCCTGCTCGGGGCGCGCCTCGGCAACGCGGCCCTGCGCGCGCTCGCCGACGGGCGCACCGACGTCATGGCCGGCTGGGTCGGCCCCGGCGTGCCCGGCCCGCCCACGCCCTACGACCCCTACGTGGTGCTCACGCCGCTCGAGCAGGTGCTCGCCGAGACGGCCAAGCTCATGAGCGGCGAGTCTCCGCTCGCGATGTGGCGCAAGAAGATCTTCCAAGAGGTCGAGCGCATCTTGCAGCGCTGAGCGCGACCGGTCTCGGCGTCAGGGGAGCGCGACCGGCGCGGCGAAGTAGCCGGCGATGGCGTTCTTGAACTGTCCGCCGTCGGTGCGGACAGTCGTCTGGTTGGGCGCGCCGACGCCGAACGCGATGCCGATGCCCCCCGCCGCGACGAACTCGTCGGGGTGCGCAAACATGTACTTTACACGGTTGTCGCGGTAGCGCCCCGAGCTGCCGCCGGGCGATCCCTTGGGCACACCGAGCGGCGTCTGCCACCAGAGCAGTGGCTTGCCGACGCCGGCGCGGATGGTCTTGGCCCACGCGAGGTGATCCTTGAACGACGGGCTCTTGGTGTTGGTCTCGTCCCAGTAGTACGTGCCGTCTTGGCGCTGACACTCCGGGTCTGTGCGCGCCTCGAAGCATCCGGCGTCGCGATCGAGCGTCTCGACGACTGTGATGTCGGCCTCGTCGGCGCCCACCTTGGTGAGAAACTGGGCGACGCGCTGCGCGTTGGGCGCGCCGAAGGTCGACGCCTGGAAGCCGACCACGACCTTGGGCGCGATGGTGCGCGCGAGGCGCACGAGGCACTTGCCCATGCCGGCGATGTCCTCGGCGAGGCCGCTGCACTCGGGAAGCACGCTGCCGACCTTGACCTTGACCGTGCGCGGGTCGTCCCCGGTGCTGTGCTGTTGGGCGAAGCCCCAGAGGTCGGGCTCGAAGTGCACGACGGCCGGCTTGCCGAACGCGGCCAGGCGCTCGAAGAGGAGCTTGGCGCCCTGCCAGTAGGGGACCATGAAGTCCCGGTTCTGCAGCGCCTGCCAGTCCTCTTCGCCCCACGCCGCCGCCTGGTAGAGCGTGAACATGGGGACGATGCCCTTGGCTGCCGCGGCGTCGGCGTGGAGGTTGACGTACGTGCCGCCGGGGTTGTCGTCGGGCCAGCCGCCCTGCCCCTTGAGGCCCGAGAGGTACACGTAGTGGAGGTCGAGCTTGTTCGGCAGCCCGTAGATGTCGCACTTGGTGTAGTCGAAGCCTTGCGTCGGCAGATCGTTGCCGAGGCCGATGAGCAGGCGTGGCGGCAGGCCGAGCTTGGCCACGACCGCGCGCTCCGGTGAGAGCGGCCCAGGCGGATCCACCGGCGCCGTGGGCTGCGGGCCCGAGGGTGTGGCGCCGACGTCGCCGCCGGCCGGCGTGGTGGTCGCCTCCGTGCTCGTGGCCTCGCCCGCGGTGGGCGGGTCGCTGGAGCAAGAGAAGGTGACGAGCGCGGAGCAGAAGAAGAAAAGGGCGAGTCGAGCTTCTCGCATGGCGCGCGACCATAGCGCCGGGTTTCGCGTCGACCAGCGCGGAGCGCGTGCGCGTGTACGAATGGGAGGATGCTGTCAGAGGCGCGACTACATGTGCGCACACGGCGCGCGGGTCGCGGACACACGAATCCTGCGGCACCGCGCGGCGGGGCGAGGAGGTTCGACGCGAGCGGTCCGGGTGTTACGCTGACGGCGTGGTGTTCTCGACACGCACGGGGCGACGCCATGCGCGTCTGCTGCCGCTCTTGGCGCTCGTCGCCGGCTCGACCGCGTGCGCCGTGATCGCCGGGATCGAGTCGGCCCCGGCGCCGACCGAGACGATGCTACCGCCCCGCGACACGCCCCCCGCGCCGGCGCCAGACAAGGACACCGCCGAGAGCACGGCGTACACGCTACAGCCGACGCTCGCGCAGGGCATCGACTTCGGGCAGGTGCACTGCAACGCGACCAAGCCCCAGTCGCTCACCCTCACCAACAAGCTGACCACCGAAGCCACGTACGACGTCGCACTCCCGGACGGCACCGACCTCACGCTCGCCGACGGCAAGACCCGCGTAGGCGGCGTGCTCGGCCCCAGCGCGAGCGCGAACATCCTCGTCCACGTCTCGCCGACGACCGCGGGCGAGTCGGTGGTGCCGCTGGCGATCACGTTCAACGGCGAAGCCGTGCGCATGCCGATCAAGGTCGACGGTCGCGGCGCAGTGCTGCGCGTGACCCCCACCGCCGTCGACTTCGGTCAGGTGCGCTACCAGGTCGGCGCGTCGATCGACGTCGACGTCGCGAACGTGGGCAACGAGCACGCGTCGGTCACCAACGTCGTTACGCTGGCCCCGGGCACCGACGGCTTCGACATCGCGCCCAAGACGGCCGAGATCGGCCCCGGCGGCTCGGTCAAGCTCGCCGCCAAGCTCATCGCATCGGCGAGCGCGACCGCCAAGGCCACGCGCGAGGTCGAGCTCGTCACCAAGGACGCCCAGTGCGCGAGCGCCGCCAAGCTCAAGCTCGAGGGCGAGCGCATCACCACCGACGTCACCGTGAGCCCCGCCACGCTCGATTGGGGCAAGCGAGGGTGCAACACGACGCCCGAGACGAAGCCGGTGACCATCGTCAACTACGACGCGGCGACGGCGGCGACCTGGACCGTGACGCTCCCGAACAACTCCCGCTTCGAGGTCGAGGGCGGCGTGCTCACGGGGTCCGTGCCCGCCGCGGTTGGGGGGCCCAAGTCGGCCACCATCGCGTTCAAGCCCAAGTCGTTCGCGCCCCCACTACAGAACCTCTCCGAAGACGCGACGATCGCGCTGACCGGGCCGGCGGGGGCCGGCAACCGCACGGTGCGGCTCAAGACCGACATCCGCGGCGTCATCTACGACGTGAAGCCGACGCTGATCGACACGTTCAACCGCAAGGTGGGCGATCCGGCCGAGGTCA
>JAGQJA010000094.1:13726-19005 GCA_020430845.1 Myxococcales bacterium
GAACGTCGGCAACGAGTCTGCGGCGCCGCGCTACACGATCACCCAGATCGCCGGCGGCGGCTTCACCGTCGAGCCCGACGACGTCACGCTGATCCCCATCCCGTTCTTCGACAGCGACGCCATCGACGTCACGTTCCTGCCGACCGAGGAGGGGAACTTCGAGGCCGAGGTCGAGGTGCTGCTCAAGAACCCGAGCCCGCCGTGGCCGCTGTGCAATCAGCCCAAGCTCAGGGTCAAGGGCGTCGGCGCGCCGCCCTGACGCGCCGGCGAGGGTAGACGTCCATCGACATCGCGCTACCCTGAGGCGATGATCCGTCCTCTTCCCTTCTTGGCGACCGCGACGCTCTCCCTCCTCATCGTCGGGTTCGCAGGGTGCAGCAGCTCCGACGGCGGCGGATCGACGCCGACGCCGGGCGACGACGCCTCGACGCCCGACGGCACCACGCCGCCCCCGGGGACGGACGGCTCCGTGCCGGGGACCGACGGCGGCGGCGGATCGGACGGGAGCGCGAGCGACGGCGGGGACACCGACGCCGCGAGCGACGCAGGCGCCGACGCGACCTTGGACGCGGGCGCCGACGCGGGCCCGCCCGCCGTGCGCTTCGTCGGCAGGTTCGACACGCGCGACGCGACCGGCCCGCGCATGGCGTGGCCGGGCTCGCGCGTCATCGCGCGCTTCGACGGCACCGACGCCACCGTCAAGCTCACGCAGGTCGACGGCTTCTCGGGAGGGCCGAGCTACTTCAACGTGATCGTCGACGGCGCGGTCGGCGCGCCCATCACCGTCACCGGCGTGAGCCAGGACTACGCGGTGGCCGCGGGGCTCGCCGCCGGCACGCACGTCGTCGAGATCGAGAAGCGCACCGAGGCGAACCTCGGCACGGTCCGGTTCGAGGGCTTCACGTTCCAGGGCGGCGCGGGCCTCTTGCCTCCGCCCGCGGCGCCGGCGCGACGCATCGAGGTGCTCGGCGACAGCACCATCGACGGCTTCGGCGTCGAGGGCAACGTCAACAACACGTGCATGAATGACGCGCCGCCTCAGTTCCACAACGTGCGCCAAGGCATGGCCTTCAAGGTCGCGAGCACGCTCGGCGCCGACCTGCACCTCATGGCGTACTCGGGCAAGGGCGTCTTCCGCAACGAAGACCGCGGCGACAACCAGCTCTTCGAGCTGCTCTACGGGCGCACGTTGCCCGAGGACGGCACGAGCGTGTGGAGCTTTGCGGGATACACGCCCGACGCCGTCGTCATCGCGCTTGGAGGTGCAGACTACACGCAAGTGAACGGCGACGCCGCGCCGAGCGAGGCCAACGTCAAGGCGAAGTACGACGCGCTCGTCGGCAAGGTGCGCACGGCCTACCCCAACGCGTACATCTTCTGCACGGTGTGGTCGCAGATCAAAGACGACGGGGCGCCGGCCGGCTACACCCCGCGCACGTCGCTCACGAACATCTTGAACGGCGCGGGCGGCGTGGTCACGACGCGCAAGGCGGGCGGCGACGCGAAGATCTTCTTCCACCTCTTCGCGCAGGCGGCGTACCCGCAGGACGAGACCGGCTGCTACTACCACGCGAACGACGCGCACCACACGGCCAAGGCCGCGGAGCTCGTCACGGTGATCAAGAACGCGACCGGCTGGTGACGGCGCGCGGCGTCAGCCGTCGATGACGCGTAGGCGCTTGCGGTCGGCGAGGCCCTTGGTGCTGCCCTCGACCTCGGGGAGCTTCGCGTGCTCGAGCGAGGCCTCGGGGTGCGGGGCGTCGTCCCACTTGTCGAAGCCCTCGGGCAGCGGCCCCGGCAGCGTGGGCTGCACGGTGCGCTCGAGCAGCTGGAAGTCCTGACGCACCTCGAGCTCGAGGGGTAGGCCCCGGCCCGGACCTCCTTGTTTGAACCACGCGCGCGCCGCGTTGACGTTCTTGATGAGCACCCAGTGCTGCGGGTCGATGCGCGCCGCCTCGCTGAAGTGGTCCATCATCCCGTCGATGTCGCCGCGCGCCTTCGCGATGCAGGCGAGGTGGTTCTCGGCGAGGCCCGGCAGCGGGTAGCCAAGCTCCATGGCGCGGCGGACGTGCTTCTCGGCCTCGTCGAGCTCGCCCTCGGCGTAGAGCGCCGAGCCGAGGTCCATGTGCGCCGCGTGGTGATCGCCGAGCCGCTCGAGCACCGCGCGGTACTCCTGCGACGACGGCTTGTGCATCGTCTGGAGGCCCGTGTGCGCGACGAACCACTCGTTGAGCCAGCTCGTCAGCGCCTCGTCGGCGTCGAACGGCGTCTTGAGCTCCTGGAAGTCGCCCTCGAAGAAGGCGTCGGGCGCGAGCCAGCCGGCCGCGACGGCGTCGTCGTAGTCGCGCGTGCCGGGGTAGATGCTCAGACACGAGAACACGTACTCGTGCGGGCGGGCGCGCTCGAGGAACCGCAGCGTCTCTTCGAACGTCTCGCGCGTCTCGCCCCGGTTGCCGAGCATCATGTAGTAGCGGACCTTGATGCCGTAGCGCTTGGCGAGCTCGGTCGACGCGAGGATCTCGTCGGGCGTGATCTTCTTGTCGATCGCGTCGAGGATCTTCTGCGAGCCCGTCTCGACGCCGAGGCTCAGCCGCTGACATCCGGCGAGCCGCATCTCGCGGAGCAGCTCGTCGGTGAGCAGGTCGACGCGCGTGTCGCAGCTCCAGAAGAACGAGAGCTTTCGTTCGCGGATGCGCCGACAGAGCTCGACGACGCGCTTCTTGTGTGTGGTGAAGGTGTCGTCCTTGATCTGGAGCATCTTCACGGGGAGCCGCGCGAGCACGCGCTCCATCGCGTCGAGCACGTAGTCGACGCTGTTGGCGCGAAAGCCCCGCCCCCACGAGCTCTCGGCGCCGCAGAACGTGCACGCCCACGGGCAGCCGCGCGACGTCATCATGATGTGGGTGTCGAAGAAACGCTGCGGCGACGGGAGCGCGTCGAGCTCCTTGACGTTGCTCCGCTCTGGCCCCCGCGCCACATCACCGTCCTCGTCGCGGTAGACGCTCCCCGCCACGCCTCGCAGCGGCTCGCCCTTCTGAACGCGGTCGATGAGCTCGAGGAACGTGACGTCGGACTCGCCCACGCACGCGACGTCGACCTCGGGCCACTTGGCGACGAGGTGCTCGGCGAGCGGCGTGACGTGCGGTCCGCCGATGACCACGTGCGCTCCCGGGTGGTGGGCCTTGATGGCGCGGGCGGCGAGGCGCACGCCGCGGCGGTTCGCCGTCCAGCACGAGATGCCCCAGACGTCGGCGTCGAGCGTGCGCAGGATCTCGTCGACCCTGTCCCACGCGTACGACGAGAGGTTGAGCACCTTGACCTGGTGCCCCGCGTCGAGGGCCGCCGCGCCGAGCGCGAACAGGCCGTACGGCGTCTGGTAGAAGTCGGCGTCGAGATCGCCCGGCCGGTAGCCCTCGGGCGGGCCGTCGATCGGGTCGGGCGCCGCGCCGTCCGTCGGGATCTTCCACGGCGGCGGGTAGAGGAGTGCGACGCGCATGCCCCGGCATTGTCGCGCACAGGGGCGCGCCCGGTAAAGGCGCGCGCCGCGACGGCCGCCCGCGACCGGCGCGTGGGTGTGCTCAGGCGCCGAGCGGCGCGAAGAGCACGTCGAGATCGTCTTCGGTGAGCGCCGTGCTCGCGCCGTTGCCCAAGATGGCGTCGGCGACGTGGCTCTTCTTCTTCTGGAGGGCGAGGATGCGCTCCTCGACGCTGCCGGCGACGAACAGGTTGTAGGCGAGCACGGGCTTCTTCTGGCCGATGCGATACGCGCGGTCGGTCGCCTGCGCCTGCACCGCCGGGTTCCACCACGGGTCGTAGTGGATGACGACGTCGGCGCTCGTGAGCGTGAGGCCCGTGCCGCCCGCCTTGAGGCTGATGAGGAAGACGCTCGCCTTGCCGCTCTCGAACTTCTCGACGGCCGCGCCGCGGTCGATCGTGCTGCCCGTCAGCACCGAGTACGGCACGCGCCGCTCGACGAGCCCTCGCGCCAAGAGGGCGAGCATGCTCGTGAACTGCGAGAACACGAGCACGCGGTGGCCGCCCTCGAGCTGCCGCGTGAGCAGATCGAAGAACATCTCGGTCTTGGCCGACTCGCCCACCGCGCTCGCGGCGTCCATGCGCAGGAGGCGCGGGTCGCAGCAGAGCTGCCGCAGCTTGGTCAGCGCGCCCAGGATGGGCACGGTCGAAGCGGCGAGGCCCTTCTTCTTGATGAGCTTGCGGACCTCGGCGTGCGCGGCCACGCGGATGCTCTCGTAGAGCTCACGCTGCTTGCCCCGCAGCTCGACCGGACGCTGCACCTCGGTCTTGGGCGGGAGCTCCTTGGCCACATCGCGCTTGAGGCGGCGCAGGATGTACGGCGCGAGGACCGCGCGGAGCGCCGCGAGACGCTCTTCGTCGCCGAGCTTCTCGATGGGCACGCGGTAGAAGCGCCCGAAGTGCAGCTCGTCGCCCAGCAGTCCCGGGTTCAAGAAGTCGATGAGCGCCCAGAGCTCGCCCAGGTGGTTCTCGACGGGCGTGCCGGTGAGACACAGCCGGTGCTCGGCGTCGATCTTGCGCGCCGCCGCGTGCACGCGGCTCGACTGGTTCTTGATCGTCTGCGCCTCGTCGAGGATCGCCGCCGCGAAGCTCGTCTTCTCGAAGTGCTCCTCGTCGCGAGACAGGATCGAGTAGCTCGTGATCGCGACGTCGGCGCCGTCGAGCTCCTTCCAACGTTTCTCGCGGTCGGGCCCGTAGAGCACGCAGACCTGGAGGTGCGGCGCGAACTTGGCGATCTCGCGCACCCAGTTGGACACGAGGCTCGTGGGCGCGACGATGAGGGCGGGGCGCCCGAGCCGGCCGTGCTCCTTCTCGAGCGCGAGGTGCGCGATCGTCTGGAGCGTCTTTCCGAGCCCCATGTCGTCGGCGAGGATGCCGCCGACGTCCTCGGCGCGCAGGTGTTGGAGCCACGCGACGCCCTCGCGCTGGTAGGGGCGCAGCTCGGCGCGCAGGTGCGCGGGCGGCCGCTCGAGATCGCGGGGTCGCGCCGCGAGCCGCGTCGCGCGATCGATGGCCGTTCGCTCGCCGTGAACCTCGAGGGCGACCTCGCCGCTGTCGAACGCGAGCTCGAGATCCGCGAGCGCGCCCGCCCGGACGTCGGGGAAACGAATCGCGTTTTCTTGAATGGATCCGTGGCCTTCGTAGAGCTCGGCGAGCACGCGCAGGATCGCCTTCGCGCGATCGGCCGGCACGGGCAAGAAGAGCCCGTCGCCCACTTGGAGCGCGAGGCACTTGCGTCCGCGCGA
>JAGQJA010000095.1 GCA_020430845.1 Myxococcales bacterium
GGATCGTCGTCCTCGGCCGTCGAGACGGCGCCACGCAAGGGGCGGACAGCCGCCCGGAGCAGCATTTCCCCGCTTGCAACTGGCCGGCGCGAAGGTATGGTGTCACCGATTTCGGCCCCCCGGGGCCGGATGGTGGCCGTAGCTCAGTTGGTAGAGCGCCGGATTGTGGCTCCGGCTGTCGCGGGTTCAAGCCCCGTCGGTCACCCCACCTCGCGTCGATCTGCGCCCCGCCCGTCGGGGCGCGGTCGTGTCAGGGGGGCGCGTCGCAGCTCGGATCGACGACGTCGACGCGCGTCTCGCTGCCGTTGCCCAGCGCGCGGACCAAGAACCCGACGCCGGCGCTCGCGGTGAGCGCGATCTTCTCCGTGGCGAAGTCGCCGCGCGGCGTCTCGTCGGCGCTCGTCGCGAAGCGTCGCGTCGGGGGCGCCGCGAGCGGCTCGCGCGTCACGAGGCGCACGGCCGTCGTGACGCGGTTGGCGGCGGGGTCCGAGGCGGGGGCCGCCACGAGCGCGCGTGTACCGTCGAGCGCCGCGGTGAGCGAGGGCGCGTCGAAGAACCCGGCCGCGCACACGTTGCACGCGCCGGTCATCGGGTTGGTGTACCGCTCGGTGTCGACGATCTGATTGGCGTCGATCGTCGTCGTCTCGCGGCTGTGCAAGATCCACTGCACGCGCTGCGTGGTGACGCAGTTGCACTCGGGGGGAACGCCGCGGCGCGGAAACGAGGCGAGCAGCACGCCCCGCTCGCCCACCGAGAAGCGCGGGAAGACGGCGCTACCGGTGGGGGGTTGCAGCACCTCGTCCGGGTCGAGGTGGACGAGCGCCGAGGCCGGATCGGAGATCGGGTTGAACGTCCCGGGCAGCCGAAACGCCATCAACCGCGCGCCGCTCGACCCGACGACCAGCATCCCTCCCGCGTCGGGCACGGTGCCCACCGGGAACATGGGGTGCGACGGCGCCTCTGCGCCGCCCTCGGGCAACACACCGAGCTGCCCGCGCCCGCCGAGGCTGCCGCGGAGGCGCGCCGTCGGGAGACCGCGCGCGACGTCGTTGTGGACGAGGTACAAGTCGCCGTCGGGGGCCGGCGTTGCGCCGACGCTCGGGTACTCGGAGAGGAACGTGGTCGGACGCCCCACGAGGGCCGTGGTCGTCGGGTCCGACGGCACATCGACCGAGCTGATCGTGAGCTGGTGCGGCGCCGCCCCGCCGGTCGTCTCGCCGACGACCCAGAGGCGTCGACCGCTCGCGACGACCTGCGCGGGCCGGAACGCGACGCCCTCGAGCGCGACCTCGGCCGGCGCTGACGCGCCCGGATCATCGACGCGGTACGCGCGGACGTCCTGCGCCGTCCCCACGAACAAGAACGGGTGGATGGCCGCGACGCACGACTGCGCCGACGCGCACCCGAGCGTCACGCCGGGGAGCGCGTAGCCACCCGCGCGAAAGCCGTGACGGGCGCCGCCTTCGCACCGCGACATCGCGGTGTTGCAGCGCCCCACGAGGCACGCGTCCGCCGCCGTGGGGCAGAGGCGGTACACGCACGCGCCCACGTCGAGATCGCACGTGCCCACGTGACAGCCGCCCGGGTGCACGCAGTCGGCGTCTGCCTTGCACGTGCTCGGCGCGCCGCCGGCCGTGCTGCTCTCGGTCGCGGCCTCGGGCGCAGGCGCCGCGTCCGGAGCGTCGGGGCGCGCGGGCTGCTCCTCGATCCCGAGCAAGAGGTTGCACGCCGCGCCGAGGGAGCCCACGACCAAGGCGGCCGAGAGGATGCGCCGCCGCATCAGAACCACCTCGCCCCGACGGTCACCTGGGCGCCCGCGGGCGCGCTCGAGGTGGCCGGAGCGCCGGTGAGCCAGAAGTACACGCCGCCTCCGAGCGCCGCGAGGCCCAGTGCGCCCACGAGCGTCGCCACGTTGCCTTGCGCCGCCGCGCTCCGCTGCGCGTCGACCGCGCGCGCGTCGCACCCAGACGGATCACAGAAGGCGAGCGAGTCGTCGTAGCGCGACTTGGCCGTCAGCCCGAGGACGACGGCCGACGCGACGGCGGTGAGCCCGACGGCGCCGAGCGCGATCGCGCCCGCGCGCTTGGTCGTGATGCGTACGCCCTCGGCGTCCCGCGGCCGCCGCTCCACCGCGTCGAGCGGCGGGACGAGCACGTCGAGCGTCGCTCCCTCTCCGCGCGCGTGTAGGTCGAGCGACCACGGCGCGCGGCCCGGGGCGGTGGCCGTCAGCACGATCTCGTCGGGATCGATCGGGACGGGCACGCCGAAATCGGTGCGGGGCACCGCGACCTTGTTGCGCTGCACCACGAGCCCCGGCGTGTCGGGCTCGCTCACGCGGATCTTGAGCTTCATCATGCGCGGGCTCACGTCCGCGATGCGCTCGAGCGCGAAGGTCGCGCGCTTGGTGTCGCCGGCCCGGCGCGCGAGGATCTCGGCCTCGCTGTAGGCCTCCATCGCGCTCAACATGCGCCCCAGCTGCTCGCTGCAGAAGCCCAGGTTGATGAGCGTGCCCACGGCCGGCGCGATCCGGTTGCTCCGCGTCAGCTTCGCGCAGGCCTCGGCGTGCTTGCCCTGCTGCAAGAGCGCGCGGCCCTCGAGGAAGAGCGCGTCGGCCTCCGCGGACGTGCCTCCGACCTCGGGCGGGAGGTTCGACGGAGAGGGGCCGGCGCTCGGCGGCGCGGACCGAGCGACAGAGCACCACAGGCCGACCGAGAGCGCCCCCCAGAGCACGAGCGCGGCGCGCATGACCCGAGTCTACGGCGCAACGTCGCCGCGCGCGCCCCAATCGTCACCTCACGAGCGGCCGCGCAATTCCTGCGCCACGCGCGCGAGAACGTGTGCCGCTGCGCGGGGCAGCCGCGACGGAGCGCGCGCTTCGGCGCTCCGCCGCGGTCCGCACCGCTCAGAACGAGTGGCCGCCGTCGACGTCGACCGTGCGCGCGTTGAAGTAGTCGCACTCCAGCGCGAAGCGCACGGCCTGCCAGATGTCTTCGGGCACGCCGATGCGCGCGACCGGGATCTGGCCGACGATCGCGTCGCGGGCCTTCTGCGGCATGCCCTTCGTCATCGGCGTCTCGACCATGCCGGGGGCGATGGCGCACGCGCGGATGCCGAACGGCGCGAGCTCGCGCGCCCACGTGACCGCGTTCGCCGCGAGGGCCGCCTTGGCCGCCACGTAGTTGGACTGCCCGCGGTTGCCGTGACGCGAGATCGACGAGATGTTCACGATGACGCCGCGCGTCTCGCCGGGCGTGTGACCGCCTTCGCGCGCGATCTCGGCCGCCACCTCGCGCGCCATCAGCGTCGCGCCCGTGAGGTTGACCGCGACCACCGCGTTCCAGTCGTCGAGCCCGAGCGTCTTGATGGCGCCGGTCTCGCGGTCCTTCTTGACCAGCAGGCCGTCGCGCAAGATGCCGGCGTTGTTGACGACGGCGTCGAGGCCGCCGAGCGTCTCCGCGGCCCACGACACGAACGACTTGCAGTCGGCCTCGTTCGAGACGTCGAGGCGGCGACGGAAGATGGTGTCGGGCAGCTCGGCGAGCATGCCCTCGTTGACGTCGCCGGCGGCGACCTTGGCTCCCGCGTCGGCGAGACGCCGCGCGAAGTGCGCACCCATGCCCGACGCTGCGCCCGTGACGATGACGCGCAATCCCGAAAGCTTCATGTGATTCTCCTACGAAATACGGGCCCGGAGCCGGCGCGTTGCGGTCGGTCTCGGGCGGCTCCAGCTCAGAGCCGGCTGGCCGGCGGCGGGTCGCGGCGCGTGTGCTCTGTGAGCCACGCCGCCATCCGCGGGTAGAGGTCCTTCTGCGCGCGGCTCCCGACCACGGCGCCGACGTGTCCGCCGGGGACCGAGAGCACGTCCTTGACTTGTGCGCCGCACAAGTCGAGCAGCGCGGTGGCGGCCTTGGGCGGACAGATGGCGTCGCGCTCGGCCACGACGGCGAGGACGGGGCAGGTGATGCGCTTCAGGTCGACGCGCTTGCCCGCCACGTGGTGCTCACCGCGCGCGAGCTGGTTCTGCTGGTACAGCTCGCCGATGTAGCGACGGTAGGCGGCGGCCGGGAAGGGGATGTTGTCGCTCGCCCACGTCTCGAGCGCCAAGAACGCCTCGCGCGATCTCGGCTCGTGGCCGCGGTCTGCGAAGCCCACCCACTTGGACACCGAGGTGGTCGGCGCGAGCGCCAGGAACCCGCTCTGCATCTGCGTCGCCGACACGTTGCCCGCCGCGGCCACGGCCTCGGCGTCGAACCATCGCTTGTCGACCATCGTGCCGAGACGGCCCGAGTGCTCGAAGTCGATCGGCCCGAGCAGGTCGACGAGCGCCGCGACGACGTGGGGCTCGAGCGCCGCTTGGATGGCCGTGAGCGTCGCGCCCATGCAGTAGCCCACGAGCGAGACCTTGGGCGCGCCCGTGATGCGACGCACGGCGGCGATCGCGCGCGCGAGCTTCTTCACGATCTCGTCCCACTCGACGTAGCGGTCTTCGTCCTCGGGGATGCCCCAGTCGAGGCAGAAGGTCTCCCAAGGTCTGTCGTGCGAGAGCGCGGCCATGAGGCTCGCGCCTTCCCGGAGGTCGACCACGTACCAGCGGTTGATCATCGACGGGACGACCAACACGGGCGCGTGCGTCTTCTCGCGACCCTCCTGCTCGGCGGGATCGCGGAACCTGTAGAGCTTCGCCTTTCCGTCGGTGTGGACCACGTCGCGCGGCGTGGGGGCCACGCGCGGCGCGCCGGGCAGGTCCGCGATCCACGGGAGGCGCTCGGGAGCGCTCTGCGTCACGCTCAGCCCTTCGCCGACGTGGCGTGCGTCATGGCCTCGACGCCGAGCTTGCGCATCGACGCGCCGAGCTCGACGGCGTACGCGAGCTGCGCCTTGGTGATGCGCGCGCTCTCCTGCATCCAGGTGTCGAGGTGCTCGAGGCCGGTGCGCTCCATCTTGGTGATCTCGTCCGAGATCGTCGAGGTGCGGGCCATCTGACCGCGCATCGCGTCGGCCCAGAAGTCGAGCATCGGGGCGAAGGGGGCGAAGGGCGAGGGGGTGGTCTTGTCGCTCATGGTTGTCTCTCCTGTTCGGCGCCGCGGTCTATGTTGCGGTGCACAATGACAGGGCCGAAACTAAGCCCACGCCCCCCCTCTGTCAACGGCCTGTGTTGCGGTGCAACAAAAAAGTCCGCGGCGTGGCCGGGCCAGGCGGCGTTTCACTTCTTCTTCTTCGCGGCGGCCTTCTTCTTGGGGGCCTTGGCGCGGGCCCGCGGGGCGGGCTTGCCGTCACCGCCCCGGGCCAGCCTCTTGAGCTCGTCGAGCTCGCGGCGCAGCGCGGCGATCTCGGGGTCCGCGGCCGCGCCTCGCTCCTCGCGAGCAGGCGGCGGCGTGGGCGTCGCGCCTGCGGCGGCCGGCGCGGGGGGAGGCAGGTCGGCCTGAGGCGCGGGCGGCCCGCCCCCGTAGGCGCCCCAGATCGGGTTGACCATCCGCGCGAAGGCGTTCGTGGCCGCGAACGGCGCGCTCGCGATGGGGCCGAGCGGCGGCATGATCTGCCGGGCCTGCACGTACACCGAGAGCGCCCACGACACGTACCGGCCGAAGAACTCGGCCAGCGCGTCGTCGCCCAGCCGGATGAGCTGCACGAGCAGCGGCACGGGCAACAGGCGCGCCCCGCCCCGCGCCTCGAGGATGATCTGGGTCAGCGTCACCTGCGTGATGTCGCTGCCGTCCTGCGCGTCCTGCACCATGACGTCGGCGCCCGCGCGGATGCGATCGGCCAGGTCTTCGAGCGTGATGTACCGGCTGTCGACCGTGTCGTACAGGCGGCGGTTCGAGTACTTCTTGACGATCTGCATCGGGCCCGATCCTAGCCGATGTTGCGGCGCAACATTCAACTTGACCGACCCCCTCCCCGGAGCTATCTCGGTGTCGCCGCGTTGTGCGGTGCAACAAGGAGCCCGGGGATGACGACGGTGACGGCACGCTCGGGGCGAGGGGAGCACGAGGCCGAGGGCTTGCCCCCGGTCCCCCACGGTGCAACAGCTCAGGCTGTCGGCGTGCGGGCGGCGGTGGGTGCAGCCCGGCCCCCGCGCACGCTGGTGGTCGTCCCTGCCGTCGGCCTCGGCCGCCGCTGAAACGAGAGAGAGACCGCCATGTTGCCCGACCTTCTTCGACCCATCGCGCGTCCGTCCCTCGCCGTCGCCCTCGCGGGCGCGTGCCTCGTGGCGGCGGCCCAGGGTTGCTCTTCGGATCCGGCGCGCGAGTGCGTGGTCGGCGCAGACTGCGCATCTGGCCAGTGCGCGCCCGACGGCACGTGCGTCCGCGGACCGGCCCCCGACGCCCCGACCGACGGCGGCGACGCGTCCGCGAGCGACGCGGGCCCCGGGGCAGACGCTTCGTCCGACGCGCCCGGCGACGGACCCACCCTGCCGGGGTGCTCGCCCAACAAGGACGGCATCATCACGGCCGCCGAGGTGCCGCTCAAGGCGGGCCTCCGCGCCACCTACCGCGTGGGCACCGACGAGTCGGTCGACACGGCGGGCACCAAGCTCCCCGACGGCACGCGCAGCTGGGACTTCTCTGTGCAGCTCGCGTCCGACCGCGCGTTCTTGGTCGAGACGCTCCCGCTCGCGGGCAAGTGGTACGAGTCGAAGTTCACCGGGGCGACCTACGCCACGCAGCTCCGGGCGTCCTCGCCCGAGCTCGGCATCTTCGAGGTCTCTCCCACCGCCGTGCTGCTCCGCGGCGTCGTCACCCCCGACGGCGGAGTCTTCCGCACCGAGGTCACGCACGCGCCTCCGCCCTCGATGCTCGCGTTCCCGCTCTCGATGGGGAAGAAGTGGACCGCCGACGCGAACGTCAGCGGCTTCGTCAACGGCGTGCTCGCGCCGTACTCCGAGAGCTACACGTTCGAGGTCGACGCGCGCGGCACGCTCAAGACGCCGCTCGGCACGTTCGACGTGCTCCGCGTGCAGATCCTGCTCGAGCGCACGGTCGGCCTGCTCAAGACGACGGTCCGGTCCTTCGGCTTCGTGTCCGAGTGCTACGGCACCGTGGCCACCGTGGCCTCCGCGGACAACGAGCAGGACGTCGAGTTCACGCGCGCCGCCGAGCTGCGGCGCATCTCCCCCTGACGGTGACCCCTTTGAAGCTCGAGCTGCTCTTCATCGCCGCGCTCAGCGTCAGCCTCCTCGGCTGCCTGTCGTTCCACCGCGGGCCCATGCCCGGCGAGCCCGCGGGCGCGCGGTTCGCGGAGATCGAGGGCGCGCGCGTGCGGTACGTCGACAGCGGCGAGTCCGCGCCTGCGGCGCCTCCTGCTGCGCCGCAACAAGCCGAGGGCGCGCCCGACGCATCGGACGGCTCCGGCGCCCCCGCACCGCAGCAAGGCGACGCCCCGGTGGCGCCTGCCGCCGAGCGACCCACCGTGGTGCTCATCCACGGCTTCGCGTCCGCCCTCGACACCTGGGACACCGTGCGTCCCGTGCTCGAGCAGCGCTATCGAGTGATCGCGCTCGACCTCAAGGGCTTCGGGTGGACGGATCGACCCGAGGGCGACTACTCGCCCGAGGCGCAGGCTCGGCTCGTCTTGGCGCTCATGGATGCGCGCGGGGTCAAGCGGGCCGCCCTCGTGGCCCACTCCTGGGGCTCGTCGGTCGCGCTCCAGGTGGCGCTGCTGGCCCCCGAGCGCGTGACCAAGCTCGCCCTCTACGACGCGTGGGTCTACGAGGAGCAGCTGCCCGCGTTCTTCCACTGGGCCAGGATGGGCGGCGTCGGCGAGGCGCTCTTTCGTGCGTTCTACACGGAGCGTGCAGACGAGCGCATCCGCCTCGCGTTCTACGACAAGAAGTGGGTCACCGAGGCGCTCGTCGAGTCGATCGACGCGGCGCTCGAGCGCCCCGGCACGGTCGCCGCCGCCCTCGCGGCGGTGCGCGGTCAGCGCTACTCGGAGGTCGAGGGCCGCTACCGCAAGGTGCAGAAGCCCACGCTCTTGCTCTGGGGCCGCGACGACCGCGTCACGACGCTGCGCTTCGGCGAGCGCCTGTCGCGCGATCTGCCCCACGCGTCGCTCGTCACGTACCCGCGCTGCGGCCACTTTCCGATGCTCGAGGCGCGCGAGGCGTCGACGCGCGACCTCCTGAGCTTCCTCGGGGGTACGCCGTGAGCGCTCCCCGCCGGGCTCGCGCCTCGCTGTGCGCCGCGCTCTGCGCGCTCGCGATCGCCACGCCGGCGGGGGCGACGGGCTTTCACGAGGTCGGCCAGGACATCCTGCCGCGCGAGCGGACCGAGGTCGAGGTCTCGGGCTACCTGCGCACCCGCATGGAGGCGCTGCACAACCTCGACCTCGATCGCGGGCTCACGCCGTCGGGTCAGCCGCTCTTCCCCGTGTCCGAGGCCGACCCGCAGGCCCAGACGCTCACGCACGCCGACATGCGCGCTCGGGCCGACATCAAGCTCTACGCGCCGGGCTCGATGGTCGCGGTCAAGGCGAGGATCGACGCGCTCGACAACCTCACCCTCGGCAGCCTCCCCGACGGCGTGCCGTCGGCCGTGACCACGCAGCGCTCACCGGCCGACGCCATTCGCGTGCGTCGGGCGTACGGCGAGCTCCTCTTGCCGATCGGCCTGCTCGCCGCCGGACGTATGGGCACCCACTGGGGCCTCGGCATGCTCGCCAACGGCGGCGACTGCCTCGACTGCGACTCGAGCGACGCGTCCGATCGCGTCGCGTTCCTCACGCCCCTCGCGGGCCACATCTTCGCCGCGGCGTACGACTTCAGCGCCACCGGCCCCACGGTGCCGCGCACGCTCCAGGCGCGCGCGATCGCCGTCGAGCCCACGACGGCCGTGCGCACCGTGACGTTCGCGGCGATGCGCTACCGGGACGAAGAGGCCCGCGCACGGCGCTCCGCGGCGGGCAAGGTCACGGTCGAGTACGGCAGCTACGTCACGCACCGCTGGCAGACCGACGACGTCCCGTCGAGCTACCTCCCCCTCGCGCAGCCGCTCGACGCCGCGCGACCGTCGGCCCAGGGCATCATGAGCCGCGGGTTCACGGCGACGGGCGTCGACGGCTGGGCCCGCTTCACGTTCCCCGGAGGGCGCGTCGAGGCCGAGCTCGCCTACCTCGTGGCGAACGTCGATCAGGCGTCGCTCCTCCCGGGCGTGCTCCTGCGCGATCCGGCCAAGAGCCGACAGCTCGGCGCGGCGCTCGAGTCGGACTTCGGCTCGGAGCTGTCGCGCTTCGGCGCCGGCCTCGACTTCGGCTACGCGAGCGGCGACCCGGCGCCCGGCTTCGGTGTGGTGCAAAAGCCCAATGCTGCGGCGCCGCAGCGCGGTGACCTCGACGGCCCGCAGGCGAGCCCGCGGCGCGACATGCGCGTCGACAACTTTCGCTTCCACCCCGACTACCGCATCGACCGCATCCTGTTCCGCGAGATCCTCGGCGCCGTGACCGACGCCGTCTACGCGCGGCCGCACGCGCGCGCTGTCATCACCCGCGCCGCCAGCGGGAGCCTCGTCGCGCACACGGCCGTCATCGCGTCCACGGCGGTCGAGGCCGCGTCGACGCCCGGCGGCAAGGCGCCCCTCGGCGTCGAGATCGATCCGTCGCTACGCTACGAGACGCAGGCGTTCCTCGCGTCGCTCGACTACGGCGTGCTCTTCCCGCTCGCGGGCCTCGACAACGTCGCGTCGGGCCTGTCGGCGCGCCCCGCGCAGCTCATCCGCCTCCGCCTCAATTACCTCTTCTGATGGGACCCTCGATGCAACGCTCCGACCTCCGAAAGCTCGCCGTCGCCGCCGCCGCGCTCGTGGGGCTCTCCGCGTGCCTCGCGGGCTGCGGCGACAACCGCACCCCGCCGCCCACGCGCGCCGCGTACGAGGCCGGCGCGCCCGAGGCGCTCCCGTGTGTGCCCAACCTCGACGGCAAGATCGAGGCGAGCGAGCTCACGCCGCAGATCGGCATCCCCGCCACGTACCTCGTGTCGCCGTCCGGCAAGGAGCGCACGGTCGACGTCGCCGGCGCGCCCAACGCGCAGGGGCAGCTCGCCTGGTCGCTCGGCGTCGACTTCGCAGACGATCTCGCGCTCACCGTGCGCGCCTCCACCGTCGAGGGCAAGTGGTACGCGGCGTCGTTCCCGCAGCCGGGCGCCTTCGTCGCGCCGTTCGACGCGGGCGGTCGCGTCGAGGGCGTGTACCTGCACAGCCCCGAGCGCTTGTCGTTGCTGGGGCTCGCGTCGGTGGCGCCCGACGTGCCCGAGGGCAAGACGTTGCTCGTCTACGGCACCCCGGTCGAGCTCTATCGTTTTCCGCTCGCCCCGGGGGCGGAGTGGTCGAGCGTGGGCGAGGTGCGCGACGCGACGCTCCGCGGCCTGCCCTACGCGGGCCGCGACACGTACGAGGTCAAGGTCGACGGCGCGGGGCAGCTGGCGCTCCCCGACTTCGTCCTCACGCAGGCGCTGCGCGTCCGCGTCAAGGTCACGGTCGCGCCCGCGGCCGGACAGACGACGACGCAGCGGCAGACGCAGTTCTTGTTCGAGTGCCTGGGCGAGGTCGCCCGCGCGACGAGCAAGCTCGACGAGCCACAAGAGAACTTCACGACGGCGCTCGAGCTCCGTCGGTTGGGCCTCGGCCCGTGACACGTGGGCGCACGTGGTGCGCCGCAACATGACAAGGAGCGAATCATGATCTGGGACACCTGGAAGAAGGGCTTCGACGCTTGGGAGTCGGCCACCGCCAAGCTGATGGAAGAGATGCTCAAGAGCCCCGCCGTGCTCTGGCCGAGCGGCGCGATGCTCACGGGCGCCATGAAGGCGAAGACGGCGTACGACCGCGCCGTCTCGCAGTGGGTCGGCGCCGCGGGGGTGGCCACCAAGCGCGATCAGGAGCGCATGCTGCACGCCATCCACCAGCTCGAGAGCAAGCTGCTCGATCTCGAGGAGAAGCTCTCGCAGAAGAACGCCTGAGACCACCCACCGCCGCGACGCGCGGCGGCGCTCGCCCCGTCGAGCGAACCGATCCGAGGGGGGACGCACGCGTCCCGAGAAGTCGTAGAGGAGTAGCCATGGACATCACGCCGTACACCGAGCTTCGTATCGCGCCCCGCGCCGTCTTCGACGCGCTCTCCGAGAGGAGCTCGCGCCCGAGATTCATGGTGCCCGACGGCGCGGACTGGCGCGCGGTGACGTGGGGCGCGTTCGCCAAGGAGATCAAGGAGATCGCGCTCTTCCTCGGCACCGTCCTCAAGAGCACCGACCGCGCGTGCGTCTACGCCCCCAACCGCGTCGAGTGGGCCTCGGCCGCGCTCGCCATCCAGGCCGCGGGCGGCGCGATGGTGCCGATCTACCCCGCGTGCACGGCCGAGCAGGCCGCGTACGTGGCGTCCCACGCCGACGCCAAGGTGGTCTTCGTCGACACGCCTGCGCTGTTGGCGCGCCTCTTCGAGGCGTGGCCCGCGCTCGGCTGCGTCGAGAAGGTCGTGCTGCTCGACGACGGGCTCGACCCCGAGCGCGTGCTCGCCTCCCTGCGCGACAAGGGCGTCGCGGCGCCGGGCTACGCCGACGTCGAGCCTCGCATCGTGCACTGGACGCGCGCCCGCGCGATCGGTCGCGCGCGCGGCGAGGCGGACCCCGCGGCGTTCGAGCGCACGATGCACGCCGTCTCGCTCGATCAGGTGGGCATGATGCTCTACACGAGCGGCACGTCGGGCGACCCCAAGGGCGTGCCGCTCACGCACCGCAACGTCGGCGTCAACGGCCTCGACTGGCTCAAGTGCAACGCCCCCCTCGTCGACGAGGGCGCGGTCGACGTGCTCTGGTTGCCCATGAGCCACATCTTCGGCTTCGGCGAGATGTGCCTCGGCAACACGCTCGGCTTCACGAGCTACCTGTCCGATCCGGTGAGCTGCCTGAGCAAGCTCCCCGAGGTCCGGCCGAGCGTCTTCATGAGCGTGCCGTCGCACTGGGAGAAGCTCGCGCAGGCCGCCGCGTCCGAGCCGACCACCGAGGCGAAGGTCAAGAAGCTCCGCGAGGTCACGGGCGGCAACCTGCGCTTCTGCCTCTCGGGCGGCGCTGGCCTCAAGCGCGAGGTCAAGGAGCTGTTCCACGCGGCCGGCGTGCTCATCGTCGAGGGCTACGGCCTCACCGAGACGTCGCCCACGCTCACCCTCAACCGGCCCGACGCGTTCCGGTTCGACACCGTGGGCAAGCCGCTCCCGTCGGTCGAGCTCAAGCTCGCCGAGGACGGAGAGATCCTCGCGCGCGGCGCGAACGTGTTCTCGGGCTACCACAAGGATCCGGAGGCGACGCGCGAGGCGTTCACGTCCGACGGCTGGTTCAAGACCGGGGACGTCGGGCGGTTCACCGACGACGGCTTCCTGCAGATCATCGACCGCAAGAAGGACATCCTCGTGACGGCCGGCGGCAAGAACGTCGCGCCCGCCAACATCGAGCTGCGCTTCCGCGACGACCCGTTCATCGCGCACGTCGTCGTGTACGGCGACGCGCGCAAGTTCCTGGTGTGCGGCGTGTGGCTCGAGCCCACGGCGGTCAAGGCCAAGCTCGGCGACGCACCGAACGAGGCCGAGCTGCGCGCGCTCGTGCAGCGCCGCATCGACGACGTCAACGCCAAGGTCGCCAAGTTCGAGACGCTCAAGAAGTTCGTCCTGTTCGACGAGCCCCTCACCGTCGAAAATGGCATGCTGACCGCGTCGTTCAAGGTTCGCCGCAAGAAGGTGTACGAGCGCTTCGGCGCGCGCCTCGAGGCGCTGTACGACGAGCCCAAGCCCGAGACCGCACAAGAGACCCGAGCCTGACGTGAAGCGACTGCTCAACCTCGCCGCGCGCGTGACGCGGCCCGCTCCCGTGGGCACGACGCCCGCCGACGTCGTGCTCCGCGAGAACAAGTGGAAGCTCCTGCGCTACCGCCGGCCTGCGGGCTCCCCGCCGCCGCGCGAGACGCCGGTGCTGCTCGTGCCCTCGCTCATCAACCGCCACTACGTCATGGACCTGCTCCCCGACCGGAGCATGGCCGCGGATCTCGTGGCGCGCGGGCACGACGTGTACTGCATCGATTGGGGCACGCCCGAGGACGAGGACCGCTTCGTCACGTTCGACGACGTGTGCGATCGTTACCTCGGGCGCGCCATCCGTCACGTGGCGAGCACCTCGCCCCGCAGCAAGGCGCACCTGCTCGGCTACTGCCTGGGCGGCACGCTGGCCGTCATCCACGCCGCGGCGCGCCCGGAGCACGTCGCGTCGCTGCTGCTGCTCGCGGCCCCCGTGCGCTTCAAGAACGAGGGGAGCCTGCTCGAGGCGTGGACGCAGAGCCCCACCTTCGGCGTGCGCCCCGTGGTCGAGGCGTTCGGCAACGTCCCGTGGCAGCTCATGCAGAGCGCCTTCCACATGCTGCGGCCCACGCTCAACCTCTCCAAGCTCGTGCACCTGCTCGACCGCGCAGAGAGCGGCGAGTTCCTCGACGGGTTCTTCGCCCTCGAGACGTGGGGCAACGACAACGTGTCCTTCCCGGGCGCGTGCTTCGAGCGCTACATCGAGGAGCTCTACCGCCAAGACCTGCTCGCGCGTGGAGAGTTCCGCCTGTCGGGGCGGCCGGTGAAGCTCGGCGCCATCACCTGCCCGGTGATGGCCGTCACCTTCGAGCACGACAACATCGTCCCCGCCGCGAGCGCGTCGTGCGCGCTCGACATGGTGAGCTCGACCGACAAGGTGCACCTGCACCTGCCCGGCGGTCACGTCGGCGCCGTGGTGTCGCGCGGCGCGCAGCGGTCGCTCTGGCCCAAACTGAGCGAGTTCTTCGCAGCGCGAGACGCCGACGCTGCACCGCAGCGCGTCGAGGCACGGCGCGTCGCGAAGGCGCCCGCAGAGCCCGCGCCGCGAGAGCCCGCGCCGCGAGAGCCCGCGCACGTCGCCCCGCCCGGCCGCGGGCACACGAACGGCCACGCGAACGGTCACACCAACGGTCACGCCAAGGCCGAGGCGCCGATCGTCGACAAGAAGCGCAAGGCCCGCGCGGTCGCGTCGCCGGCCGCCCGCAAGAAGCGCGCGACGCGCTCGCCCTGAGCTATCCTCGGGCGATGTTCCGAGGTCGCCCGTCGCGCGCCGTCGCCTGGTCTGTCGTCACCGCGGCCGTCGCCGCCTGCGCGTCGTACGCGTGTACGACCGAGGATCCCGCGGCGGGCGCCGACGCCTCGGCAGACGGCGCGCCCGACCGCGCGTCGTCCGACGGCGCCGTGGATCCGAGCCAGGACGGCTCGGTCGCGGACGGTGGCGACGGCGGTCCCTCCGACGCGGGCCGCGACGCGCGCGTGAGGCCCGACGCCAACGGTCCGGGCTTCGACGACGCGGGCTGCGCGTTCAACCGCGACTGCAACCTCGCGCTGCGATGCGAGTGCGATCAAGGAGACTGCCGGTGCGTCCGCGGGCCGCGCGGCACCGGAGAGGTCGGCGTCGACAAGTGCGACGGCGGCAACGACTGCTCGAGCTCGGTCTGCGCCGAGGGGCCCGGCGGCGTCTACTACTGCACCGACGAGTGCGTCACGGGCGCGGACTGCGCCGGCGCGTTGCCCAAGTGCACCGACATCGCGTTCGTGGGGCGCATCTGCATCCGCGACGGCGGGTGATCGACACGTCTCCCGCGGACGAGCGCGTACACGAGCGCGGCCGCCTCGACGTGCCCGTGGAACCCCGCGAGCACGAAGTACGCGCGCCGCGCGATCCCTAGGTCGACGAGCGCGTAGACGGCGATCACGATCGCGACGCCCGCGACGCACGTGAGCGCGCGCGGCCCGAAGTCCCTCCGCAGCGCTCGGACGGTCATGCGGAACGTCGGTGTGCCCTCGGCGCTGAGCGTCTCTTCGGGGATGACGCCGAGCCAGAAGGCGTAGTGGACCGAGTCGGTGAAGGCGTGCGCGAGCACGAGCGAGCCGGCCACTCCCGTCGCCGCGCCCGGCGCGAGCCAGGCCCCGACCTCGGCGATGTCGACGGAGAGCGCGCGCGCGCCCCACGCCGACGGGGCGCGGCCCGCGACGCTCAGCGCGCAGAGGCCCGCCAACGCGGCGACGAGGGCGAGCAGCACCCAGGCGGGGCCCCGTCGACGGTCTCGACGCCACACGACCCACCAGAGAGCGACCACGCCCAGGTTGTGGACGTGGACGAGCGCGAGCCGCGTCGTCGCGGCGTGGCCCAGCGCGATCACGCCGCACGCGACGAGCGCGGCGCAGCCGATCGCCGCGCGCCCGGCACGTCTCCCGTCGACCCAGGCCGCCACGAGCGCGAGGGCCGAGAGGCCGATCCCGAGAGCGACCTCCACGGGCGCGAGGCCTCCGGCGGTCGCGTACGGCTCGCCGATGCGCGTCGCGACGATCGCGACGGCGAACGTCGCGATCACGAGCACGCGCCCGCGAGCGTGCCCGTTGCGGATCACGTTGTAGCGCAGCGAGCTGGCCACGTGCGGGACGCCCAGCACCACCGGGCCGACCGCGAGCGCGAGCGCGGGCGCCGTCGCGGCGACGACGAACGCGACGGCGATCGCGACCAGGGCGCGCGCCATCACGCGATCGTCCCTGCGCCGGACCCAGCGGCCGACCCACGGCGCTCTGGCGACGCGGTAGAGAGCCGCCGAGCGCGCGCGATCGAGCGGTGCCGTCCAGTCGATCACCGCGCGGGAGACTATTTCACGTCGCGGCGCGTGCCTACTGCGCATCGCGGTCCGCGCACGCAGGCGAGCGGCGCGCGCGTGCAAGGCTCGGGAGTTGCGCTATAGGGACGTGATGCGTCGCCTCTCCCTCGCGCTCGCTGTCGCGGGCAGCCTGCTCTCTCTCCTCGTGGCGTGCGGCACCGACAACGGACCGGCGGCCGACGCCGGCGCCGAGGACGCTGCGCGACCGCGCGACGGCGCGGCGCAAGGCGACTCGGCGAGCGATCCCGACGGTACCGCCGGGGGAGACGCCGGCGTCGACGGCCCGAGCGACGCGGCCGCGGCGTTCGACGGCGAGTGCCTCGATGCGAGCACCGCGCCGATGACGGGCGAGACGTGCGCGGGCTTCGGGGCGGGTGAGCCGTGCGAGCCGGCGTGCGGCCTGCCGAAGTTCGGCTACGTGTGCTTCAACGGCGGGCCGCCCAACATCGCCGGCTGCGTCCAGGTGCGCAAGTCGATCGTCGGCGAGACGTACTGCTGCCCCAAGAACGACTGCGTGCGCGTGCCGGATCAAGACAACAAGTGCCTGAACGGCGCGCAGCCGAGCCTCTATCAGTGTCCGCCGACGGACAAGGACGGAGGCGCGGCCACGCCGCCGGGCGCTTGCACCGAGACGACGCTGCCGGGCAGCCCGTACAAGTACTACTGCTGCCCGTGACACGACGTCGGCTCCGCGCGCGGAGCACGACGTCGCCGCGGGTCGTCGGCGCTCAGAGCGAGACGTCGGTGCAGTTGCCGCCCGTGCACGTGTTGGTGCACGCCCCGGCCGCGCACTTGAAGGTGCAGCTCGATCCCGAGCACGTGTTGTCGCACTTCGAGCCTGCCTCGCAGATCATCGTGCAGCCGCCGCCCGAGCACGTGTGCTGGCACGTCGCGCCGGCCTTGCACGTGAACTGGCACCCGCCGCCCGAGCAGGTGTAGTTCGCGGTCGCGCCCGAGAGCGTGGTGATCTGGCAGCTGCCCGTCGTGCAGGCGACGTCGCACGTGCCCGAGCGGCACTCGCACTTGCCGCTCAAGATGCCGTCCGAGCAGGCGGGATCACCCGTCGAGCCGGAGCTGCCGCCGTCGGTGTTGCCCGAGCTCCCGCCGTCGGTGTTGCCGCTCGAGCCAGAGCTGCCGCTCGAGCCAGAGCTACCGCTCGAGCCCGAGCTGCCGCTGGAGCCCGAGCTGCTGCTCGCAGGCGGCGGATCCGTGCCGCTGTCCTTTCCGTCCACCACCGTCGTGGTGCATCCCACCGCCACGAACGCGCCCGCCACGAGCGAAAACCACGAAGCCGATCGACAAGAAGCCATGTGTCCCGTTCTCCCTTTGCGAAGTGGGCGCGCGCCCGTCGCGGACGCGCTGCCGAAGGGAGCCATTACGAGAAGCGTGCCGGCTCGCGCCGGGCGAAAAGTCGAACAATTTCAATAGACAGTCGCGTCCCGCGTGACGCGCGGTCCGCGCACGCGCGCCCGTGCCGTGCGTCACGCATGACGCGCCCGCGCCCGCGCCCGCGCCCGCTGACGCGCCCGCGCCCGCGCCTACTGGTGAATCTTCCACGCGCGCTCGGCCACGGCCTGGGCGCGTCCGATGTCCGCCGCATCGACGTCGCGCGGGATGTCGATGCCGACGCCCTCGACGATGCCGCGCGTCGCGGCGAGGAGCCCCGTCTCGAGCGCGATGAGGTCGTATCCGCCCTCGAGCACGAGCGCGATGCGCCCGCCGGCGTGCCGATCGGCGACGCGCCGGAGCTCGCGCGCCATCCACCCGAAGGCGTCGGCGGTGAGCGTCATCTCGGCCAGCGGATCGCGCGCGGAGGCGTCGAAGCCCGCGCTGACGAGCACGAGGTCGGGCGCGAACTCGTCGAGCACAGGCAAGATGATCCGCTCGAACGCGCCGCGAAATACGCCGTCGCCGCCGCCCGCGGTGAGCGGCACGTTGACGGTGTGGCCGGTGCCCTCACCGGTGCCGGTCTCGAGGACGGCACCGGTGCCCGGGTAGAAGGGGAACTGGTGCGTCGACACGTAGAGCACCGACGGGTCGTCGTAGAACATCTCCTGGGTGCCGTTGCCGTGGTGCACGTCCCAGTCGATGATCGCCACGCGCCCGAGGCCGCGCGCGCGCGCGTGGGCGGCGGCGACGGCGACGTTGTTCAGCAAGCAGAAGCCCATGGCCTGATCGGCCCGCGCGTGGTGGCCCGGCGGGCGCACGAGCGCGACGCCCCGGCGGAGCGGGCCGTCGACCAGCGCGTCGACCATCGCCACGGTGCCGCCCGCGGCGAGCCGCGCGATCTCGGCCGAGCGGGGCGAGACGAACGTGTCGGCGTCGATGAACGCTTGCTTGCCTTCCATCGAAGCGAGCCACTCGACGAACGCCGGGGTGTGCACCCGGGCGAGCTCCTCGGCCGTGGCCAGGCGTGGCTCGAGCGGCATGAACGCGAGCCGCGACTGCTCGACGGCCGCGCGCGCCGCGTCGAGGCGCTCGGGGCGCTCGGGGTGGTAAGCCCCCGCCCGGTGCTGGAAGAAGCGGGGATCGCTGAGGAGGACGGCGTCCTTCATGTGGGTTGCCCGTCTGGACTCGGCGATGATAGCGTCGTACGCCGCTGTAAGAAACGCTTGCCGAGGGCGGAATGCGAAACAAGATCATCGCAGTAAACGCCGTCATCGTACTGATCGTCGGCCTGCTCGCGTTCGCCATCGTGCGAACGTCCCTGGGAGTGGCGACGGGAAGCCCAGACGCGCTGAAGAAGCGCGCTGAGACCGATGCCGAAGCTGCCGCAGCGAAGCTGCAACGGGACGCGCTCGTGCTCGAGCGCTGGTTGATCGGCGCCGCGACCGAAGCGCCCGTGCGCGCCGTGATGTCCAAGGCCACACAAGAGGCCAAGGGCGACTCGGCGACGCAGGCGTGCGACGGCGTCGTCAGCGCCGCGAAGACGGCCTTCGGGGCCCGCGCCCCGTCGATCGTCGCGATGGTCGACACCAGCGGCAAGATCATCGGG
Organism: Myxococcales bacterium; assembly: GCA_020430845.1. Taxonomy (GTDB): domain Bacteria; phylum Myxococcota_A; class Polyangia; order Polyangiales; family Polyangiaceae; genus Labilithrix. The sequence continues at coordinate 18,676 of JAGQJA010000095.1, forward strand.
CGCAACGGCTCGAACCTCGCCCGCGGAGAGGACGTCGCCAGCGCGTATCCGGCCTTCAAAGAGGCGCTCAAGACGGGGCGCGGCGGCAGCGACGTGTGGAGCGACAAGGCTCGCGCCGACCAATACCTGGTGGCGTACGCGCCCGTGCGCGACGAGGCGGGCCAGCCGGCCGGCGCCATCTACGCGGGCGTGCCGTTGGCCGATTCGCTCTCGCGCGTGAGCGAAGGCGCGTCGGGGCAGGGCCTGCTGCTGCTCACGGTCAGCGGCGACTCCATCCAAGTCGCCTCGACCTCGACCAACACGTCCGAGGAGGTCAAGGCCGCCATCGCGGGCGCGACCGAGCCCGTCATGAGCGCCCTCAAGGCGGGCAACGTCGTGATCGGCACGCAGAAGGACACGGCGTTCGCCGTGGCGCCGCTCGAGGCCTTCGGCGACGGCAAGCGTGCCGCCCTCGTGGCGGTCGCGCCCACCACGCTGCTCGAGGGCGCCAACGCGGCCTCGTACTCGATCCTGGGCGTCATGGTGCTCGGCATCGTGATGGTCCTCGGCGGCGGCGTCGTGCTCGGCAACTACATCTCGCGTCCGATCCAGATGCTCGAAGAGGGGCTCCTCGCCATCCTCAACGGCCAATCCGACAAGCGCTTCGAGCTCGATCACGCCGAGCTCGGCGGTCTCGCGTTCCGCATCGATCAGCTCCTCAACCAGCTCATGGGTATCGAGGAGGACACGACCGACGAAGAAGGACGCGTCTCCAAGGCCCCGACCGCGGCGAACTTCAGCGACGCCATGGCCGTCGACCGCAGCGGTCAGCAGCCCGCGGTCGACCCGGCGAGGCTTGCGGCCGAGCCCGCCGATGCTTATTACGCTCGCCTCTACAGCGAATACATGGCCGCGAAGCGCGCCCTCGGCGAGCAGGTCGACCACATCACCGACGCCGCTTTCCGCAGCAGAATCCAAGGGATGGAGCAAGACGCCGCCAGCAAGCAGGGGCGCCCGGTCCGCTACCACGTGCAGACGAACGGCCGTGAGGTCGTCCTCCTCGCGGTTCCCCTCGGATAACGCCCCGGCCATCGGCCCGGGGGGACGAGGACTTTCGACATATGGGTCTGTTCGACCTCTTCAAGAAAAAGGGCGGCGGCGACGGCAAGAAGTCGAGCCCCGCCGCCAAGTGGGCCGAGGCCGCGGGCAACAAGCGGGCGCAGACGTACGATCGCCAAGAGGCGCTGCAAGAGCTGGCGGCGATGGGCACGGCCGACGCGGCCGAGGCCCTGCTCAAGCGCTTCACCTTCACGATCGACCCGTCGATCACCGACCAAGACGAGAAAGAGATCGCCTTCCAGGGCGTCCTCAAGGCCGGCAAAGACGCGATCGAGCCCGTGCGCGCGTTCGCGGCCAAGGCCGAGAGCCTCGCTTGGCCCATGCGCGTCTGCAAAGAGATCCTCTCCGAGGACGAGGTCATCGACGAGCTGTGCACGTGGCTCAGCCGCTGGGACACCGAGTACGCGCGCTTCATCGACCCCAAGCTCCAGCTGCTCAACGAGCTCGGTGACTTCACCGACGAGCGCGTGGTCGAGGCCGTCACGCCGTTCCTCGAGGACGTGAACGAGCCCGCGCGCTTCCACGCCGTCGTCGCGCTCCTCAACCAGCAGTCCGACGCCGTCGCCGACTCGCTGCTCAAGATGCTCCTCGAGGAAGAGAGCGTCCGCATCAAAGCCAAGGTGGCCGACGCCTTCATCCAGCGCGAGTGGGTCGTCCCCGAAGACCAGCGCGAGCCCGTCCGCAAGGTCCTGCCGTACGAGTACGGCATCGACGGCAACGGCAACTTCAGCAAGCGCTGACCGCCGCACACCCGCCGCGGGCCCGTCGCGGGCCGGCTGCACGCGCCGCGGGCCGGCTGTACGCGCCGCGGGCCGGCTGTACGCGCCGCGGCAGCTAGGCAGGCTGGTCGGCAGGTAGAAACCAAACGACCCGCGCCGCGTCTCCGCGGGCGGGTCGTCGTGTACGGGGCGCTCGGGGCGCCGCCGCGCCGTCAGTCCGTCGTCTTGGGCAGCGTCGGCAGGTAGAAGCCGGCCTGCAGCGTGAACATCTGGTTGAAGCTGAAGGTGCGGTCCTCGGCGTCGACGCGCTGGTCGGGGAACTTCGCGTCGTTGCCGCCGCCGCGCTGGTCGAAGCCGGCGCGGTTCCACGAGAAGGGGAACGCGCGGTACTCGAACGCGAGGCTGATGAAGTTCGTCGTGTAGAGCGAGAGGCCCAGGCCGAACGACGGCGCGACGGCCGTGCGCGACTCGAGGCCGAACGTGGTCGGGTCGCTGCAGGGCTTCTTGCCGGGGCCGCCGCAGTCGCCGCGCTCTTGCAGACCGACGAACGCCACGCCGCCGTGGACGTAGAGATCGGTGTCGACGAAGAGCTTCTGGAAGATGGCGAGCTTGCCGCGGAACGGGCTGAACACCAGCTGCGGGTTGATCATGTACGTGTAGCGCGCCGTCTGGTCGGCGAACTTGCCCCGCGGGCCCACGTTCACCGCCGTGCGCGAGTTGCGCGGCGACACGCTGTCGATCTGGTCGGTCAGGTCGGTGGAGAGCCCGATGAGGCCGTAGCCCCCGAAGACGCCCACGCCGAGCCAGTCGAACAGGTTGTACTGCAGCCGGCCCGTCACGAAGTACGTGCGGCGGTACTCGTCGAGCAGCGTCGCGCTCATACCCGCGCCGAGCTCGAAGCGCCCCTCGCGGTAGTGCCGGAGCCTGCGCACAGCCGGCGCGCCCGCGAGCGGACCCGTCAGCTGGATCTCCTGCGCGGCCGCGTCGTTCGAGATCGCGAGTGTGCCGAGCGCCATCGCGCCCGACGCCAGGATCGTGAGCCATCGCTTCATGATCGTCCTCGTCTCCTTCGCCACGCCGCGCCTCACCGGGGCAACCTGTAGTCCCAGCTGAACGGCAAGAAGACCGCGACGCCGAGCTGAGCCTGGATGTTGTTCGTCAGCGGCTTCTCACCGAACCAGGTGCTCTGGTTCTGCTGCTGATCTTGCGTCGGGGCGACCGTGAGCGCCTCGAGCTGCTCCACGTAGATGTAGTCGCGGATTTCGGTCGTGATCGCGAACCAGCGGTTGAGCGCGATGCGGAAGCCGAGGCCCACGTTGAACGAGAGCCGGTTGTCGAACTCGAACTTGCGGTTGTCGGGGTCGATGACGGGGATGGGCTTGGTGCGCGCGATGCCCACGCCGCCGACCACGTACGCGTCGTACGAGAAGATGAACTGGCCGAACCCGGCGAACTTTCCGTACATCGGGACGTACGTGAAGTTGGCCGCGGCGTTCATCTGGTACTCGTTGAGCGGCACGGCGACGCGCGACGCTCGACGGTTCTGGAAGTTGAACTCCTTCTCGACGTTGAACGGCTGGTAGAAGGTGCCGTTGATGCCGATCGCGAGGACGTTCGTGAGGTAGTAGTTGACCGCCAGGCCGGGGCCGGGGTGGTTGACGAACTGATCGTTCAGGGTGAACGACCAGTACGGCTGGATCTCGAAGCGACCGCGACGGAGGAAGTAGATCTGCTGGACGGCGTAGACCTCGGCAGCGACGTCGCGCTGCGCGGCCTTGCCCAGGTCGGCCTGCTTCGGACACGCCGAAGGGTCGATCTCGCAGATGCCTCCGCCACCCGTGCCGGCCGGTTTGGTGCCGTCGTCGGGCGGGGGAGTGTCCGCCGGCGGCGTGTCGGTGGGCGGCTTCGGGTCGTCGAGCTCAATCGAGTCTCCGCCTCCTGCCGCGGGCGCGGCCGCACCTCCGGCGGGAGGTTGTCCCCCGGCGGGTTTTGCCGGCTGCGCCATCGCAACCGTGGGCAGCATCATGAGCGCTGCCAAGAGGAGACACCATCGCGCCTGCTTCATCGAAAACCCCTTCCGCTTCCGCGCACTGCTGCGAGCGTAACTCATTAGAAAAATTGGGGATTTCAGGGGTACAGCAAACTTCCGCGGCAATATACCACGCGCTTTTAAGCGCGGGCAATCACAGAAGAAGAGGAAATCCGTCCCTACGCCGCCTCAGCTTCATCCGCATCGCGCCCAAGAAGGGCTTCGACGAAATCTACGGTGTTGAACTCGCGCAAATCTTCGGCGCGCTCTCCGAGACCGATGTATCTCACCGGCACGTTGAGCTCGTCGCAGACCGCGAGCACGATTCCCCCCTTGGCCGTCCCATCGAGCTTGGTCAGGACGACGCCTGACAGGTCGAGGGCCTCTTTGAACATCGCGGCTTGGGTCAGTCCGTTCTGACCGGTCGTCGCGTCGAGCACGAGCCACGTCTCGTGCGGCGCGCCCTCCATCGCCTTGCCGATGGTGCGCTTGACCTTCTTGATCTCGTCCATGAGCGGCGACTTGGTGTGCAAGCGCCCCGCCGTGTCGACGAGCAGGTAGTCGGCCTTGGCCTCCTGCGCCTTGGTCGTGGCCTCGAAGGCCACCGCGCCCGGATCCGCGCCGTCCTTGCCCTTGATGACGTCAGCGCCGACGCGCTTGCCCCAGACCTCGAGCTGCTGGACGGCGGCCGCGCGGAACGTGTCGCCCGCGGCGAGCACGACCTTCTTGCCGTCGCCGTGCCACTTGGTGGCGAGCTTGCCGATCGTCGTCGTCTTGCCGACGCCGTTGACGCCGACCATGAGGATCACGTGCGGCGTGCCGGTCGAGCCCTTGGGCGAGGGGACCGAGAGGATGCGCGAGGCCTCGACGCGCAGCGCGCGCCAGAGCGCGTCTTCGTCGGCGAGCTCGTTCTTCGAGAGCTTGTCGCGCAGGCGCTCGAGGATCGACTGCGTCGTCTTCACGCCCACGTCGGCGCCGAGGAGGACCGCTTCCATCTCCTCCAAGATGGCCGGGTCGATCTCTTTCTTGCCGGAGAAGAGCGCCTTGAGCTTGGAAAAGAAGCCGGTGCGGCTCGCGGCCAGGCCCTTGCGAAGCTCGCTGACGTCCTTCTTCGACGGCGCGGGGGCCTCTTCTTCGGCCGGGATCTCGGGCTCCGACTCCGACGGGACGACGTCGGTGGAGGGCAGCGACTCGGGCGGCGCCGGCTTCTTGGACGAGACCGGCGCGGCCTTCTCGGGCGCGGCCTTCTCGGGCGCGGGCGTCTCTTTCTTGGGCTCGCGCTGGACGGGCTCGGGCTCTTTCCGCTCGGGCCGCGCCGTGTCTTTGGCCGTCGTCGAGGTCGTCTCGGGCAACGCCTTCTTCTTGAGGAAGACGAAGTACACGAGCGCCGCGACGATGAGCCCGACGACGACGATGATTGCGGGGTTCTCCATCCCTTGAGCTCCAGAGCCGCACGAGGCGGCACGCCGTTATAGGGAGGGGGGATGCAGGCCGTCAATGACGGTCAACCGGTCGGCTGGGCTTTTCCGCTGAGTCGGGCAAGAGACGCTCGATTTCTGCCTCTTTTCGTGCATCCACCTCGCCGGGCTGGTAAGCGGCGCGCTCCACGGCGTCGGCCCATCGCGCGACCGCCTCGTCGTCTCGCGCGGCCCGCCTCACGTGCGCGGGCGTGGGCTCCGGCTTGCTGTCGAAGGGCTTTCCGGCGCGGCGCGCCCAGGCGACGAGCCGCGCGATCACCTGACGGCGTCGCGCCACGAGCGTGACCGACAGGCGGCCTGGCGACGGGACGTCTTGCTCGAGGCGCGAGTGCAGGCGCGCCTCGGCGCAGAGCCGCTCGCCGCCGCGGAGCTCGACGGGCTCGAGCCGAAAACGCCCGCGCTCGTCGGTGGTGGCGCTCGCGAGCTCGACGGTGCCCTCGAAGCCCGGGCGCTCGATCCACACGCGCGTCTTGTCGATCGGCGCGCCGTCGTGTGCGTCGAGCACCGCGCCGCTCCACCCGCGCTCTCCGCGCGACGGCGGGGCGACCACGTCGACGCGGGCGCGGCCCTCGCTCGCGCGCACGAGCTCGTCGGCCTTCTCTTCGGCGTCGGGCGCCTCGCGGCGTCGCACGCGTGCCGCGACGAACCACGCGATCACGCCGATGGCCGCCGCGAAGAGCGGCACCTTGGACCAGACGCTCGGCCCGCGTACGGGCACCGTGAAAGAGAGCTCGGGCCCAGGCTCGTACCACGGCGCCGTGGAGACGTAGCGGACGCGCACGGTGGACTGGCCGGCGGGCGCGTTGAAGGTCATGACGAGCCGCGCGAGGCCGCGCTCCACCGGGGCCGCGCCCACGAGGCTCTCGCCCACGTACGCCTCGACGCCCCCCGAGCCGACGATCCCGCCCGCGCCCGTCGCGTCGATGTCGACCGCCACGCCGTCCTCGGGGCTCTGCGGCGACAGGCCCTTCTCGGCCGCGGGCGCGCGCAGCGTCACGCGCGCGTGGCGCTCGATGGCCGTCACGCTCGAGGCGAACGCGTTGTCGACGTCACCGGGAAAGGCCGCGCGCAGCTCGCCCGGTCCGGCCCCGCCGAGGCGTGCGCTCTCGACCGTGAAGCGCGCGCGACCGGAGCGGTCGGTCGTGGCGCGCCCGAGCGCGGTCCCGGACTCTGTCGTCAGCGTGATCGGCAGCGACGGCGCGGCGGTCGGGCCCTCGGTCTCTTCGACGAGCGCCGCGACCTCGACGCGCACCGACGGTGCATCGAGCTTGACCACGAAGATCGCGGGATCGAAGCGCAGCGCCACGGAGCGCCGCGAGAGATCGAAGGGGAGCTCGAGCTTGGTGCCCTCGACGAGGCTGTCGCCGCCCCACGTGAGCAGCGCGCGGTGGCGATCGAGCGGCAGCGCTGCGCGCACACAGAACGTGCCGCGCTCGTCGGTCATCACGCGGAGCTTCTCGCCGTCCGACGTCGCGGCCGTCGACCCCCCGTTCACGCACAACCTCGCACCCCGCACCGCAGCGGACACGTCGGCGAGCTGCGTCGCGGCCTCCGGGCGAAACAGGACCTCCACGGGCTGATTCGGCAGCGGCTGCGTCATGTCGTCGAGCAGCGCGCCGCTCAGCACGAGCTCGCCACCCGCGCGCGTCGCGCGTGCCTCGATCCGCGCACCGCCCCGGACGCGGATACGGAGCGGGTCTGCGTGCGCCGTGCCCTCACCGACGGCGCAGGCGCACATCGTCGCCACCAGGGCGCGGGCGAGCACGCGATTGAAGGAAACGGGTCGCACTTCCGTCATTCTCTCTCGGCGGCGGGAAGTTTCCCGATCAAACCCCGTACGAGGGACGCTTCGATGCGTGATAGCCTAGAGCGGAAGATGCGCAGGGGCGCCATGGTCGTTGCAGCCTTCCTGACGATGCTCCCGAGCATCGCTCACGCGCAAGGCGCGCGCACACAGTTTCTCGCCGACAAGCTCAAGTCGGACGACTTTCGTGTGCGCACCAACGCCGCGCTCGCGCTCGGCGCGACCAACGATCCCGCCGCCGTCGAGCCGCTCTGCCGCGCGCTCGACGACCCCAAGGAGGTCGTGCGCCAGGCGGCCGCCGTCGCGCACAAGCGCCTCGGTCGCTCCTCTTCGCTCCCGTGCCTCAAGGTGCACAAGTCGAGCGAGCGCAACGAGGGCGTTCGCGTGCAGATTACACGCGCTGTCGAGTCCATCGAGGCGGCCGGCGGCGGCTCGGGCGGCGGCTCTTCCGATCCGGGGCCCCCCTCCCTCAACCCCAAGGCGCAGTACTACGTCGCCCTCTCGAGCGTCTCCAACTCCACGGGCCGTGGTCAGAGCGAGGTCGAGCGGCTCGTCATCAAGGCCATCCGCGCCAAGCTCGAGGCGGCGGGATCCATGCAGCTGGCCCCGTCGTCCGAGTCGCCCGACGCGGCGCGCGGCGTCCTCAAGAAGCGCAAGCTCAAGGGCTTCTACCTCTCGGTCGCGGTCGACAAGTTCGACTACAGCGGCGGGCACCTCAAGGTGCGGGTGAAGGTGGGCGTCTTCACCTATCCGGGCAAGTCCCTCCTGGGCAACGTCGACCGCGCGCTCACCAAAGAGGGCGTGCGCGGGAGCGACGCGTCGTCGGAGGACCAGCTCATGGAGCTCGCCGCGGGCCTCGCGGCCGAGCAGTTCGCCCAGAACGCCAGCGCGTTTCTATAAGCGGTCCGGTCGCCTCGCGCGCCGATCGCCGAGCTTGAGGCGCGTGCGGATTGCAGGCACCATGACATGGAGCCCTCGAAGGGCAGGAGTCCCATGAGCCCCTCCGCCGAAGCGGCCGCCCCGCGGCCCAAGTACAAGCGCAGCATCAAGAACTACCTGATCGACTCGCGCTTCCAGCTCAAATACACGGCGATGATCATCTCCGTCGCGCTGGTCATCAGCGGCGTGATGGGAGCGTTCCTCTACCGAACGAGCTCGCAGGTCACCGCCCAGAGCCAGAAGGTCATCGCTCAGGGGCAGAAGCTCATCAAAGAGAGCCAGACCAACAGCGATCTGGTCAAGATGCAGATCAAGCAGGAGTACGCCGACGCGCCCGAGCTCGCCGACTCCTTCAACAAGAGCGCCAAGACCCTCGACAAGGAGCTTCAGGCCAAGCAAGAGGGGCTCTTCGAGCAGCAGGCGCAGACGATCGAGCAGCAGAAGAAGATGCTCTGGTCGCTCGTGGCCGGTCTCGTGGGCCTCGTCGTCCTGATCGGCCTCCTCGGCATCTACTTCACGCACAAGGTGGCCGGGCCCATCTACAAGATGAAGCTCCTGCTCGGTCAGGTCGGCGCGGGCAAGCTCAACTTCCAGGGCAAGCTCCGCAAGGGCGACGAGCTGCAGGACTTCTTCGAGGCGTTCGCCAACATGGCCGAGCAGCTCAAGGCGCGTCAGGCCAAAGAGGTCTCGGAGCTCGAGCTGGCGATCGAGGCGGCGACGGCGTCGGGCGCGAGCGACGAGGCCATCTCGCGCATCCGCTCGGTCCGCGACGAGATGAAGGCCGCGCTCGACAAGTAGCAGCGCGTCGCGCGCCGCGCCTCACGCGGTGATGGCGCCCGGCACGTACTCCACCGTGGTGCGACCGCCCTGGCGCGTCACGGACGCGACGTCGATGCGCACGCGGCGGACGTCGGGAAGACGCGACAGCTCGCGCGACCAGAGGAAGTGGGCCGCGCGCACGAGGCGCCTCTGCTTGTCTCTTCCGATGCTCGAGAACGGCCGATCGAACGAGCGCGGGCCGCGCGTCCGCACCTCGACGATGACGACGAGGTCGCCGCGCCTGGCGACGAGGTCGAGCTCGAGCGCGCCGAAGCGCAGGTTCTCGTGCATCACGACGAAGCCGTGAGCGCGGAGGTAGTCGGCGACGGCCTGCTCCGCGACCCGCCACGGAACCGTGGCGCGCGCTACGTCAGTCGCACTTGCGCGCGGCCGGGTCGCAGTCACCCTGCTGGCACCCGAGCGTCGCGTCGTACTCCGTGCGCTCCTTGATGCAGTAGCCGCCCGTGAGGCCTTCGTTGCCCTGGCCGATCGAAGTGACCAGCTGCGCGCAGACGAAGCCGTCGGGGCACTTGCAGTAGTTGGCGCCGTCGTCGTCGCGGCCCTCGGTGTTGGCGCAGCGGCACGAGCAGTAGACGGCCTGCGAGGCCTTGCGGTCGGAGCACTGCGCCGGGACCGTCGCCTTCTTGCGCGGGTCGGAGAAGTTGCCCTTGTCGTCGGCGCCCGTGACCTTGGCCGTGGAGCCCGGGATGGTGCAGCCCGTGTCGTTCGGCGCCGGGGTGCCCGGAGGGGGCACGCCGTCGGACGACTGGCCGTACGGGCACGACACGCGGCCGCGGAAGTGATTCACGAGGCAGAGGCGCGTGCGGCACTGGAAGCTCTTGGACTCGACGTTGACTTCCTTTTCGTCGAAGCCCAAGAACGACTGGTCGAACTCCTGCTCCGGCGTGCACGGATCGCCCACTCCCTGGTCTGCGCAGCCCGGTGCAGAGACCGAGACCAACAGACCGCCCATCAGCATCACAGCGACAATCGCGCGCGTCATCGTGAGTGGAGCTCCTAGCGAGGGAGAGAAGCGCGAGGGCGACCGACAGGTCGGCACGCACCGGCCGCGGCAAAGTACCCGCGGGGAGACAAGAGCGTCAAGGCCTGATGGCCCGCTGCGCACATATCCGTCACGTCTCTTGTTGCGGGCGGTCTCGCGCCCGGCGCGCCGACGGTCGGAGCCTCGCGCGGCCATGAAGGGGGAGCGCCCCCCGCGAGCGCGCGGGGACGAGGCGTCTCTGCGGGCCCCAAGGCTCAGCCGCCTCCGCGGGTTCTCGGGTGCGCGCGTGAGACGCCCTTTCGACCTTGACAACGGAGTTTGAGCGTCCGTACCATTCCGCGGCCTCGAACTTACTATCTCATCAAATTCGTTCCACTTTTCGGGGATCGCCGGAGCCACGACGACGCGCGTGCTCCCCCCCGCCTTCCGCAACCGGCGCCGCTCGCGCCTGTCTGTAACCCCCTCCAGGCGAGGAAAAATCACGATGCGATCGTTCTTGCGCTCTCTGCTCTTCGCGTCGGCCGCGTGTGCGTTCACCCTCAGCGCGAGCACGGCCTCGTCGCAGCCCCGCAAGCCGAAGCCGAAGCCGGCCGCGGCCGCGCCCGCTGGGGATCAGGCGATCGAGCTCGACGATCCGCCGCCCGCGCAGCCCGGCACGCCGGCCGCGAAGCCCGTCGACAACTCGCCCCCGCCGCAGGCCGGGCAGATGACGGAGCAGGCCGCGCAGGCCAAGCGCCTGTTCGACGGCGAGAAGTGGGGCGACGCCGCGAGCGCGCTCTACCGCGTCTACAAGGGTGAGACGGGCGACGACGAGGGCAACAAGCAGCTCGCGCAGTACCACCTCGCGATCGCGCTCTACCGCCTCAAGTTCTACCAGGCCGCGTACGGCATCTTCAGCGAGATCGCCGACAAGCCCAACCACCTCAAGTTCAACGAGACGTTGCTCTGGCTCGCCAAGCTCGCGACCGACCTGCCCGAGCCGGCGGACATCGTCGAGCGCGTCGGCAAGTACACCGACGCCGCGATCGACAAGTTCAACAACGCGAACCAGCGCGAGCTCTACTGGCAGCTCAACTACCTGCTCGGTCGGTACAAGTACCGCAACCGCCAGTACGAAGAGGCCCTCCGCCTCTTCCGCAAGGTCGACCGCCAGTCGAAGTACTACATCAAGGGCCAGTTCTTCAGCGGCATCTCCAACGTGCAGCTGCGCAAGAGCGTCCCGGCGGTGCAGTCGTTCCAGCGCATCGTCGGCGCGATCGACGAGGGCGTCGAAGGCGTCGAGGGCGAGGACCGCATGCGCGACCTCGCGTTTCTCTCCATGGCGCGCACGTACTACTCGGCGTCGGTCCGCCTCGACGAGAACAACGCGCCGACGATCGACAGCAACAAGCTGAGCGCCGCGGTCAAGTACTGGAACAAGGTCGACGTCGACAGCGAGTACTGGCTCGACGGTCTGTTCGAGGAGTCGTGGGCGTACTTCATGGCCGGCGACTACGCGCACGCGCTCGGCAACATCCACACGATCCAGGCGCCGTACTTCCCCAACTCGTACTACCCCGAGGCCGACGTCCTCCGCGCGGTCATCTACTTCGCGAACTGCCAGTACGACGACGCCGAGACCATCGTCGCCAAGCTCCAGACCACGTACCAGCCGATCTACGACGACCTCAACAAGGTCCTCGAGCGGTTCAAGGGCGACGAGGCCGACGAGCCGTTCTACAAGTTCCTCAAGGAGGTCCGCGACGGCAAGGCGAACCTGCCCCCGCGGATCCGCACGGTCGTCGAGAACGCGCTCTCGGACCGCCAGCTCCTGCGCCACCTCCAGTACGTGCAGGTGCTCGACGACGAGCAGAAGCGCTTCTCGAAGGCGCCGGGCAGCTTCCGCGACTCGGCGCTCGGCAACGACGTCAAGGACGCGATGCAGCTCGCGCGCGACATCGCCGTGCGAAACGCCGGCCAGCTGGCCCGCGAGCGCTACCAGCGCAACCTCGACGAGCTCAACGAGCACCTTCGCAATTCGGCGAAGATCCTCATCGACATCACGGCGGCGCGTCGTAACCAGCTCGACGCCGCGATCGCCGGATCGCAAGTTACGGTCCAAGAGTCCGAGCGGAATATCGTCAAACCCGACGAAGAGCACGTCATCTGGCCGTTCGACGGCGAGTATTGGCGCGATGAGCTCGGTTTTTATCGTCAGACGATCACCTCGAAGTGCGGGAGGTAGCATGAAGCGTCTCGTTCAGATCGCCGTCCTCGGCGCGGCCCTCCTCGGAGCCGCCAGCGCGTCCGCGCAGGGCGTGTGCATCGAAGAGAAGGCCAAGAAGTCCCTCAACGCCTGCGAAATCGCGGGCCCCAAGGACTTCGATGTGGGTAAGCACGGCAAGTCGCCGCAGGTGAACTTTCACTCTGCGCCGCCTCCGCCCGACCTCAAGAAGCGTGACCAGAACAAGAAGCCGCCGATGCCGGTGGTCGACTCTGTCCCGCGCGACGAGCGAAAGAGCCGCCTCGCGGCTCGTCAGCGCGCGCTGCTCGTGACGGAGATCCAGGGCATCGAGCGCCTGTTCGAGCGCACCAAGAAGAACGCGCCGGACCGCGTGCAGCTCGCGCGTCGCCTCGCGGAGGACTACGTCGAGCTCGAGGCCGCGGCCTTCCGCGACAAGACGACGGCCGAGATCAAGCGCGACGAGGTCAAGAAGAAGAACCCGGCGCAGGCCGGCCAGTTCCAGACCTCCGCCAACCAGGCCGACGCCGTCATGAAGGCGGCGCGCAAGAAGGCGATCCAGTCGTACACGCTGCTCATCAACGACTACCCGAACTACGGGCAGCTCGACGAGGTGCTCTACTACCTCGCGTACGAGTACGAGCAGGCGAGCGACCTCAAGAACGCGCGCTCGGTCTACTACGACCTCATCAAGAAGCGCCCCGACTCGAAGTACATCCCCAACGCGTACCTGGCGTTCGGCGAGCTGTTCTTCAACGAGGCGCAGGGCGACCCGAGCAAGTGGGACCTGTCGGCCCAGGCGTACACCGAGGTCGTCAAGTACCCGCCGCCGCAGAACAAGGTGCTCGGCTACGCGCGCTACAAGCTCGCGTACGTCTTCTGGAACAAGGGCGAGTTCGACAAGGCGCTCAGCGAGTTCAAGAAGGTCATCGAGTTCGGCGTCGCGTACCCGCAGCTGCCCGGCGCGTCCAAGCTCGCCGACAGCGCGCGCCGCGACTTCATCCCGGTCTACGCGCTCAAGGGCGACCCCGCGCAGGCATACAACGTCATCCACAACGTCGCGGGCGACAAGCCCGGGTCGAACGAGAAGACGTTCAAGATGCTCGACGACCTGGGCATGAACTACCTCGACACGGGTCACTACCCCGAGGCGATCATCCTCTACAAAGACCTGATCAACCGCGACAAGAGCGGGCGCCACTGCGTGTACCAGGCGCACATCTCCGAAGCGACGATGGCCCTCAAGTCCGCCAACAAAGAGGCGATCAAGGGCGAGCTGGAGAACCAGGTCAAGGTCTACAACGCCTTCAAGGGCGGCAACTGGTCCAACGAGGACAAGCTCGAGTGCGCCAACAAGAGCGCCGCGCTCCTCAGCGAGACGGCGATGGCGTGGCACCTCGAGGCCGTCGGCTCGCAAGGCCAGCGCGGCACGGGCGACCCCAAGACGATGGCGCTCGCGGCGTACCTGTACAAGCGCGTCGTCGACACCTGGTCGGCCAAGGAGTTCGAGGCCTTCAAGTTCCCGCGCATCGTCAAGGACGACTGGCCGACGATCTACAAGATCAAGTACGCCATGGCCGACCTCCTGTACTTCCAGAAGGACTGGGCCAAGTGCGGACCGGCGTTCGACTCCGTCGTCGCCGAGAACCCCAACGGCCCCGACGCGGCCGAGGCCGCGTACGCCGCGGTGCTCTGCTACCAGAACATCTACGACGAGACCCACAAGGGCGACGCCGCCAAGAAGGGCTCGGGCAACCTCCCCGGTCAGAAGAAGGACGACAAGAAGGACGACGCCGAGCGGCTCAAGCCCAAGGAGATGACCGAGAACCAGAAGGGCATGATCACGGCCTTCAATCGGTACATCTGCTACATCAAGCCGAAGCCGAACGACGCGCAGGGCCAGGACCAGCTCGTCGAGGTCAAGTACGCGCGCGCTCGAACGTACTTCGAGTCCCAGCACTGGGAGGAGGCCGCGATCGGCTTCCGCGACATCGCGATGAACAACGCCGACCGCGACGTCGGTATCTACGCGGCGCAGCTCTACCTCGAGAGCATCAACGTGGTCGGGCAGCACCTGGGCAAGCCCTCGTGCTTCGACGACATGGGCAACGACGTGCCCAAGTTCATCGAGCTGTACTGCCAGGGCGAGAAGGCGACGAAGAACGCCGAGCAGTGCACGATCCTCAACAAGATCCAGGTCGACATCCTGCGCCTCAAGGCCGAGAAGCTCGTTCAGCGAGCCGACAAGGGCCAGGGCAAGGACGCGCTCAAGGACTACGAAGAGGGCGGCAAGTCCTACTTCGAGATGTTCCGCAAGTACTGCCAGGATCCCGTCAGCAACGGCCAGCAGCCGCAGGCCGAGAAGTGCGACGAGATCGCGTACAACGGCGCGCGCGCCTTCCAGGCCGCCCGCCTCGTCGCGAAGGCGATCACGGTGCGTCGCGCGCTGCTCGCGTACGACGAGAAGCTCAAGCTGAACTCACCGCTGGCTCGCAAGGCCACGTACGAGATCGGCGGTAACTACCAGGCGATCGCCGTCTACGAGCTCGCCGCCGACTGGTACGAGCGCTTCGCGCGCATGGACCCAAAGGCGGAGGAGGCCCCGTCGGCCCTCAGCGACGCGACCCTGCTGCGCCTCGGCCTCGGCCAGGAGCAGGAGGCGATCAAGGACGCCGATCTGTTCCAGAAGAACTACGGCGGGAAGAACCCGGCCAAGGCCGCGGCGATCGCCTACGCGATCGGCGCCCACTACGCCGAGAAGGAGGACTGGGACAAGGCCCGGAAGTCCCTCACCGGCGCGATGGGTATCATCGGCCGCGCTCCGCCCGACGTGCAGGTGCAGGCGCACGCGACGCTGGGCCGCGTGTACGGCAAGGTCAAGGCGTGGCAGAACCAGGCGGCCGGCGAGTACGGCAAGGTCCGCGCCCTCTGGTCGAACCCCGCCGACGCCGAGGCGAAGATCCGCGCGGCCTACCCCGACGAGGATCAGACCCAGAAGGACCGTCGCCTCGCCAAGGCGCTCAACGCCGTCGGTGAAGCGTACTTCGACGCGGCCGAGAGCCAGCGCGTGAAGGTCGTCGAGCCGCTCACGTTCCCGGCCTACAAGGGCCCGGGCGACAAGGACTCGGTCCTCAAGCACATCAACACGAAGGTCAAGGACTGGTACACGAAGAAGATCGCGGCCATCAAAAAGGTCGAGCCCGACTACGTGAAGATCCTCGACCTCAAGCCGGTCCCGCCGCCCAAGTGGGTCATCGCGGCCGGTTCGCGCGCGGGTCTCATGTGGGGCGACTTCGTCGACGACTTCCGCCGCGCCCCCATCCCGGAGGCGTGGAAGAAGGACGCCGAGATCCGCGGCACCTACTACGACGCGCTCGACAAGGCCTCGGAGCCCTTCAAGGTGGGCAACGCCAAGCCCGCGCTCAAGAAGTGCCTCGATCTGTCGGTCAAGTACCAGTACTTCGACGAGTACAGCCGCAACTGTGAGGTGTGGCTCGCGAAGAACTACAAGTCCGAGTACCACGTCGTCGACGAGCTCCGAGGCGCGCCCACGCTCGCCAACAGCGGTCTCGACGAGAAGGGCCCGCCGGTCCTCGTGGGCGGCACGTTCTGGCATCCCCAGGCGGCCGCTCCCGAGAAGACGACGGTCAAGACGGAAGACAAGAAGGAAGACGCCAAGCCGGCGCCGAAGAAGCCCGCCGCTCGCGGCAGGCGGCGGTGAGGAGGACGGCCATGAAGAAGCACCACGGAATCACGAAGGTCGCGTGCGCCGCCCTCCTTTCCCTCACCGCCGCTTGCGGTGGCGGTGGGGGCGCGTCCAGCGGCGGACCGAAGACCCCGCCCGGCGGAAAGCCGCCGCCGCGCGCGCAGATCGACCAGGGCGCCCAAGAGCAGTTCAACAAGGCGCTCGACGCGTTCATCGCGCACGACAAGGCCAATGACTGGAGCGACGCAGCTTGCGCCGACGTGGCCAAGCAGTTCGACGAGGCGGTCTCCAAGCAGTCGAACGGCAAGTTCGCCGAGGCGACGTTCAACGCCGGCATCGCCTACCAGCGCTGCGGTGACGACAAGAACGCGCGCGCCCACTTCGAGAAGGCCCTCCAGGACGACCCGAAGTTCCACGGCGCCCGCGCCCAGATCGCCCTCTACAAGTACAAGGCAGACGGCAACGAGGACGCGGCGATCAACGAGCTTCAGCAGGCCGTGCTCGACGCCCAGTTCCAGAACGTGCCCGCGCTCGTCAACCTGGCCCTCGTGCAGATGGTCCGCGACAGCGAGCAGGGGCAGCAGGGCTGCAAGAACGACATGGAGTGCGCCAAGCTGAACCTGCAGCGTGCGCTCGCCATCGACGACGCGTACATGCCCGCGTTCAACCAGCTGGCGCTCTACTACTTCCAGCTCGCCAAGAAGCGCGCCGGCGCCGTCAAGACCGGCGGCAAGGGCTCGCGCGGGCGGCAGATCGTCACCAACGCCGCCAAGACCAAGCGCGCGTCGGTGCAGGAGCTCGAGCTCGCGGCCCTCGTCTGCTCGCAGGCGATCCGCAAGAACCCGAGCTACGCGCCCATCCACAACACCGCCGGCCTCATCCAGAACGAGCTGGGCCAGGTCAACGGCGCGGTCGCCGAGTTCGCGACCGCCGCCAAGCTGGACCCGAAGCTCTTCGAGGCCCAGATGAACTACGCCGCCGTCAACCTGTCGTTCCGCGGCTTCGACGTGGCGCGTGACGCGTACAAGAAGGCGCTCGCGATGCGCCCGAACGACTACGACGCGCACCTCGGCCTCGCGCTCGCGCTCCGCGGCCCCATCACCGGCACCGAGGCGAACTACGACGAGCTCGTCAACGGCGCCCAGGCCGAGCTCGACGCGGCCAAGAAGATCGACGCCAACCGCCCCGACGCCTACTACAACGAGGGGATCCTCACGCAGGAGTTCCGCGCCAAGGCCGGCGGGTCCAAGGACCAGACGATCGCCGCGCTCACCAAGGCCAAGGGCACCTTCCAGCAGTTCATCGACAAGGCGAGCGGCAAGCCCGAGTACGACGGTGCCGTGAAGCGCTCCAAGGAGCGCATGCAGGACATCGACGACACGATCCAGTTCCTCAATCTCGAGGTGAAGGAGGAGCCGAAGGAGGCTCCCAAGGACGAGAAGAAGTAGGTCTCGCCTCTTGCGTTCGACCGGGGGCGGCGTCCGTGGGGCGCTGCCCGGTCCGAGCACTCCCAAGCCGAACACCCCCAGGGGAGTTTTCTTGGGAACCTTCCAACAGGGCGGCTGTCAGTCTCGATACCTGACGCCGAGCCGTGATTGAGACCTCTGCGATTCGTCGCAGAGCTTGCCGCGACCGGTACCCCGGAGTACACTTTCACTGTAATCCGGTCGCAAAATTCTTGGGAAATTGTAACTGCGCGGTGGATGTCCCACCTCGCCTCCCATCGCGTCAGGAGCGAGCCATGAGCGTGAAGTCCCTGCTGGTCGGTCTCGTCGGTTGCACCCTCTTCTTGGTGCCTGCTGCTTCGTTTGCACAGGACGCCGCACCGGGTGGAGCCCCCAAGGCCACTCCCGCCGCTGGCGGAAAAGAGGAGGGCTACGGCTACGAGTTCTCCGACGACCCGCTCGCTGCCGGCGGCTTCGGTCCCAACGACGCGACGATTCGTGTTCGCCCCGGGCCGGTCCGCACCACCCTGATTCGTCCGCGCACGTCGTTCGTGCCGGAGATGTTGAAGTCGGTCGAGAACCTCTGAGAGGGCTCGCCCGAGCACGTTTCACCCGTCACGTTTCCAGCCGCGCGCTAGTCCGCGCGCCGCCGAGGTAGGTTCACGATGGAAGGCAAAGCCAAGGTTGCGCTCACGTTCGCTCTCTACCAGGGCGACCAGCTCGTTCGGCGAGACACCATTGCGCAGGACATCGTGAAGGTCGGCAAGGACCCTCGCAGCCACCTCCGCGTCGACGACGAGCTCGCCTCGCGCATGCACGCGGTCATCGAGGTCGCGGGCTCCGAGGACATCACGCTGATCGATCTCGGCAACGAGCCGGGCACGCTCGTGAACGGGCAGCGCGTCAACAAGTGCAAGATTCGTCCGGGCGATCAGATCCAGATCGGCTCGACGATGATTCACCTCGAGGCCGCCGAGGCCGCGGCCTCGAGCGTCGCGCCCCCGCCGGTCGCGGCCGTCGCGGCCCCCGCGGTCGCTCCGCCGCCGCAGATGCAGGTCGCCACGCCCACCGAGGCCATCGCGCCCCAGGGCGTGCCGGCCCCCGCGCCCGCCGCTGCGCCGCCGTCGGCTCCGCCCGCGGCCGACCCGGGCAACCCCTTCGCCGCGGCCAACCCGTTCGCCGCGGCCGCAGGCGCCACCAACCCGTTCGCGCCGGCCAACCCGTTCGCGCCGGCCAACCCGTTCGTCGCCTCCGCGGTCGACCCGGGCTACGCGGTCAACGCGCCCGGCGGCTCCGACTTCGACCCGAACCAGCCGTACACCTTCCAGATGGTGAAGGCCGGCCCCGACGTGAACCCCGACGAGGTCGAGCAGTCGCACGTGGCGGCCGTCGAGGTCGCGGTCAAGTGGGACGCGAACACGCTCCACATGGCGCACCTCAGCCCGCCGCGTTCGTTCTACGTGGGCGAAGAGGGCACGGCCGGGTGTGAGTACTTCGTCCCGAGCGAGGTGCTCGGCACCACGCGCGCTCCGGTCGTCGTCGCGCGCGGCGTGTCGGCGGCGCTCGTCATCCTCCCGCGCACCACGGGCACGATCGAGATCCCGGGGCAGGGCACGCACTCGCTGCTCGACCTCATCTCGTCGGGCCAAGCCCGCCCCAGCAGCGAGCTGAGCGGCGCGCACGAGTTCGAGCTCCCCACGGGCGCCAAGGCCATCATGACCCTCGAGGGGTCGGGCCTCACGTTCGAGGTCAGCGCGGTCAACGCGGGCAAGGCGCCGCCGGTCGGCGTGTTCTCGAGCTTCGAGCCGGCCGCGTACATGTTCATCGGCCTCTCGTTCCTGCTCCACGTCGGCATCATCGCGTCGATGGCGTTCTTCATGCCGTCGATGGGTGGCGACGACGCCGACGCGATCGATCGCGATCAGTTCCTTCTCATGCAGAAGATGCTGAACGCGGCCGCCGAGCGCGAGCAGGAAGAGAAGGAGACCGAGCAGGTCTCGCAGGACAACGCCGACAACAAAGAAGGCGGGACCGGCACGCGCGCCAAGGGTGAAGAGGGGTCGATGGGTAACCCCAACACCAAGGAGACCGGCAAGCGCTACGGCGTCCAGGGTCCCAAGGACAACCCCGATCCCCACATCGCGCGTCAGGCCGCCCTCAAGGAGGCCGCCGAGTTCGGCATGATCGGTCTCATCAACGTCGGCGCCGGCGGCGATCCCAACGCCCCGACGGCTCCGTGGGGTCGCGAGGACTCGTCGGGCAACGACCCGCTGAGCGCGCGCGGCAACATGTGGGGCGACGCCATCGGCGACTCGTTCGGCGCGGGCGGTCTCGGCCTCACCGGCGTCGGCGAAGGCGGCGGCGGTCGCGGCGAGGGCATCGGCCTCGGCAACATCGGCGCGCTCGGTCACGGCGCCGGCACCGGCACCGGTCAGGGCTTCGGCAACGGCCACGGTCGCCTCGGCGGCGCGCACCAGACGCGCGCTCCCAAGATTCGCCAGGGCGCGACCCAGGTCAACGGCCGCCTCCCGCCCGAGGTCATCCAGCGCATCGTCCGCCAGAACTTCGGTCGCTTCCGTCTCTGCTACGAGAACGGC
>JAGQJA010000771.1 GCA_020430845.1 Myxococcales bacterium
AACGCGGTCGCGTTCACACAATCCTGCGCGGCGCGCGGCGAGAACGTGCGCTGATCGGGCGGGATCGGCGTGCCGTCGCCCGTGACCACATTCACGCGCAGCCACGACACGACACACTTGTATCCGGGATCGTCCTCGGCCATCGCCGGACCGCCCTTGTGGCGCTCGAGCCGCAGCGGCTTGCGAAGGAAGAGCAAACGGTTGGGCTCGGCGGCCTGCTCGGCCATCACGCGCGACGTCTCTTCGGGCTCGAGCGAGATGATCGCCTGGTAGTTGGCGCGGATCTCTTCGATGCGCGTCGGCTCACGGCCGCTGACGAGACCGGCGTCGAGGTTGTAGAGGCGATAGCCCGAGAAGCCGTAGATGCGGTACGGCCGGCCCTCCTGGCCGTGGCAGTCGAGCGTGCCGCAGCGACGCTGCAGGTACGTGTCGACGTGCACGCGGTAGATCTCGAAGTCGGGCCCGATGACCGCAGTGAAGCGTCCGGAGTCGGGCACCGACGCGCACGACGACGCGAGCGCGGCGCACGCCGCAGACGCAAACGCGGTGGCCAGGACGAACCGGCGAGCGCGCTTCACTGGCGGTCCTCCGGGCACTGGAGCACGACGGTCTCGGGCGCGGCGGGGCACGCCTGACCGTTGTTCACGTTGGGCGGGAGCTGCAGCGCGTCGACCTCGGGCTCGGCGTCGTAGAGGCGGATCTGCCCGGGGCTGCCGAAGTCGCGGATGCTCTGCCCGTCGAGGTTGAGGTGGCAGCGGCCGCACGAGGCCTCGCGCCCGATGTGGCTGTTCATGCGGCGGAACTTGAGCGACGAGTCATCCCTCCCGGGCGCCTTGGTGCGCTCGACCGAGACGAGCAGCGGAAAGGTCAGCCGCGGGAACTGCTCCGGCCTCACGAAGAAGTTGCCGTTGCAGTTGGTGACGAAGCACTTCTCGACCTTGTTGGCGTCCTTGACGCGAACGTACGCGTTGTCGACGCGACGCAGGTAGTTGTCGGGACCCCAGAAGATGGTGCCCGCGAGGACGAACTTGCTGTCAGCGGGTCCGTCGGACGAGTGACAGAGCGCGCATGGCTCGCCCGGGCGGTGGAACTCCGACTCCGGCGGGTAGTCTTCGGGGCGCT
The DNA here is from genome assembly GCA_020430845.1 of Myxococcales bacterium. Taxonomy (GTDB): domain Bacteria; phylum Myxococcota_A; class Polyangia; order Polyangiales; family Polyangiaceae; genus Labilithrix. The sequence goes on from JAGQJA010000771.1 coordinate 1,123, forward strand.
CGGGGCCGAGGTCGGACACCGCGCGTGAGTGCACGGGGTTGAGCGAGCACGAGCTGCCCAGCCCGAGCCCCGCCGCCGCCGCCAGCGCCACGAACAAACGGAGGCTCGCGGTGCCCGCCTGCTTGGTCGCTCGGTTGTCGGGTCGCGCGTTGGACATGGTCAGAACTCCACGTCGAAGCCCACGGATCCGTAGACCGCGGTGCGGGTCGTGACGAACAGCGACTTGAGGTAGCGCGTGTACATCACGTCGCCGACGAACGTGAGGCCGTATTTTACCTCTGCCTCTGGCGGCCCCAAGGCGATGCGGGTGCCGCCGCCGGCCGTCGCCGTGATGAGCGGCGTGAGCTCGCGGTCGCCCGTACGGTACGTGGGCAGGATGAGCGTGCCCGCGGCGTCGACGACCGCCGAGTACGCGAGCTGGTAGAAGTTGGCGCCCGTCTGCGCGTGGATGCGCAGGTGGGGCCAGACGCGAAAGTGACGGGACATGTCGATCATGTAGCGACCGTCCGTCGAGCTTCCCTTGACGCCCCACGTGTCCACGTAGAGGCGCTCGTCGACGCGGAGGGTCGCGTTGTTGAACCTCCGGTTGTACCTCGCGCCGACGGCGAAGCGGTCACGCTCGGTCGGCAGCTGCTCCAGAGGTCTGTAGGGAAGGCGCGAGCGATTGACCAGGTCTACTGTGGCGCCCTTGGGCACGAAGGGGGCGACGTCGACGGGGTCGAACGTGGTGATGTAGCGGTACGGCTGAGATTGGTCGCCACGCTCGATGGAGATCGTGCCGCCGACGACGAGGATCGACGTGGGCGACATGACGAGCGTGACGCCGGCCTCGATCTCGTGCGTGTGCAAGAACCCCTTCAGCGGGTTGAAGGTGTTCAGGTAGTTGTTGGGGCCGCGACCGATGCGGTCGTAGCTGTACGTGTACCCGAGGCCGGGCGTGATGAGCTTCTCGTTGAGGTCTGCCGTGACGCGCCCGCCCAGCGTGTACGAGACGTAGTCGGGCGAGCTCGAGATCTGGCTCGAGAGCTGCGCGCCGTAGAGCCCGGGCTTGTAGCCGCCGGTGACGCCGCCGGCGTAGCGGAACTCCTCGAACGGCGGAGAGGCCGACGAGACGAGGTCGGGCGAGGCGGCGCTGACGGCGTCGAGCACGAAGTTGCCGCCGATGTTCCAGCCCGCCGTGGGCGACACGAGCGACACGTTCATGCCGGGCGTGTAGACGGCGACGGCGTTCGTGTCGCTGTAGCCGCTCAGGTCTCCCGCCACGCGGATGACGAGCGACTTCTGGTTCTGAGGGAGGCACTTCTGCACGTCCTCCTGGCTCTTTGCCCGGAGCATGCACTGGATCTGGCCGCCCGTGATGAAGTCGTTGGCGGGCGGCTTGAGCGTGATCTTGACGGTGGCGAGCTCGCGCTCTGCGACCTCGATCGTCTCGTCGAACACCGACTCGAAGTTGTTGACGGTCCCCTTGGCGACGACGTGGTGCGGCCCGGGGTCGATCGAGAACTTCTTCTTGAGCGCCTCGACGGGCACGGGCCGATCGTCGAACGACACGGTGAGATCGTCGACGCCCTTGGGCGGCACGAACGTGACGTGCGGGATGCGGTCGAGCAGCTC
>JAGQJA010000772.1:0-762 GCA_020430845.1 Myxococcales bacterium
CGCGCTCGGTGCCGCCGCGTTGCTCGCATGCGCTCCTTGGGCGTGGGCGGCAGACGCCGACGCCCCCGCCTCTGCCGCGGGTCCCACCGCCGCGAGCCCCGCCGGCAAGCCCGCGTCGAAGCCCGCGCCTGCGCCGAAGCCCGCGCCCGCGTCGAAGCCCGCGCCTGCGCCTGCGTCGAAGCCCGCGCCCGCGGCCAAGCCCGCGCCGACGCCGGCGGCCAAGCCGACGCCGCAAGCTCCCAAGCCCGCGCCGACGCCCGCGGCCAAGCCCAACGCGCCGAAGCCGGCGTCCGCACCCAAGCCCACGGCGGCCAAGCCCACGGCGGCCAAGCCGCCCGCGCCTGCGCCTGCCGTCTCTCCGCGCGCGGAGCCCGACGCCGCCGCGCGTCGCGCCGTGGCGGGTGGTCCGACGTTCGACGACGCCGCGCTCGGCGCCGAGACCGCCGAGCTCAAGGAGCTGCACGCCGCAGAGCGTGAGCTCTTCGCGCCGTCGATGCCGCCGCTCGGCTCTCCTTGGCCCTCCGACGTCGCTTCGCCGCCGATCCAGACCGGGTCGCAGCCGCGTGTGCACGCGTCGGGGCTCGCGCCCGCGCCGCCGCCCTCGAGCCCGCCCGCCTCCGACGGCGACGTCGATCTCTCGTGGCTCGCCGACCTCAAGATGCCCGACCTGCCGGTGCGCTGGGATCCGCGCGTCGTCCGCTACGTGCGCTTCTTCAAAGAAGACCGTCGCGGTCGCACGATCATGACGATCTGGCTCAAGCG
>JAGQJA010000772.1:814-2556 GCA_020430845.1 Myxococcales bacterium
GACCTCGTGTACCTCTCGATGATCGAGAGCGGCTTCATGCCCAAGGCGCGCTCGCCCGTCGGCGCGGCGGGGCTGTGGCAGTTCATGCCCGAGACCGGAAAGATCTACGGCCTGTCTCAGGATCGATGGGCCGACCAGCGCTTTCACCTCGAGGCGTCGACCGAGGCCGCGGCAGACTTCCTCGCCGATCTCTACCGGCGCTTCCAGAGCTGGGACATGGCGATGGCGTCGTACAACATGGGCTACGGCGGCCTCATGGGCGCGATGCGCCGCTACAACACGAACGACTACTGGGCGCTCGCCAAGCTCGAGGGCTCGCTGCCCTGGGAGACGACGCTCTACGTCCCCAAGATCCTCGCGGCCGCCATCGTGGGCCGCAACCTCGCGGCGTTCGGCTTCGAGGGGGTGGAGCCCGAGCCCGCGCTCGACGTCGCCGAGCTGCGCGTCCCGCCCGCGACGCCCCTCGCGCGCGTGGCCCGCGCGTGCGGCAAGACCGTGAGCTCGAAGGACATCGAGGCGCTCAACCCAGAGCTCCGCGCGGGGCGAACGCCGCCGCAGGGCGAGTACCCGGTCAAGGTCCCGCGCGAGCGCGGCGCCGACTGCGACAAGGGGCTCGCCGGCGCGCGGCTGGCGACGCCGTCGCACGATCAGCACGTCGTCAAGCAAGGGCAGACCCTCGAGGAGATCGCGCGCGAGCGCGGCACCACCGTCGCCAAGCTCACCGAGCTCAACGCGATCCATCGCGGCGAGCGCGTACAGGGCGGCACCGTGCTGCTCGTGCCCCGAGGGGCGCTCTCTTCGGGTGGCTCGCACACGACCACCGAGCCGGGCGACAAGCCGAGCGTCGTCGTGACGCAGCAGATGTTCGTCTACCCAGACCGCACGCGTGTCTTCTATCGCGTGCAGGCGGGGGACACGCTCCCGCAGATCGGCGAGGCGCTCGGGGTCACCGTCGACGACCTGCGTCGGTGGAACGACGTCGACCCGTCGGCGCGGCTCGTCGAGGGGATGACGCTCCAGGTGTTCCCCGCGCGCGAGAAGGACCTCTCGCGGGTGTCGGTGCTCGCCGAGCGCGACGTGCGCCCCATCCCGGTCGGCAGCGAGGAGTTCTTCGAGCTGCACAACGACAAGCACCGCGCGCGCGTCGTCGTCACGGCGAAGGCGGGCGACACGCTCGCCAGCATCGGCAAGAAGCACGGCGTGTCGGCCGGGCTCATGGAGCGCGTCAACCGACGCGGTCGCAACGACGCGCTCGCCGCCGGAGATCGCGTCGTGCTCTGGCTCACGCCCAAGAAGCCCAAGCCCGCGCCCGCCGCGTCGCCCGAGCCGACCGTCGTGGGCAGCGCGCCGGACCCGGCGCCGACGCCGCTCGCGCCGATCTCCGCGCCTGTCGCCGAGGCGTTGCCGCAGCTGCCGCAGTGACCTCGCGCGCCCGTCGCTTGCGCGGCGGCGCCGCCGACCTACGATCCTAGCGTGCCCCGCCTGCGTGACACCGCGTTCGCCGTGGCGCTCGCCGTGTCCGCCGCGGCGTGCGCAGACGGCGCGCGTGTCCGCGTCTCCGCGCCGCTCCGCGCGGGCGCCGTCCCCACGCCGATCCTGGTGATGCAGCCGCGCGTGTGCGTCGATCGGGTGCAGTCGACCGCGCGGCGGACGCCGTCCGAGCCGGGCCTCGCGACCACGACGGCGGCGCACGCCCGCCTGCTCGAGCGCATCCCCGACCTCGGCCGCGGGGTCGCCGTGGC
>JAGQJA010000773.1 GCA_020430845.1 Myxococcales bacterium
CCATGGCCCCGGCCGACGTCGCGCCGGCTGCGCCTCCTCCTCCCGCCAAGCGCCCGCAGACGCAAGCCGAGGCGCCTTCGCGGCGCGTCGCGCCGCTCGACCCGTTCCTCGACGACGAGCCGCGGTTCCGCCGGCGCCCGGGGCGGCTGATGAAGCGCATCTTCGTCCGTCACGGCGAGATCGTCGCCGACGCGTCACCTCCGGTGGCGGCCGAGGCCGTCGCGAAGGCGCGCGCCGCCGTGGCCGCGGCGCCCGACGAGCGCTCCAAGCACAAGGAGCTCGCCAAAGTGCTCGCGCGCAACGGTCAGCTCGAGGAGCTCGCCGAGTCGCTCGAGAAGTGGTCCAAGCGCGACCCGCTCGACTTCGACGTCATCGTGAGCCGCGCCGATCTGGTCGCGCGCCAGGGCGATCGCGACGAGTCTCTCCGCGTGCTCGGCGGCGCCCTCGCGGCGAGCGCGCTCGACGCGAAGGACGCGGTGCTCCTCGCCCAGGCCGTCGCCGCGTCGTACGAGCGTCTCGGGCGCGCCGAGGCGTGCGCGTTCCGCATCACCGCGGCGGAGCTCAAGACCACCGACGCCGACGCCGTCGCGCGCGCCATCGTGTGCGAGCGGGCCGACGGGCGCCCCGACGCCGCCGAGGCCTGGATGTCGCGGCTCAAGGACGCGGGCGCTCGCGCGGCCGTCACGGCGGCGATCGCGCGTGTCGAGGCCGCCAAGGCGGCGCCCAACCCCACCGGCGACATCGTGGTCGACGCGACGTGGGACGGCGGCGCGGGCGTGGACCTCGACGTGGCCATCGTCGACCCCTCGGGTCGCCGCGCTTCGGCCGCGAGCCGCCTGCGCGGCGCCAAGGTCAAGGACGCGTCGTCGACGGCGCGTGAGACGCTCGCGCTCTCGAGCGGGGAGGGGGGCACGTTCGTCGTCGAGATCGCGCGCGCCTCGGGCAGCCGCGCCGGCGGCGATCCGCCGGTGACCGGCAGCGTCACGATCCGCGCCTTCGGGCAGTCGCGCGTGGTGCCGTTCACGCTCACCTCGCAGCGCACGCAGCTCGCGCGCGTCGTGGCGCGCTGGGAGGCGCAGCTCGTCCCGTTCGACGGCGACACCGTCGGGTTCGTGCCCCCGCCTCCGCCGGGCCTCCGCCCCTTCGATCGCCTCGCCGGCTCGCGCGCGCTCGCGGCGGTCTCGGTGCGCCAGTGCGCCGTCGGCGGTCCGAGCGGCACCGGCCACGCCGTCGTCACGTTCGCCCCCACCGGCCGCGTCAGCAGCGTCATCCTCGACGACGGCGTCTTCGCGGGGACCCCCGCCGGGCGCTGCGTCCAGGCGGCGTTCTTCAACGCCGCGGTCGCGCCCTTCTCCGGGGGACCGGTCCGGGTCGGAAAGAGCTTCTCGGTCGGTTTCTGAGCCCGCACGGGTGGATCGCGTGACCCTCAGGGCTCGGCGTGGGTCGACCGGCGGAGCTCGAGATCATTCGAGAATGACAATGTAGGATAGCGGCGCACATCTTGCTGACACCGGGCCATGCGCTGGCCCACCACCCACGTCGTGTCCCGCCTCTTCCTCGCCGCCACCTGCGCGGCCGCCGCCGCCTGCAGCGGCGCCCCCACCGACGCCGAGACGAGCGACGGCGCGTTCACGAGCAACGCGGGCAAGGGGCTCGAGATGCGCTTCAAGGGTGAGGTCATCGCCCGCAAGGACGACACGGCGCGAAAGGCCATCGCGACGCAGATGCAGTACATGCAGGGCGCGCTCACGTCCGACTCGGGCGGCAACGCGCAGGCGGGCATGTCGGGCCTGTCGAACATCCGCGAGGTCGAAGAGGGAGACCTCAAGCGCATCACCTACGAGGCCGCGCTCCCGGTCATCTGGCCCAACCGGCAGACCGTCCCCGAGACCTACGCGGTCGTGCTCCCGCGCGACGTGACCAAGCTCTCGGCGTTCAACGCCAAGTACGACGGCTCGTGCGGCACGAACGAGTACGGGCGCGAGACGTTCTGGCACGACTTCAACCCCAAGGCGCAGGG
>JAGQJA010000774.1 GCA_020430845.1 Myxococcales bacterium
GGGGACGAGGGGCGCGGCGACGCGGGCTGGCCGGGCGCGGAGGGCGCGGCCTGTCCGGGACGTGGGGGCGGCGGCGGCTGCGGGCGCTCCTCGGGGTCGAGCTGATCGGTGTAGTCGGGCGAGCCGCCGAACTGGAAGCCGAGCCCCGGCACCACGAACAGCGCTTCGGTCGCGAAGAGGGCCCGCATCGCGGTCACCTCGGGCACGAGCGTCAGCTTGGGCGGCTTGCCGGGCTTGCCGCCGATCCGGAACGCCATGGCGAGCGAGAGGCGCGCGAGCGCACCGCCACCACCGACGACGCCGTCCTGGCCGTCGGCCGGGTTGGGGCCGAAGGCGAACGCGTAGCTCAGGCCGGGCGTCACGACGAACGTGGTGGTCGAGCTGAAGTTGAAACCGACGGGCAGGCCGCCGTGCAGGTAGATGACGCCGAGCTTGCCGAGGAGCAGGCCCTGCACCCCGGGCTGCACGGCCATGTCGACGTCGCCGCGCAAGAAGTTCCACTTCATGTCGGCGCCGAGGGTGCTCAGGTTGGGCACGCGGACGCCGACGTCGACGCGGTCGGCCACGCCGAACCGCACCTGGTACGAGGGCAGCGTGGGCAGCGTGACGTTGGTCTCGGTGCTCCCCGTCGTGCCGCGCAGGTGCACGGCTTCGAGAGACACGGTGTGCTGGGCATCCCCGGGGTCGACCGTGCGGGGCGTGCCGTACGTGTTCGCGTTGGGGCACCCGAGGAGCGCCAGCGCGGCGGCGCTCAGCAGTCCGAGGCCCGTGGCAGGCGATGAGCCCTTGGCGTTACGCGTCATCCACCTGGGTGATAACACCCGAGGGCGTCACCCGAGAAGACGCATGGTGCTTGCCGAGCGACAAGGTCCCCACGAAAATGCCCACGGCGACGGCGAGCACCGCGAGGTGCCCGAGCAGGGCGCCGGAGCAGCCCGCGACGGCGATGGGAGCGAGTGCGGCGAGGAACCAGGGGGTCAGCTTCATAGGGGGATCGAGTCTCCGAGGGCTGGCGGCTTAGCGGTCGCTGATCGACGTCTCCAGCATACCTACATGTAAGAAAAGCTACGACACCACTCGGGGGCGGCCAAACTTCTATCGGCGTCGCTCCCCCCAGATCAACGGCAAACTTCGGCGAGGGCTCGCGTTCCAGGTTGCAGGTGGCGCGCCAGGCCGCCGGAATCACGACCGAATATCAAACGCCGTTTTTTGGCGTCTCCGCACCGTCCCGCGGTGGGTGGGCGCCCACCGGGCGTGTCCTCCGACCCGCAAGCTCGGCCGGGCTGGACGAATCGGGCGCGAGCCCAGTATCGTCGACGCGTGGCCCGAGCTGCGCGCATGCTGCCGCTGCTGGCGGCGCTCATGGGGTGTACGACGGTCGACCCAGGCCCGAACTTCGTGGTCCCCGACGAGCAGTTCGACGCAGACTTCTTCTTCTGCCGGATCGAGCCGGAGATCCTCAACGCGAAGAAGTGTGGGCCGGGCGATCCCGGCGTCGACGGCGCCAACAGCTGCCACTTCAACGCGTCCGCCGTGAGCGGCATGGCGATCGCGGCGCACCCGCCCATCGACTGCGTCGACGGCAAGCCCGTCAACCGCGCGCTCATCGGCGCGGGCAGCGCCGCCCAGGGCAACCTCCAAGCGGTGAGCCTCGTCATGAGCCGTGACGTCGCGACCGCGCCCTTCTTGCTGCGGCCGACCGGCCAGAACCACCCGCGCGCGATCTTCGGGCGCGACGATCCGGTGGTCGACCTCATGCGCCAATGGGCCGCGCGGTGAGGGGCCTCGTGCGCTCGGCCCTGCGCCTCGCCGTCGCTCTGGGCGTCTGCGCCGCGACCCTGGTGGGCGGCGCGGGCGAGGGACGCGGGTGGGTGCAGAGCGCGCGCGCCGACGAGCCAGAGGCGTTCGCGCGGGTCGTCGTCGACGCCGCCGTGGCGCGCTCGGGCCCCGGCATCTCGTACCGCTCGATCTACAGCGCCAAACGCGGCGAGACCCTGGCCATCGACGGCCGCAAGGGGCAGGGCTTCTGGCTGCGCGTCGTGCTGCCCGACGGGCG
>JAGQJA010000096.1 GCA_020430845.1 Myxococcales bacterium
TGTCCTACATTGGCGCACATCGTGCGTGCAGGGCCGCGTGCGAAGCGTGTGGGCAGCCTTGGGGATCGCGGCGGTGGGCGCGCTCGTGTCCGCGTGCGCCTCGGAGCCAGGTGCGCCGGCGGGGGGCGACGACACGACGGCCGACGACGAGATCCGGGTCGTCGCGAAGTGCGAGCGCGACTTCGGCGCGCCGCTCCGCAAGAAGGTCGAGCTCGCGAAGGACGAGCTGAGGAGGACCGACGCCGCGTTCGCCAAGCGCGTGCTCGCCGCCCTCGACGATGGCTCGGTCAAGGTGTTCCCGTTCTGCCAGATGGCGCCGCAGCACTTCGAGCACTTCCGCGCCGACACCGATCTCTCGGCGTTCGGCGCGACGCCCGAGGAGCAGTGGCGGCGCCTGCGCGACGGCCAGACCCGCGGCATGCGCTCGGTGCACGCGCAGCTCGACGGGTACATGTGGGACGACCACGTGTACATCGCCACGGGCGGCGACCTGAAGATGACCGTCGAGACGCTCGCGCACGAGGCGGAGCACGTGTTCCGCAAGGCGCACGAGCGCAACTTCAAGGATCAGCGCGTCACGTGCGTCGAGGAGCACGCCGCCGCGCGCGCCGAGGTCTTGGTGCACAAGGACGATCTCTCGCCCGAAGAAGACCGCGCGCTGCTCGACCGGACCATCGACCTCTACGAGCTCGACAAGATCGCGCCTGGGACCTGCGGCTACCGACGCTGACGCGCGGCGCGGGGCAGGGATCACGCGGGGGGATCACGCCAGCGAGCGCGCCGCTCCGCCAGCAGGCGCTCGGTGATCTCGAGCGCGCGCGCGTCGGGCCGCTTCTTCGCGTCGTGTCGCACGCCCTTGCCGTGGTTGCAGCGCGCGCACGCGAGGGCCAGGTTGTCGATGTCGTCGGTGCCGCCCTGCGAGCGGGCGCGGATGTGCTCGATCGTCGCGGGGCCTAGCGGCTCGCCGTCTTCGCGGATCACGAGCTTGGAGCGGCAGTGGATGCACTTGCCGACCCACACGTCACGCCCGCCGTCGGCGGCGCGTGCGCGTTCGAAGGTCACGTCGGTCTGGACGATCGCGAGGATGGTGCGTCGCTTGTCGGCCACGCCCATCCCCGTTCGCTCGCGCGATCAGGCCCTCAGAAGAGCGCCTTGATCTCCTTCTCGAGCGTCGCCTCTTCGCCGTCGTGGTAGCCGGTGTGGATGTGGCGGATGATGCCCTTCTTGTCGACCACGATGGTCGTGGGCATGCTCGGCGGCTTCCACACGTCGGCGACCTTGTGGCCCTTGTCCCAGCCCACGGGGAACTTCGCGCCGTGGGTCTTGGCGAACTCGGCGATCCCGTCCTTGTCGTCGTCGACCGACACGGCCGCGATCTCGAGGCCGCTGGCCTTGTACTTGACGTACAGCTCCTGGAACTTGGGGAACGACTTCTTGCACGGCTCGCACCACGTCGCCCAGAAGTCGACGATGACGACCTTGCCCTCGGGGATGGTGACTTTCCCCTTGCCGTTGACGTTCTTGAGCGAGAACGTGGGGGCCTTCTTGCCCTTCTCGGCCGTGCCGCTGCCCGCGCTCTCTTCGCCGTCGGACTCGGCAGGCTTGTCCTCGGAGTCCTCTTTCTTCGCCTTCTTCTTCTTCTTCGGCTTCGCATCGTCTTCCGATGCGTCCTCCTTGGCGTCATCGGCGGTCTTCGGTTCGGGGTTACCGCACGCACCGACCACGAGCCCAAGGAGCATCAGCAGAGCCACTTTGCGCATGAAAGACATCATACCGAAGCCCTCCGTTTTTGACTTGCGAGAAATCGACCGGATAAGCTCGGTGTTGTCCGGGATAGAGCTCAGCCGCTCGCCCCGAGGCCGCCGACAGATGCCGACCCCCACCGGTATGAACCCGATCGAACCCGTGCGACGAGGCCCCGCTTGCTGCTCCGCGTGATCGGTTGCCACGGCGGCGAGACGCCCAAGCACCGTACGAGCGCCTTCGTGCTCGACGAGCGCCTGGCCATCGACGCCGGCTCGCTGACGAGCGGCATGGACCTCAAGGCGCAGTGCAAGCTCGAGGCGGTGCTCGTGAGCCACGCCCACCTCGACCACATCCGCGACCTGGCGACCCTGGCCGACAACCGCGTCCAGAACGGCTGCCCGCCGCTGATGATCGCCGGCGTCAAGCAGACCATCGACATCCTGAAGAAGCACTTCTTCAACGACCTGCTGTGGCCGGACTTCGCGACCATCCCGTCGCGCAAGAAGCCCACGATCACGTACAAGACGCTCAAGCCCGAGTCGCGCACGGTCATCGCCGGCTACGGCGTGCGCGCGATCCTCGTCTCGCACACGATCGACACGTGCGCGTTCGTGGTCGAGAAGGACGGCGTGGCTGTCGCGTACAGCGGGGACACCGGGCCCACCGACCGCCTCTGGGAGGTGCTCAACGACACGCGCAACCTGCGCGCCCTCCTCATGGAGGTGAGCTTCCCCAACGAGGAGCAGCGCGTCGCCACGCTGAGCGGGCACCACACGCCGCAGACGCTCCTGCCCGACCTCAAGAAGTACAAGAACGCCAAGGAGCTGCCGACGCTGCTCTACCACATCAAGCCGACGTTCCAGGCCACGGTCGAGAAGGAGTGCGCCAAGCTCAAGGGCGTCAACCTGACCGTGCTCGGTCTCGGCGATCAGTTCTTGCTCTGAGCTGGCGGCGTGCTCGTGGGCGACGCCGCGCCGGCGACCTCCGAGCAGCAGCGAAAGCCGACCTGGTAGTAGTAGAACGTCTCTTCGTGGCCCTGCGTCACGGGGCGGCACATCGCGCGCACGTAGCCCCAGTAGCCGCCCTTGAGCGCGCTGTGGTGCGGCTTGCCCGACTCGCGCACGACCCACTCGTCGACGTTGCCGGTCATGTCGCGGACGCCGAACGGGCTCACGCAGGCCTCGCGCGCGCCGCTCGTCTCGCCTTGCCATAGCCGCGCGACCTCGGCGTCGCGTTTGTTCGGGTTGCGGAGCGCCTTCTCGTCGACCGGGATGTGCTCGTGGTCGATGTTGCACGCCTCGGAGTCGCGCACGAGCCCGTACGGGTAGGGGAGCCGCTCGTTGCCCTCGCACGCCAGCGTCCACTCGCTCTCGGTGCACAGGCGCTTGCCGAGGCCCTCGCACGTGGCCTTGGCCGCGTACCAGGTCTTCATCACGACGGGCGTGGCGCCGAACTTGTTGGGGTACTCGTAGCGATCGATGCAGAAGCGCTTGCGCGTGCTGGCCGTCTGGCAGGGCCCGCTCTTGGCGAACTCGGCGCAGCGGCGCTTCTTGGGGCCCGTCCAGCGCACGCACCGCTGCTCGAGGAAGGGGCAGAACGTACCGTCGACCTCGACCATGTCGTTCGGGCACGCGCGTCCGGCGACGAGCACCGGCGCCTCCTCGCCGACCTCCTCCTCCGTCGCCGCCGCCGTCGCGGTCCCGGCGGGGGTGGTGGCTGCCTCCTCGGAGCGCGCGCGGCCCGCCGAGAGCGCCGAGAGCGCCACGAGCCCGCAGAGCACCGCCCGGCTGGCCGTTCGCCCCGTCGCTCTGGCTGACCCCCGCTCCGCGTCGTCCCGCGTCATGCCACCCTCGTCCGAGGGCGCGCGCCCTCGAGGCTCGTCCCGACGAAGTGAACCACGCAGGGCCTCGGCCGGACAAACCTGTTGAGGAGGGAGCCCAGCGGGTGCTACGTGCGTTCCCTCCGTGACGACAGGCCAAGCCGAATCTGCCAGCGTGCCCGGTCTCGAAGGGGACGAGGAGGGGCAGCGCATCGTCGCCGAGGAGCTGCGGCTGCTCGAGGTGGTGCTCGGCGCCGTCGAGGCTCACCGGACCAAGGCCGCCGCGTCGGGAGGCGAAGAGAGCCTCGCGGCCGCGCTGGCCGACGCCGACGCGCGCTTGCTCGACCTGCGCGAGCAGGCAGCCACGGCCAAGCCCGAGGACCTGCCGCCCTTGCTCGAGCAGATGCACCACCTCGCCGCCCTGCGCGGACAGCGAGGGCGCAGCTCGAGCATGCCGCCTGACACAAAGAGTCCTTATTTCGGGCACTTGCGCCTCATCGAGCAGGTCGACGCGCCCGGTCGAGGGCCCGCCAAGGAGCGCCGGCGCGACGTGCTCATCGGCAGCCGCTCGTACCTCGACTCGGGGGCGGGCGTGCGCATCGTCGACTGGCGCAACGCGCCGGTGAGCCGGATCTTCTACCGCTACCGCGAGGACGACGCGTTCGAGGAGCAGCTGGGCGATCAGCACGTCGAGGGCACGGTGGCCGCGCGCCGCACGGTGGCCATCGTCGACGGTGAGCTCAAGAAGGTGACGAGCCCGGCGGGCACGTTCATCAAAGGCGAGGACGGCCTCTGGCGTCGCGCCGCGGCCTACACGGCGCGCTTGCGTCTGCCCTCGGACCGGTCCGCCGCGCCCGCCGCCGCCGCTGCGACCGGGGCCGCGGCCACCGCCGGCGCGAAGACCGCCGAAGAGCGCCTGCTCCCGGCGATCGCGGCGATGCTCGACGCGAGCCAGTACGAGCTCATCACCGCGCCGGGCGCGGGCGTCGTCGCGATCCAAGGCAGCGCCGGAAGCGGCAAGACCACAGTGGGCCTGCACCGCGTCGCGTACCTGCACGCCAACGATCCCCGACGCTACCGCGCCGATCGCCTGCTCGTCGTCGTGCCGTCCGAGGCGCTCATCCACTACACGTGCCGCGTCCTGCCGGGGCTCGGCGTCGACGGCGTCCCCGTCACCACGTTCGCGCGGTGGAGCGTCCGCGCCCTCGGCGATCTCTTCCCCAAGCTCCCGAGCGCGATGAGCGACGCGACGCCGCCCGTGGTCGCGCGGCTCAAGTCGCACGCCCGCATGCTCGACGCGATCGACGCCGTGGCCTCCGAGGCCCTCGCGCGGGTCGAGCGGCGCCTCAGCGCGTCGATGGAGCGCTGGCCCGGCGGCGACACCGTGATCGCGGCGTTCGAGGCGACCAAGGGCGCCCCCGATCGGCGCGTGAGCGATCTCTCCCTCTGGTACACCGGCAAGAAGCAGCTGCCCGGCGTCGGCGACGCGAGCGCGCTCCCCGAGGTCACCAAGAGCGCGCTCGAGGCGCTCGGGCGCGAGCTGCGCGGTGAGACGCGCGCGGTGCTCTCGGCCTGGGACGAGATCCTGACGAGCCGCGAGCGGCTCGAGCGTCACTTCGGCGGCGCGTTCGGCGCCGGCCAGCTCGACCAGGTGCACGAGTGGTGCGTGCGTCAGAGCCGCGTGCGCGCCGAGGGCGAGCGCGACGGCGAGACGCCCACGCTCGACACCGAAGACCGCGCGCTCATCCTGCGCATCTTCCAGGCCATGCGCGGGACGCTCGTCGACTTCGACGGTCACCCGCTCACGGTGGCCCACCTCTTCGTCGACGAGGTGCAGGACGCGAGCCCCGTGGAGCTGCGCGTGCTGCTCGGCCTCGCGTCGAGCTCCGACGGCCTCGCGCTCGACCCGGCCAAGGTCTCGGTCACGCTCGCGGGCGACACCGCGCAGCGCATGCTCGACGACGGCGACGATCGCGGTGAGCTCGACTGGGGCGAGATGCTCGCGACGCTCGGCATCGACGTCGGCGCCGGCAAGCTCGAGCCGCTCAAGGTGAGCTACCGCTCCACCGCCGAGATCACCGCGTTCGCGCGTGGCGTGCTCGGGCCGCTCGCGCACGAGGCCGAGCCCATCGCGACGCGGCGCGGGCCGCCGGTCGAGCACTTCGGCTTCGCGTCGCCGGGCGAGGGCGTGGCCTTCTTGGCCGACGCGCTGCGGGATCTCGCCGTCACCGAGCCCGAGGCCAACGTCGCGTTGCTCGCGCGCTTCCCGCAGCAGGCCGACGTCTACTACGAGGGCCTCCTGCGCGCCGAGGTGCCCAACGTGCGTCGCGTGAAGAAGCAGGACTTCACCTGGGAGCGCGGGTTCGACGTGACCGACGTGCGCCAGACCAAGGGCCTCGAGTTCGACGAGGTGATCCTGCTCGAGACCACGAGCGCGAGCTACCCCGAGACCCCGCAGGCCCGCCACGCGCTCTACGTGGCGGCGACGCGCGCCGCGCACCAGCTCTGGTGCACCGCCAGCGACACGCCGTCGGCGCTCGTGAACGCCGGCCTCGCCGCCGTCGATCAGCTCGAGACCGACGCGGGCTGACGTCCGGGCCCGCGCGCCGCGAAAACGCGACCGGGCCGCGCGCCGCGAAAACGCGACCGGCGCGTCGTCACGATTGAGGCGCCGCCAGGCTCTTTGCGCCGTATCCTCGCGCTCATGGATACCCCGAGCGAGAAGAAGAACGTCGCCGTCGTCGGGGCAGGGGCGTGGGGCACCGCGCTCGCCGCCCACGCCGCGCGGCTCGGCCACCGGGTGCGCCTCTGGGCGCACGAGCCCGACGTCGCCGAGACGATCCGCACGACCCAAGAGAACAAGCTCTATCTGCCCGGCGTCGCGCTCCCGCCCGAGCTGTCGGCCACGTCGTCGCCGGCCGAGGCGCTCGAGGGCGCCGAGCTCGTCATCCTGGTGCCGCCCAGCGCGTTCTTGCGGTCCGTGTGCGAGACGATCCGCGCTCACGTGCCGGCCGCAGCGCCGATCGTCATCGCGACCAAGGGCATCGAGGAGTCGACGTTCGAGCTCATGAGCGCTGTGGCGGCGTCCGCGCTCGGCCGCTCCGAAGACGAGATGGTGACGCTCTCGGGGCCGAGCTTCGCCAAGGAGGTCGCGCGTGGGCTGCCCACCGACGTCGTCGTCGCGAGCAAGGACGCGGCGGTGCTCGACGTGGTGCAGCGCGCGCTCCACTCGCCCATGTTCCGCGTCTACTCGAGCGCCGACCCGGTGGGCGTGCAGGTGGGCGGCGCGGTCAAGAACGTGCTCGCGATCGCCGCCGGCGCGTGCGACGGGCTCGACATGGGCATGAACGCGCGCGCCGCGCTCATCACGCGCGGGCTCGGTGAGATGGCGCGCCTCGGCGTGGCGATGGGAGGCAACCCGCTCACGTTCCTGGGGATGGGCGGGGTCGGGGATCTCATCCTCACGGCCACGGGCGGCCTGTCGCGAAACCGCACCCTGGGCATGAAGGTCGCCGAGGGGCTCGACCCCAAGGCGTACCTCGCGAGCCAGCGGAGCGTCGCCGAGGGTTACGGCACCGCCAAGGCCGCGTTCGAGCTCGCCCGGTCTCGTGGCGTCGACATGCCGATCACCGAGCAGGTCTACCACGTGCTCCACGAGGGCCGGCCGCTGCTCGAGGCGCTCAAGCTCCTGCTCACGCGCCCGCACAAAGAAGAGCTGTGGGGGTTCTCCGACGGGACCACGGCTGGCGCGCCGAAGTGACCGCGCCGGGCCCGCGCCGTCAGAGGAGCTGGACGATGCTCGGGCGCTGCACGGTACGGCGCACGCGCGACGGCGTCGCGTCGACGTGCACGCGTGCCGACCCGACGCCCACGTCCTTGATCGCGTCGACGCGCATCACCGCGTAGTAGGCGTACCAGTCTCGCGTCTCGTGATCGGCGTCGCACCCGCACGCGGTGTGACGGAGGACGACCGTGCCGTCGTCGGCGGCGCGCGCACGATCGACCAGGTAGCCCGCGCCGTCGCTCGTCCAGCAGTAGTCGCCCTCGGTGCTGCTGCACTGGCGCGCGTCGGGCGAGAGCGCGAACCACCCGGCGTGGGGCGGCGCCGTCGGCGAGTACATCAGCGCGTAGGTGGCGCCGGGCGTGCCGCCGCTCACCACGAAGGTCGCGTCCGTCTGCTGCTGTCGGTCGTTGTCGATCAAGAAGAGTGAATACCCGTCGTCCTTCATCGTCGCGTCGAGGCGCGCGGAGGTTTCGACGTCACAAGCCAAGAGCGAAGAGGCGGCGAGCACGAGCGGAGCGAAGACGTGACGGAGCGACATGTTCTGGCTCTCAGCAACGCGTGCGCCAACGCGCCGACCGATAGCCTCGGCAGCCGTGATCGGCCTGGAAAGTAGGGATTCGCGCGCCTCGCGTCGCACCGCACGCCTGCCCGGTCGCGCCCCTCGCGGTGTTGCGGAACGCGACGAACCGACGTCACGCGCGTTCGCGCGATCGTGCCGAGGGCCCGCTCGGTGGGGTCGATCGAGCCAGGTCGAGTCGGAGGTTCGACTCGACCGGTCTCGGTGTTAGCCTCGCCCGCATGGGTAGGGTACGGCTCGTCTTGGGGAGCGTCGCGGCGATCGCGCTCGGCGCTGTGGCGTGTGGTGGAGGCAAGAACGCTGGGAGCGCGGTGCGGCCGAAGGAGATCACGGCGGCCGACGCGCTCGGCGGGGGCGGGAAGGGCGGCGCCGGGGGTACCTGCGCGGCCACCGACGACGATCGCGCGCTCATCATCGACCTCGCCGACGAGGACCGAAAGGCGATCGAGGAGATGGTCAAGGTGGGCCGCGTGCCGATCGTGGCGTACGACTGCAAGTCGCTCAAGCTCCTCGAGCGCTGCAAGCTGCAGGCGCAGTTCGCGTACACGAGCTCGGGCCTGCGCGACAAGGTCATCAGCATCGAGAACAGCGACGCCGCCGAGGCCAACCTGCCGCTCGCGAGCGCCAACCTACGCGCGAGCGTCGCGAGCGGGCTCAAGGTCGACCTCGCGCTCGCCGAGGTGGGGTCCAAGAGCTCCACGTTCGAGCTCGTCGCGAGGCCCGAGCTCGTGGGCGATCGCGGCGCGTCCGACTGCGCGGGGGCCTCGCACTTCATCCACAAGGTCGACGTCGGCGCGTTCGCGCTGGCGCAGCGCACGTCGGGCGAGGCGCGGGCCGCGGGTCAGATCTTCACGGCGAGCGCCAGCGGCGAGAGCAAGTCCGACCGCAGCTCCACGAAGGTCGAGGGGCGCATCGAGAGCTGCAAGACGGCGACGGACGCCGACGAGAAGGCGCCGACCAACTGCGGCATCCCCATCCGTGTCCACCTCCGCCGCATCGAGGAGCAGCTCCGCGAGTCGGCGCCCGAGGGACCGCGGGGCCCGGGGGCGCGCGCCGAGGGAGACGACGCGCCGGCGGGGTCGAGGACGTCGCTCTGCCCAGGAGACAAGGTCCGTTCGGAGGAGGGCGTGTGCGTCAAGCTCTCGCCGAACGTGAGGCACGTCTGCCGCGGCGACGACCTGGCCGACTGCGAGTCGGAGTGCAAGAAGGGCGTGACCGAGAGCTGCCTGCGGCAGGCCGAGTTCCACCTCTTCGGCAAGAAGGACAAGGGCGGCACCGTGACGCCGCGGGATCCGGCCGCGGCCGCGCAGATCCTCGAGCGCACCTGCGCTTCGTCGCAGCGAGAGCCGCAGGGCTGCGCGCTGCTCGCCTCGGCGCTCACATCGTTCGCCCCGGGCCGACCGGCGCCGGGCGACGACGCCAAGGCCAAGGCCGTGCGCGCGCTCGAGCTGGGGTGCAAGAAGAGCGACGCGCGCGCGTGTCTCTCGCTCGGCTCGCGCCTCAGCGGGAGCTCGCTCGGCGCTGCCGACCCCGAGCGGGGCCTCTACTACTACGACCGCGCGTGCGCCCTCGGAGACGCGTCGGGCTGCATCATGGGGGGGCGCGCGCGCATCGAGGGGCGCAAGGGACCGAACGGCGCCGACCTCCTCAAGAAGGACCCGGCCAAGGGCGTGGCCATCCTCGACCGTGCCTGCAAAGAGAACTCCGTGAGCGCGTGCTCGGCGCTCGGGCAGTACCTGACCGACGGCCGCCACATGCCGAAGGACGCCGCGAGGGCCGCGACGCTCTTCGGCGAGGTCTGCAAGCGCGGCTCGTCGTTCGGCTGCGTCGAGCTCGCGCTCCTGCAGCTCGACGGGACGGGCACGACGAAGGATCCGGCGGCCGCGAAGGCGACCCTCGAGAAGCACTGCTACGACGGCAAGCTCTCGTCGGCCTGCTACGGCGTGGCGCGCTTGGCGGAGCGCGGCGAGGGCGGCGCGACGCCGAACCCGGCCAAGGCCGTCGAGTATTATATAAAGTACAAGTACACCAAAGACGCGGCGGCCCGCGCCGCAGCGCTGCTCGAGTCGGGGGCGGCGGGCAAGGCCGACCCGACCCAGCTCGCCGAGCTGCACCGCCAGGCCTGCTACGCCGTGGGCGCAACGAACGGGGCGCCGTGTCGTAAGGCGGCCGCGCACTACGAAGGCGACAACCCGATGCTCGCGTGGGGGCTCTACCGCAACGCGTGCCGGCTCGACCCCAAGGACAAGGTCGCGTGCACCAAGTCGAAGGCGCCGCCGCCGCGTCCGTTGGGCCCGCCGCCCGGCCACAAGCCGCAGCTGCCGCCCGGGAGCAAACCGCCGCCGCCGCCCAAGGGCCCGCCGCCGCCGAGGCCTCCGCCCAAGCACTGACGGACGACGGCGACCCGACCGACCGCGAGGGCGAGCGCCGCGGACGACGGATGACTGACTGGAGGGGGACGTGTGCTGGTCGACCGCCAGGTGGCCGCTCTCGACCGGCGCGCGCCTCCGCTCCTCGGTCTACCCATTTAGTTTACATAATGCATCTTATGCGAAATTCGTAGCGGGGCGCGACCCTGAAAAATAGGCCTCTCCACGCGCGGCGACGAAGCCCACCCTCCGCGCGCCCTCGGGCCGCGACGCCACCTCGAGCTCGCTCGCACCCGCACCGCGCCCGCCTGGCACGTCGGCGCGGCGCGGGCTCGCCGGCGCGGTCGGTCGTCAGCCGCGCTTCTTGGAGCGCGGCGGCAGCGGCGGCCGGATGGCGACGCCGAGGAACGTGCCCGCGTTCGTCATCGTGTACGCGCGCGCGCCGAAGGCCGCCGGCACCAGCGCGAAGCCGCTGCCCAGGTCGACCGAGTCGATGACCTTGCCGTCCCGCGGCGAGATCAAGAAGAGCCCGTAGCGGGTCGTGCCCAGCATGATCGCACCCGCCACCGCGACCGGCGCCGTCATGCCCCCCTCGGGCAGCTTGTCGGCCCACAGGACGCGTCCGTCGACCGGGTCGATGCCCTGCAGGCCGGTGGTCGCGCTCGACGCGATGAGGACCTTCTTCTCGGGCACCATGGGGCCGCCCTTGTCGGGGCCTTGGGGGTGCGGCCGGTGGGCCGGCTCGTGGAAGAGCAAGAGATCGGTGACGCCCGCCACGGCGGGCAACGACCAGAGCCGGGCGCCGGTGCGCGCCTCGAGCGCGAAGACGCCACCGGCGTAGCTGGCCACATACACGACGGCGGTGGGCTTGCCGCCCGCGTCGGTCGTGTGGTCGATGACCGGCGTGGTGTCGACGTCGAGGTAGCGCGGCGCGTCGCCGGCAGACTGCTCCGCGTCGGCGCTCAGGTCGACGGGCGTCCACTTCTCGGAGCCGTCGCGCGCGTCGTACGCGATGACGTGACCGTCGGAGTACGCCATGAAGACCATGCCGAGCGTCGGATCGAAGCTCGCGCCGGCGTGTCCGCCGATCTCCATGCCGAGCGCCGGCGTGCGGTGCACCTGCCAGTGTTGCTTGCCGGTGCGCCGATCGATGGCGAACAGGTGGTCGGCGCCGTTCGAGAAGAAGAGCCGCTCGCCGAAGCGGACGGGCTTGCGCGCGACCTCTGCGCCGGTGTCGAAGCGGTAGACCAGTCCCCCGTCGGCCGCGCGCACGCAGTAGAGCGCGCCGTCGTGCGACCCGAAGTAGACATAATCCATCTCGGGATCGTAGAGCGGCTCGCTCTGCACGACGCCCAGCGTCTCGAAGCGCCAGATGGTGCTGCCGTCGCCCGCGCGGAGCGCGTAGAGCCCGTGATCGGCCGAGCCGATGAACACGCGCGCGTGCATCGGGTCGATCTCCGGCCGCCCGCGCTCCCAGTCCTCGCCGACGGTCCGCGACGGCGCCGTGAGCGTGCGACGCACGAACACGTCCATGACCGCGCCCGGCCGGTTCACCCACGTGGGCACCTCGGGGTTGACGCGGTCGCCGTTGAACAGCTCTCCGAGGCCGCACGCGCCGCTGGTGAGCGCGAGCGCCGCGGCGAGCGCGAGGCGGGTCCGCATCAAGGGTGTCCCCCCCCGCCCTGCTGCTGCTGCTTCTTCATGCGCTCGATGAGCTGCCGGAGCTGGAGGTCCATGCTGGCGCCGCCCGGCCCCTCGTTGAAGCGCTTCGGCGGCGCGAGGCTCGGGTCGATCTCGCGCAGGCGGTCGAGCGTCATCTCGGTGAGGTACGGGAACGCGTTGGTGCGCGCGCCGTGCGTCGTCGGGGTGTCGTCGACCTTGGACGTCCGCTCCTTGACGCTGAGCAAGAGCTCCTTGGCGCGGTCCTTGTCGCCCTTGGCGAGGTGGCAGCGCGCCTGGTGGTACATCGCGAGCTCCTTGAAGCCCTTGGCGTCGACGCTGCTCTCGAGCTCCTTGTAGAGCGTGATGGCGGCGTCGAAGTGCTTGTTGGCCTCTTCGGCGTTCGACCCAGCGGCCACGGCCTTGATCTCGCTCGCGAACCCGAGCCCCTCGAGCGCGCGGCCGCGCACCTCGGCGTCGGCGGCCGCGAGCGGCGACGCCTTGACCTCGTTGTACGCCGCGATGGCGGCGTCGGCCTCGCGCTTGTCGAGCAGGATCGACGCCTCGCCCAAGCGCGCCAGCATGGCCGCGCCGGTGCCGGCGTGCTGCGCGACGACGGCGCGGTACTTGGCGAGCGCCGCCTCGCGACGAGCCTCGTACGTCTTGAAGACCGGCCCCGTCTCCTCGGGCGCGTCCTCGCCCTTGGCGGGCTCGCCGATGCGACCCCGCTCGTCGGCGACCGCCTTGGCGAGCGCGACCGACGCCTCGACCTCGCGCTTCTGGCCCCACCACATGTAGCCGGCCGTGCCGAGCAGCGCGACGACGAGCGCCACGCCGAGCTGGGTGACGAGCTTCTGGTTCTTCTTGGCCCACTCGCTGAGCTTGGCGGTGCGCTCGATCAGCGGGTCGGCGTCGGCGGCGACGGCGACGGTGCGCTTGGGCACGGCCCGCTCGCCGATCTTGGAGAGGCGCTTGGACGCGGCGGTCTCGAGCCCGCCGCCCTTCTTGCCGCGCTTGGCCTTGCGGTTCTTGGCCCGTCGCTCGGCGAGCTTGCGCTCCTCCTCGCGGGCCTGGAGCTCCTCGGGCGTGTCGGCGCCGAGCGCCGCGACGCGTGCGGCCAAGTCAGCGACATTACCGGGCTTTTTGGCTTCGCTCGACGGGGCGTCGTCGTCGGCCGGGTCGGCCTTGGCCTTGGCCTTGTCGTCGGCGTCGTCGGCCTTGGCCGCGGTCGCCTTGTCGTCGNNCGTCGGCCTCGTCGGAGGTCGCGGAGTCCTTCTTTTCCTCTTCGCTCACGGGGCCGGGAGCCTAGTCGGCCTTGTCGCCAGCGTCCAAGGGTTCCCGCGGGGCTCCGCCGTCCCACACCTCGGGGGGCGGAGGCGGGATGTCGTCGGCCCTCTGGACCAGCCACATCGCGTGGACGCCGACCGGCGACGTCACGCGCACCTCGGCGCTCGTGCGCTCGTCGAGCTCGATCACGTGGACGCGTCTCGGCACATCGCCGGCGTCGCCTTCTCGACCTGGCGCCGCCGCCGCGAGGGCGCCGACGGTCGAGCTCGTCGCGGGCTGCACCGGGGCGCCGTCGACCCGCGCCGTCACGGGCCCGTCGCCGGTGAGCACGAGCAGCCTCGCCCCGCGCGCCGTGTGACCTCGCGGCCGCGGCGTGGCGACCAGCGTCCCGGCGAGCTCTTCGGTGCCCTCGCGGCCCTTGGCCGACAAGCCACCACGGAGCGCCCCCATGTCGTGGAGCAGCGCGATCGACTCGAGCATGGCGTCGGGCGTCCCGGCGAAGCGCGCGAGCGGCGCGAAGACCTCCTCGCGTGCGCCCAGTCGGATGAGCGCTCGCGCGAGCGGCGCCCGCGCGTCGGCGTGGCGCTCGCCCGACAGGGCGGCGAGCAGCGGACCGCGGGCCGACGGATCGCCGATGTCCGCGAGGGTGTCGGCGATGTGCGGACGAAGGCGCACGTCGCCCAGGCCGCGCGTGAGCGCGGGCACCGCGGACGCGATCTGGGCGTGCCCGAACGCCGTCAACATCACGAGCGCCTCGTCGAGCTCCCCCGGGTGCGGCGCGCCCACGACGAACGCCTCCTCCCACCGCGCCACGAGCACCGGGGCGCCGCGCGCGTCGCCGCGCTCCGCCAGCACGGTCGCCGCGGCGAGGCGGACGCCGGGCGCGGCCTCGGGCTCGGCGTCGAGGTAGGGCTCGGCGTCGGCGGTCGGGCGCTCGGAGAGGCGCACGAGGGCGAGGGTGCACCACGCGCGGACCTCCGGGTCCTCGTCTCGGGCCGCGGCGCGGCGCAGCTGGGGAGCGATCGCAGGCGCGCGCAGCCGCAGCGAGAGCCGCGCGGCCGCGCGCCGGATGTCCACGCGCGCGTCGTCGAGGAGCGCCGCGACGTCCTCAGCGGCGTCGCGTCCGCCCGCAAGGCCCCGCCGGAGCGCCTCGGGCAGGCCCGACGCCTCGATGCGCCCGTGATCGCGCTCCACGCCGGCGAGCAGGCGCTTGAGCTCTGTCGTCCGCGCGGGCCGGGTGACGTCGGGCTTCGTCTGCCCGGGATCGCGCGTGAGATCGTAGAGCGCGCAAGACCCGATGGTGCGGTCGCACACGAGCCGATCGGTCCCGCGCGCCAGCATCGTGTGCCGCTCGGTCTCCGCGAACGCGAGTCCCTCGTCGCCCGCGGGGCTCGTCCCCGCGAGCACCGCGCCCAGGTCTCGGCCGCGGATGCGCGGTGGGCGCGGCACGCCCAGCGCCGACAGCACCGTGGGCAAGATGTCGATCGTCTGCGCGACCTGGCTGACCGTCTGCGCGCGCACGCCCGGTCCGGCGATCACCAGCGGCACGCGCACCTGCTCCTCGTACACGCTCGTGCCGTGATAGCGCCCGCCGTGGTCGAGGAACTCCTCGCCGTGATCGGCGGCGACGATGAGCACGGGCTCGCCGCGCCGCGACACCGACGCGACGATCTCCCCGACGAACGCGTCGGCCGCGGCGATCTCGGAGTCGTACGCGCCGACGGCACCGCCGCCCTCGAACGGGTGCTCGGGGTGCGCCTCGTACGGCTCGTGCGGCTCGAACAGGTGCACCCACAAGAAGAGCGGCTTGTCGCGCGGGACCGACGACACGAACTCCTCGAGCTGCGCGCGCCGCAGCGCCGGCCCGGTGAACTCCTCCTTCACGTACTCGAAGTCGAAGCGCCGCGTGTTGAACACGTCGAAGCGGTGCCGGTCGATGAAGAAGATCGCCGGCGGGTAGAGCGCGCCCGTGCGGTAGCCGTAGCGACGCATGTAGTCTGCCCACATCTGCGAGTCCTCGCCCATGTTCATGGCGAGCAGCGGGCGCATGTACTTTCCCGTCATCAACGACGTGACCGAGTACGAGGTGTGGGGCGTCGCGCAGTACGCGCGCTCGAAGCGGGCGCCGCGCGCGGCGATGGCGTCGATGTTGGGCGTGGTCCGCCGCGCGTAGCCGTACGACGAGACGTGATCCGCTCGCAGCGCGTCGATGGTCACGACGACCACGTCTCGGCCGGTCCAGTCCTGAGAGCGCTTGGTCTCGTGCGTCGGCGTCAGCGTCGGCGCAGCCTCGAGAGGCGCAGGAGGCGCGAGCTTGGCCGCGACGGCGACCGCGCGCCCCAGCACCGGCGCGTGCTCGAGCAGCACGAGGCGCATGTTGTCGGCGGCCTCGATCTTGTGGGCCGCGTGGGGCGACCACGCGATGCACGCGAGCGTGAGCGCGAGCCCGCCGAGCGCGACGTGCCGTCGGACCGCGAGCTGGGCGAGCGCCGCGCCGACGCCCGCCCACGCCAACAGCGTGACGCCGAGGAGCGCGAGGTGGAACGCGGGGTAGAGGCGACGCAGCACGAACGCATCGGCCGTCCACGCGAGCGCAGCCACCGCGACGCCCGACGGCGCGACCACCCGCCACGACGCCCGCGCGACGCGAGGTGCCACGACGCGCGCCGCGAGCGCCGCGCCTGCGGCGATCGCCACGACCCACGCGACCCTCACGGGCACGCTCGCGAAGTGCCGGCCCTGCGACGTGCCGAACGCGGCGAGCGCCCCGGCAGCCGCAGCCAAGTATTGGATGATATTGAACTTTTTGCGCAGCGCGAGCTCGGCGAGCGCGGCGGCCGCGACGGCGGGGACGAGGCCGACGCCGAGCGCGATGGGGCTCACGTACAGGCGCGCGTCGCCCATCTCCCACGTGCCGACGAAGAGCGCGCGGTAGCCGAGGCCGACGCCGACGTTCTCGGCGACGAGCAGCAGGACGTAGCTCGCGAGCACGAGCCCGACGTGCTCGAGGGGGCGCGGCAGCGCGGGCGCGCGACCCTCCGGCGCCACGTCGCGTGCTCGCGCGGTCGGGGCGTCTCCGGGCACGGGCTTACTTGTATTCGACCTCGAGGACCTCGTACTCGCGCTCACCGCCCGGCGTACGGATCTTCACCTCGTCGCCCGCCGACTTGCCGAGCAGGGCTCGCGCGACGGGGCTCGTGACGCTGATCTCGCCGCGGTCGATGTCCGACTCGTCGGCGCCCACGATCCGGTACTGGACCTCCTCGTCGGTGTCGACGTTGAGGAGCTTGACGGTGGCGCCGAACGCGACGCGATCGCCCGAGAGCTTGGACGGATCGATGATCTCGGAGCGCGCGAGCTTGTCCTCGAGGTCCTTGATCATGCTCTCGTTGAGGCCCTGCGCCTCCTTGGCGGCGTGGTACTCGGCGTTCTCGCTCAGGTCGCCGTGGTCGCGCGCGACGCCGATGGCCTGCGTGATGCGGGGCCGCTCGACCGTCTTGCGTCGGTGGAGCTCTTCGCGGAGTTTCTGCGCACCTTGGGGCGTGATCGGGTTCTTTTGAACCATGGCGTGCCCTTCTTACCACCTTGCCCGCCCGCGCGCACGGGGCTACGAGCCCGGCGATGGCCATCCTCGGTGAGCGCCCAGAGCGCGGCTTCCGCCTCGAGATCGAGCGCAAGGGCGACGCGCCGCCGTGGCGATACGACGGCCTCGTGCGCTTGCCCGACCGCGACGTGGTGGCGACCGTCGACGTCGCGGCCGACGCCACGGTCGAGGTCTCTCTCGGCGAGGAGGCCCGCGCGCTGGCCGAGCGGGTCCACGCGCTCGTGCGCGCTGTCGCCAAGCAGGCCCACCAGGCCGGACGACCGCCCGCGCGGCGCATCCACCGCTGGCGCGACGAGTCCCCCTGAAAGACCCGCGGCGAGCGCGCCGGCGAAAACGTCGCTTCGCCCCGCGAACGCGGGTGGTATAGAGGCTGCGCATGCGTCCCTCCGGCCGCCCTCGACTCACGATCGCGCGCGTGGTGATCGCGCTGGCCCTCACCGCGGGCGCCGTCGCGTGCGACAAGCCCGAGCCCAAGAGCGCGCTCAGCTACACGGCCGACGCCAAGAAGGCCTACGACGCCGCGATGGAGGAGTTCCAGGCGCACAACTGGCTCGAGGCGCAGACGCTCCTTCGCGAGGTGCGCCGCAAGTACGCCTACTCCAAGTACGCCAAGCTCGCCGAGCTGCGCCTGGCCGACTCCGACTTCGAGCAGGACAAGTTCGCCGAGGCCATCCGCGGCTATCGGCAGTTCGTCCACGACCACCGGTCCGACACCGCCGAGGTCAGCTACGCGCGCTCACGCATCGCCGAGGGCCAGTACCGGCAGATCTCCGACTCGTTCTTGCTCCCCACGGCCGACGAGCGCGATCAGGGCGTCATCCTCGACTCGTTCAAGGAGCTCAAGGGCTACCTCCACGACTACCCCGACTCCGAGGAGTCCGCGCACATCCGCGACCTGCTCGGTGACGTCACCGCGCGGCTCGTGCGTCACGAGCTCTACGTCGCGCGCTTCTACCTCGCCCGCGACAACTACGAGGCCGCGGTGCTGCGCATCCAGTACGCCCTCCGCAACTTCGCGAGCGGACCGCAGTTCGAGGAGCCCAAGAAGCGGATCCCGGGCCGCGCCGGCCGCAAGCTCCGCGGGCCGCGCGTCGAGGGCGCCGACTCGGGCCTCGAGGCCGAGGCGCTGCTCCTGCTCGGCGAGACGTACCTCAAGATGCACAAGTGGCAAGACGCGCGCGGCGCCTTCAACGCCATCGTCCGCGACTACCCGCGCAGCCCGCTCATCGTCCAGGCCGAGAACTACCTCGCGTTCATGAAGGAGCGCGGAGTGTGAGACCCGCCGGGCGGGCCGCGCTCTCGCTCTTCGTCGCCGCCACGCTCTGCGCCGCGCCGTCTGGTGCGGACGAGCCTCCGCCGCTGCCCCCGCCTGGGCCCACGTCGCCGTCGCCGCCGCTGGCGCCGCCCTCTCCCCCGCCTCCGCCGCTCCGCCCCGCGCCTCCCCCGCGGCCTGCGCCCGCCCCGTACGCGCCGTCGGCGCCCGTCGCCACGGACGAGGCCGCGACGATGAACTGTGAGCGCGGCTACGTCGAGCGCGTGTACCGGAGCGCCAAGCCGAGCGTCGTGCGCATCACGCGTCCCGACGGCGGGCTCGGCACGGGCTTCGTCTTCCACTCGCGGCGTCACATCGCGACGGCGCTGCACGTCGTCGACCTCGGGCGCGGCGTGCGCGTCGAGCTGCCCGAGGGCAAGACGCTCGAGGCCGAGGTGGTCGCGTGGGACGACGAGCACGATCTCGCGATCCTCGAGCTGCCCGAGGACGCGCAGGCGCCGCCGCTCGAGCCGCGCTGGCACGTCGCCGTCGGCGCGCCGATCCTCGCAATCGGTAATCCTTACGGGGACTTGCCTCGCTTCTCGAAGGAGCTCGAGGGTCTCCTCAACTACAGCGTGTCGCAGGGCGTCGTGAGCGCCAAGAGCTCGGCGTACATCCAGACGGACGCGTCGCTCAGCCCGGGCAACTCGGGTGGGCCCGTCCTGTCATGCGACGGGCGCGTCGTGGGCGTCGCCGATCGGCTGCTCGAGTCGCGCATCGGCTTCGCCGTGCCCATCTGGCACCTGAGCCAGCTCGCGTACCACATCGGAGAGCGCCGCTACGCCGGCCGCTGGGTGCCCAAGGACGGCGCCCTCGGGCTCGTCGTGCACTCCGACGTGGCGACGTACGTCGGGTTCTACCTCGGCGGCAGCGTGGTCGGCTGGGACCGCGTCGCGCTCACGGCGCGCATCGGCATGTCGTTCGCCGGCAAGCCCGAGACGTCCGACCCGATCGTCGACCGCAGCGTGCGTCGCTTCTTCGGAGAGCTGACGCTCGGCTACCGCATGCTCTTCTTCCCGTACGCGATCCCGACCTACCTCACGCTGGGCGCCGGCGCGCTCGGCACGGTCGACCGCGGCGAGGAGACGCGGCTCGGCATCGTGTACGACGCGCCGGGTTGTCCGGGCGCCGCCACGTGCGTGCCGCGCCTCGCCGCCACGACCGACCGTATCCGCGGCGGAGGTGTGCAGCCGCTCGCGCAGGCCGTCCTCGATTTCGGATCGCTCGAGGTCTCGTACGGGTACGCGCTCGACGTCTTGCACCCCAAGGTCTCGACGCACCGGCTGCTCTTCGGCCTGTCGTTCTGACGCCTGCCGCATTCGGCGGCGCCTGCTGCTACGCTCGGCGCGCCCATGACCCGTGACGCCACCCCATCCATCAGCGTCGGCGCCCCGGCGGCCAAGACCGTGCTCGTCGTCGACGACGAGAAGAACATCCGGCGCACGCTCCAGCTCGTCCTCGAGGGCGAGGGCTACCGGGTGCTCTCGGCGGAGACGGCCGAGCAGGCGCTCTCCCTCCTCGCCCGCCCCGACACGCCCGTCGACCTCGCGATCTTCGACGTGAAGCTGCCGGGGATGAGCGGCCTCGACGCGCTCGAGCGCCTGCGCAAAGACGAGGGGACGCGCGACATGCCCGTGGTCGTCGTGAGCGGGCACGCCACGGTCAACGACGCGGTGCAGGCCATCAAGCTCGGCGCGAGCGACTTCTTCGAGAAGCCCCTCGCCCGCGAGCGCGTGCTCGTCAGCGTGCGCAATGTGCTCGAGGCGGCCATGACGCGGCGCGCGCTCGCCGAGGTCTCGCGAGAGCAGCTCGCCAAGTACGAGATGATCGGCAAGAGCGCCGGCATCCAGCGCATCTTCCACGAGATCGAGAAGGTGGCCCCCACCAAGGCCGGCGTGCTCATCACGGGCGAGAGCGGCACGGGCAAGGAGCTCATCTCGCGCGCGATCCACAGGCTCAGCCCTCGCGCCGACGGGCCCTTCGTCAAGGTCAACTGCGCCGCCATCCCGCGTGAGCTCATCGAGAGCGAGCTCTTCGGTCACGAGCGCGGCGCCTTCACGGGCGCGCAGAGCCGCAAACGCGGGTTCTTCGAGCAGGCCCACGGCGGCACGCTCTTCCTCGACGAGATCGGCGACATGGACTCGGTCGCGCAGGCCAAGGTGCTGCGCGCGCTGCAGTCGGGCGAGATCTCGCGCGTCGGCAGCGAGCACGTCATCCACGTCGACGTGCGCGTGCTCGCCGCGACCAACAAGGATCTCGCGCGCGAGGTCGAGCGCGGCGCCTTCCGAGAGGACCTCTTCTTTCGCCTCAACGTCTTCCCGCTCCGCTCACCGCCGCTGCGCGAGCGCGTCGAGGACATCCCGCACCTCGTCGAGGCGTTCATGGCCTCGTTCGCCAAGGAGAACGGCACCAAGCCCAAGCCCATCGACGAGGCCGTGATCAAGGCGCTCGTCGCGCGACGCTGGCCGGGCAACGTCCGCGAGCTCAAGAACGTCGTCGAGCGCATGGCGATCCTCTCGGGCGACCGCGTCACGATCGCGGACCTGCCCGAAGACCCGCACGAGAGCCCGTTCGGCGACGACGAGGCCCACGACGCGACCGGCGCCGAGCCGCCGCCCGAGGACGACGCGCCCGAGCCCGCCGCGCCTCCGCGTGCACCCGCCGCCGACTACCTCACGCTGCGCGAGTTCCGCGAGCAGTCCGAGCGCCGGTACATCGTCGACACGCTCAAGCTCTCGGGGTGGAACATCTCCCGCGCGGCCGTCGTCTTGGGCGTGGAGCGCACCAACCTCCACAAGAAGATCCGCGCGTACTCGATCAAGCGCGGCGAAGGCTGACGGTGATCGTCGGTCGCGGCCACACCGAGCGGCGCGGTCGGCTCCTGGGCGCGCAGGACGGCGCGGCGTGGTCGCGAGACGGTCGCGCGCCGTGCGTGGTCGCGCTGCACGGCTTCAGCGGCACCACCTCGGAGCTGTCGCCGCTGCTCGAGGCGCTGACGCGCGAGGGCTACGCGGTGCGCGCGCCGCTGCTCGCCGGCCATGGAACGCGCCCGGAGCAGCTGCAGGCGTGCACCTTCGGCGACTGGGTCGAGAGCGCCCGCGCCGAGCTCGACGACGCGCGCGCGCGTCACGGTCGGGTGGTGCTCTGCGGCTTCTCGATGGGGAGCCTCGTGGCGATCGAGCTCGCGAGCGAGCGCCCGGGCGCCTGCGAGGGGCTCGTGTTGCTCGGCAACGCCGTCCGCCTCTCGTCACCGTTGCACGAGGCGCTCGGTGCGGTCGACCGCCTCGGTCTCTCCTTGCCCGACGCGTACTTGCTCAAGCTCTGGTCCGCCGACATCGCCGACCGCGCCGCGAGGGCGCGCATCACCGCGTACGACAGGCACCCGCTGCGCGGCGCGCTCGAGGTCCGTCGCGGCGCTCGGCGCGCGCACGAGCGCCTGCCCCACGTGACGTGCCCTACCCTCGTCCTGCACGGACGACGCGATCACGTCTGTCCCGTCGGCAACGTGGAGCGTGTGCGCGCGCGCATCGGCGCCGACCAGGTCTTCACGCGGATCTTCGAAGACAGCGCCCACCTCGTCGCCGCCGATCACGACCGCGACGCCGTCGCCGCAGAGGTGCTCTCGTTCGTGCGTCGATTCGACGCCGACCGTCAGGCGCCCGTCGAGCCGTAGCCGCCGGCGCCGCGCGCCGTGTCGTCGAGCGAGCTCACCGCCTCGACGTCCGCGCGCACGAACGCCGCGATCACCAGCTGCGCGACGCGCATCTGCGGCTCGATGACGCCCGGCGATGGCCCGTGGTTGACGAGGACCACGGCGACCTCGCC
>JAGQJA010000775.1:0-1411 GCA_020430845.1 Myxococcales bacterium
TGAGCGCTTGCCTCAGGTAACGCGCGGCAGCTTTGGGGCCGAGCGCGAGCACGAGGCAGTCTGCGCCCGATCGCGCGACCGCTCCGATGTCTGCCGCGTACGTCACCTGCGGCGCCGCGGGCACGAAGCGCGTCAGCACGAGGCGGCCGCCCTGCTGCTCGAGCGCGCGCCCGAGCACCTGCACGAAGGGGCGCCCGTCCACGTCGTCGGGCGCGACGATCGCGACGGCGGCGCACCGTGAGGGGGGCTCGACCGGCCGATCGATCGGCGTCGTCGCCGCGCCGCGCATGACGCGCGCGAGCGCCTTGGCCTGCAGGGTCTGTGACGGCACCGTGCGAAAGAGCATGCGCTCGCCGGGGCGCTGGAGCGTGCTCAGCTCGGGCGACGTCGCGCTGCCGGTGATCTCGAGGACGCCGGCGGCCTGCGCGAGCGGCGCCACCACGTCCACCTGCGCGCTCGTCATCGGACCGAGGATGACCTTCAGCCCCTCGGTCTGCAGCAGCTCCTGCGTCGCCGCCTTCAAGAACGTTCCCGTGTCGCCCTGATCGTCCTTCACGACGAGGCGTATGGGACGGGCGAGCACGCCGCCGCTCTCGTTCACGAGCTTCTCGGCCGCGCGCGTCGCCGCGAGCAGCGCCTCGCCGCTGCGACGGCGCTCACCCGACAGATCGAGCAGCACGCCGATCGGGATCGCGGTCGGCGCAGGGGGCGCGACCGAGGCCGACGACGGCGGCGTGCGGACGGAGCCAGTGTCTTCGCCGCTCCGCGCCCGCAGCGCCCATGCTCCTGCGACGATCACGGCGAGCGCGACGAGCGCGCCGACGGCGGGGAGCCGACGCTTGGGCGCAGGCGCCGCCTCTCGCGCTTCGCCAGGCGACGTTCGTTGCGTCAGGCCTGCGTCGGTGATCGGCGTCTCGGGCGAGGCGATCGGCGCGACCGGCGGCTCGGCGGGGGCCCCTTCGGAGGGCCCTACGGGCTCCGGATTCGGCTCTGAGCGCGGGTCGTCGTCACGGGCGAGCGTCGCGCCGCCGCTCATCGGTGCGTCATCGTCCGTGCGTGCGGCATGCATCGGCGCGGGCGCGGGTGCCGCGTGCTCGGGCGCTTCGGCGCTCGGCTCCTGGGGCACGAGACCGAGCGCGCGCGAGAGCTCGAGCGCCATCGTCGCGCCGTCGGCGAAGCGGTCGTCGCGATCTCGCGCGCACGCACGAGCGAACCACGCGTCCACCGCCGCCGGCAGCAGAGGGGCATGTTCGCTGAGCTTGGGCGCGGGCAGGTTGTAGACGCCGAGCCCGAGCGCATCGAACGACTCTCTCGCGAACGCCGGCGCGCCTGTGAGCGCGCGGAACGCGACCAACCCGAGCGCGTAGAGGTCAGACTTGCCGTCGACGTCGCCGCGGCCCGCGGCCTGCTC
>JAGQJA010000775.1:1536-1958 GCA_020430845.1 Myxococcales bacterium
GAACAGGTTGGGCGGCTTGATGTCGCGGTGGACGATCCCGATCGCGTGCGCGCGGTCGAGCGCGTGGGCCACCTGCGTCACGAGCCGAGCGACCTCCGGTGGGGTCATCGTGCCGTCGCGAGACAGGCGCGCTCCGAGGTCCTCACCCTCGAGCAGCTCCATGACGATGTACGGGCCCAGCTCCTCGGAGATGCCCGTGTCGAACACCTGCACCACGTGTGGGCTCTTGACGTTGGCGCCGGCCGAGGCCTCCTGCGCGAAGCGCCTTCGGAGCGAGGGGCTCGCGACCATGCTCTCGGCCATGAGCTTGATGACGACGTCCTTCTGGAGGCTCTTGTGCCGCGCGAGCCAGACCGTGCCCATCCCTCCGGCGCCGATGCGTCGCGTCAGCTCGAGGCTCGGCGTCACCAGCACGCCGGGGG
>JAGQJA010000776.1:0-502 GCA_020430845.1 Myxococcales bacterium
CCCAGCTCCAGTCGAAGACGAACTCTCCCTCGCTGTTGCCCTTGATGTACGCGGGCGCCGCGGCGACGAGGTCCTTGCCGTCGAAGAGCGCGAGGTGGCGCGGGAGCCAGCCCGTGCCGGGACCGACGCACCCGGCCTCCTCGAGGCAGTCGAGCCACGTCCACTCGACGAACGGTGAGTCGTCCGGTCCGACGAGCGCGTTCCACGCGTCGCGATCCACGTCTCGGACGCGCTCGAGGAGTCGCAGCTCCATGGCCGCGTGTCAGGCCGGATCTTGGCGGACGAGGACGAACCACGCGTCCATCATCTCGCCCTTCTTCCACGCCCTGCCGATCGAGACGTGCTCGCTGATGCCGCGGAGGTAGTCGACCATGCCCTCGTACACGAACATGCCGAGACGCGCGCTGTTCGGGAGGATCGGCGGCCAGCTCGCCGGGTGCGAGGGCGGCAGCTCGCGGTAGTCGATGACCAGCTCACCCTCGTCGCCCGCCTTGGCGACGAA
>JAGQJA010000776.1:604-2491 GCA_020430845.1 Myxococcales bacterium
GGGCAGCGTGTTGCGGCCGTCGTGGATGACCTGCACCAGCGGCTCGGTGCCGGCCGGGACGAGGTGCTCGAGCGTCAGCGGGCGCACGCCCTTGGCCGCCTCGAAGATCGCGGCTTGCTGCTTCTTCGACCACGCGCCCACCGTGTGGAGGCGGCCTTCGTGGCCGAGGCCGTCGAGCAGCTCGGCGATGCGGGTCAGGTCGAGCTTGGGCTCCAAGAACACTGAGACGTCCATGCAGTCCTCCGTACCACCAACGCTTCGATGCCGGAACTTGGCCGGGCCTTTCGAGCGCTGGTAGCAAAAGAGCCATGAAGCATCCCACATTTGCCTACCTCGTCGGAATGGGCCTGATTTCGCTGGGCTGCGCCAAGCAGCCGGGCAAGAACGCGAAGACGCCGTCGGGCACCGAGGCCATCGGCACGGGGCAGACCACCTCGGCCACGCTCGGCGGCGACGGCGCCGGGGCGGGGCAGGCCGACGGCGCGCCGCTCGAGACCGACGGGCTGGTCGTCTCGGACGCGATCGCGCGCGCCTGCGGGCTGCCGCGCGTGGCGCGCACCAGCTACGCGACGAAGTTCGAGTTCGACTCCGCCGCCGTGCCCGAGCCCGATCGGCCGCTGCTCGCCGCCATCGCCAAGTGCCTCACCGAAGGCGCGCTCCGCGGCCGCGCGGTCTCGCTCGTCGGGCGCTGCGATGCGCGCGGCGAGATGGAGTACAACATGGTGCTCGGGCAGAGCCGCGCCGACGCGGTGCGCCGGTACCTGCAAGACATGGGCGTCGCGCAGGCCAAGCTCGCCGCGACGAGCCGCGGGGAGCTCGACGCGCGCGGGACCGACGAGGCCACGATGGCCGACGATCGCCGGGTCGACGTCGCCCTCGCCGACTGAGCACCCCCACGGCGCCCGCGCTCGCTCTCCCGCGCTCAGAACGCGGATCGCTGCGCGCGTCGCGTCGGCTACCATCGACGCCTCTCTGTTCGGGGCGCCGCGCGCGCCCCCTGGGGTGCACACACATGCAAAGGTTTCGTCTCCTCGTCTGTCTCGGCGCGCTCCTCGGCGTCGGCGGGATCGGCTGCGGGCGCTCGGCCATCGTGTCGTCCGATCTGCCCGTCCGCCGCGTGGTCGTCTATCGCAACGGCGTCGCGTACTTCGAGCGCGCGGGTCACGTCGACGAGAGCGAGGTGCGCTTCAAGATGCGCGAGACCGAGGTGGGAGACTTCCTCGCGACCCTCGCCGTCATCGAGAAGGGCGGCTCGAGCGTCCGCGCGGCGGCGTTTCCGCTCAAGGACGAAGAAGACGAGCCCAAGCCCAAGAGCCAGATGACCCCCGACGAGCGCCGCGGCATCCGTTCGGTGGTGCTCTCTCTCGACGGTCGCGAGCACGATCTCGAGATCGGGTACGTGGCGGCGTCCCCCGTCTGGAGGCCGAGCTACCGGCTCGTCGTCGACGGCAAGGCGCCCAAGGAGGCGACGCTGCAGGCGTGGGGCATCGTCCAGAACCTCTCGGGGGAGGACTGGCGGGACGTGAAGCTCTCGCTCGTCGCGGGCGCGCCGCTCGCGTTCGAGGCGCAGCTCGGCGCGTCGTCGATCCCACAGCGACCGATCGTCACCGACGAGGGAGAGGTCATCGCCGCCGTGCCCAAGGGCGACACGACGCTCGAGGAGGCCAACGAGCAGGAGCGCAAGCCCAGGGACGAGAAGCGCCTCGAGGCCCTCAAGAAGGAGAGCGCCGCGCTCGACGCCGAGGAGTCCGACGCGCCCGAGCCTGCCGCGCAGGCCGCCACCGGGGCCGCGGCGCCTGCCAAGGCCGACCGCGCCCGCACCCGCGGCTCGCGCGGCCCCGGGGGTCGTGTGACCGTCGCCGAGACCAAGCCGGCGTCGCCGCCGCC
>JAGQJA010000777.1 GCA_020430845.1 Myxococcales bacterium
TCGACGCGCTGCTCGCCGAGCCCGAGCCGCGCGCCGAGATCGCCCCGCCCCCGGCGGCCTGGGCGCCCGCACCTGCGCCGCCCGCGTGGACCGCGCCGGCACACGCGTTCTCCACGCCTCCGCTCCCGCTTCCGCCGCAGGTCGAAGACGAGGCGCCGCCTCCGAGCATCGCGCCGGTCACGGCCTCGGTCGAGATCGTCTCGGGCGCGCGCGCGAGGGAGCTCGTGGCGGCCTCGGCGAACGCGTCTGCGCCCACCTCCGCGGGTCGCGTGCTCCTCGTGGGGCTGTGCCTCTTGGTCGCGGGGCTCGCCATGGGCGTGGCCATCGCGTTCGCGTTCCCCGACGGGCCCCTCGGTCGACTGCTCCACGTCGTTCCCCGCGGTGGCGCTGTCGCGGCCGCCGCGTCGCCTCCGCCTGTCGCGTCGCCGGCGCCTGTCGCCGCGTCGCCCGCGCCTGTCGCCGCTGCGCGCGCCGTCCCGTCGGGGGGCGTGCTCGTGCTGCCGCCCAACGCCGCCGGTCACCGCGTGTGGATCGATCGCACCGTCGTCGACGGGAGCTCGCGCACCATCGAGGTGCCGTGCGGCCCTCACAAGGTCAAGATCGGCTCGCACGGTCACGCGCGTCGCGTCGTGATCCCCTGCGGCGGCACGCTCACGCTCTGAGGCGCGCGCCGCCGCGGCGCGCGGTCACGTGCGCCGTCGCCCGCTCACTGCGGCTTCGCGCGTCCGACGAACCCGCGGCTGAAGTGCTTCACCGGTGCGCTCATCTTCGCGCCGTCGATCGCGCCGCCCACGTCCGTGAAGGCCGGCTGCTCGGGGCTCGACCAGAACATCGTCGCGGCCTTGCCGTCGGGCGTGAAGGTCATGCGCATCGTGACCGGCACGTCGAACGACGTGCCCGACGGCTCGCAGCGGATCACCTTGGAGAGCGCCTCGAAGCCCGCGGGGGGCGCCTCGTCGGTGGCCTCGATCGTGATGGCGACGGCCGCCTTGACGGCGCCCTTCGGGAACGTGACCTCGGCGCCCTCGACGTTGATGACGCCGCCCTCGGGGCCGATCGTCTGCGTCGCGCTCTTGGGCGCGGCGGTGGGCGCCGGGTCCGTGGTCGACGAGGAGCACCCCGCGAGCGCCAGCGCCGCGATCGCGCCAGCGCGCGCAACGCGCAGGCCGAGGTTCAGTCGAGCTTCCATCCGCAGTTCTCCTTGGCGCGGGCGCGCACGGTGTCGGGGGTCACGGAGCAGACGTCGGGCGAGTCGAACGTCTTGGCACGCTTGCCGTCCTCGATGCACGTGCAAGCAAAGCCGCCGGCGGTCTTGACGCACTCCAGATCGTAGATCTGTCCGGCGCAGAGCTTGTACGTCGAGGTGCAGTCCGCGCCGGCGTTCTTGGTCTCCGAGCCGCAGACCGTCGCCTCGTTCTTGATGCCGCACGCGCCGGCCACCGTGGCGAAGGCCAAGAGGACGACGCAGCGCGCCCGGCGAGCGATCATCGCCCCAGCTTAGCGCGCATCTGGCAGGGGGGGTGACGCTGCGCGCCAGCCCGAGCTCGTCCGTCCCGCGCCCGACCCACGGCGGACCCCTCTTTTCGAGAGGGCGCTCGGCGTGCTACCCCCATGAGCCCTTTCTCGCGCTTCGCGCATGCCGCCGCGGCCCCGCCGCGCACACGGAGGTTCGATTCATGTCTTCTGCACCGTCTGGCCAGCCGATCACGATGGGCGCGGGCAACAAGCTCGAGGTCCCCGACAACCCGATCATCCCGTTCATCG
>JAGQJA010000778.1 GCA_020430845.1 Myxococcales bacterium
GCATCGTGCTCTCATTCTACTGTGGCTCTCCTCTCGCGCGCACGCGCCGTCGCGGCCATGCTTCCCGTCGCGCTGCTCGGCGGGTGCGCGCTCCTCACCGACCTCGACGGGCTCTCCGGCGGCGCCGACCCAGCCGACGGCGGCGGCGGTGGCGGGCAGGTCGATGGGGCGCCGACGGTCGACGGCGGGGCCCAAGTCTCCGATGGTGGTTCTCGCGACGGGAGCTCGTCCTCGGACGCCACGCGCGACGACGGGCGCGCAAAGTACGAGTTCCGCGACGAGTTCACGCGCCAAGACACCGCGAGCGGGCTGGGCGGCAACGGTTGGCGTGAGCGGTCACCCGCATTTCGTATCGACGAGGGCACCGCGCTGCGCCTCAACGCCAGTCCGGGCGCGGCCAACTATCGGACGGCCATCGCGACGCGACCGGACGCCGAGAGCGTGCTCGACGTGGAGGTCCGCGTCGACGTGATCTTCCTCTCCTCGGTGACCAGCAGCTTTCCGCAGGTGCACGCGCGCGTGCAGCCGAGCTCGCTCGCGACCGGCGCCGGGCTCGAGAGCTACATCTTCTTTCGCAACGCGAACTTCCCCGAAGGCAAGACGTTCACGATCGCGCGCCAGCGCGGCGACGGGATCTTCGAGACGATCAAGGACTTCAACGCCACCGAGGCGCCTGCCGCCACGACGGTGATGCGTCTGCGGCTCCGCGTGAAGGGCACGTCTCCCGTGGAGCTCGACGCGACTGTCGAGATCAAGGAGGCCGGCAACTGGCTCGAGATCGGCAGCGAGAAGGTCACCGACTCGACCTCGTCGCGCATCCAGACGCCCGGCGTCGTCGGCTTCAGCGGCGGCGGCGAGGGCAGCAGCACGTTCGCGTACGACGACTTCGAGGCCAAGGAGCTCTGACGCGTTTCGGCGGTCCGCGTGTGTGCGCGCGACGCTCGGCCTTCAGAACGTGCCGGAGAGCCCGACGTCGAAGCCACCTTCGCGTCGTGGCGCCGCGGACGGCGTGATGCGCGGCGCCGTGGCCGCCCGCGCCGGCTTCTCGTCCGCGGGCTCGCGCGGCTTGCGGGCGAGGACCGCGGCGTCGAGCGCCATCGCAGACACCACGCCGACCCCCGCGCCGAGCAGCGGCCACACCGCGCAGAACTCGCCCGAGCACTTGCCCTGGACCGCGTACGCCACGAACCCGCCCGTGACCGGCGCGCCGACGCGCAGCCCGAGGCTACCGAGCGCGGTCCACCCGCGACCGTGCAGCGCGTGGACGAGCGGCGCGCCCAAGACGTACGCGCCGACGCCGAGCAGCGGCACGGCGGGCGTCGTGAGCACGGCCGCGCCGTCGGTGATGAGCGTCTGCCACCCGTACCAGACGGCGCCTTCTCGACGTGCCGGCGGCGGGGGTGGCGGCGCGGCGGGCGGGGCAGGGACGCCGTAGGTCGCGCGCGCGGTCGCCGCGTCTCTCCTCGCGGCCTCGCGCGCCAGCGTTCGCAGCTCGGCGGCGCGCGCCGTCATCACCGGTCCCGGCGCGGAGACGATCACGTCGTCGAG
>JAGQJA010000097.1 GCA_020430845.1 Myxococcales bacterium
AAATCGGCGCGCGCGCAAGCTCGGGGCCCTCGATGCTCACGAAGCGCCGCGCGGCGCGGGCGCCCGGCCCATCGCCAGGATGTCACCCTCGTCCCGTGTGAGCAGCGCGCGCAGCACCGGGTGCTGGTAGTGGCGGGCGACCGTGATGGCGAAGAAGTTCTCGCGGAGCCCGGGCACGACGCAGTACTCGTGCAGCACGCGGCTCGAGAGCTCGTCGCGGACGACGACCGACGGAAGGAGCGCGATGAGGCCCGTGTCGCGCGCCAAGAGGCGCATGGTCGCCATGTCGTCGACCTCGGCGACGATCTTCACGCGCAGGTCGAGCTGCTCGCACAGCGCCTCGAACTCGGCGCGCACCTCGCTCTCGACGCCGGGCACGATCATCGCTTCTCCGCGGAGGTCGTCGGGGAATCGAAACGACGCGCGTCGCTTGCGCCCCACGAGGCTCAGCACCTGGCTCGCGACGCGCCGGCACCGCCACGAGCGACCCGGCGCGCGCTGCGGAGCCCGGTTCGCGAGCACGATGTCGAGCGCGTGGTCCGAGAGATCGCGCAGGAGCGCCTCGAGGTTGCCCGATTGGAGGCTCAGCCGGGCGTCGGGCTGATCGAGCACCGGCTTGATGAACGACTCCTGGAAGTTGCGCGACAGGGTCGCCACCGCCCCGACGCGCAGGACGTGCTGCGTGGTGCGGCCGCGCTTGATCGTCGAGACGAGCTCGCTGCCGGCCGCGAAGATGTCGTCGGCGTATCCGAGGGCGACGCGCCCGGCCTCGCTGAGGGCGAGGCGTCGGCCCTCTCGCACGAAGAGCGGCGCGCCGAGCTCGTCCTCGAGCTGTCGGATCTGCGCCGACAGCGCCGACTGGGACACCCTCAGCTGCCGCGCGGTGCGCGTCAGGTTGCCGTCGCGGGCCACCGCCCAGAAGTAGTGGAGGTGGTGGTAGTTCAGTCGATCCATGGCGTTCTACTATACAGAACGGTACGAGCTTTATTATGTGTTTTTTACGAACGTTGGCCCGGGCTACCTAAGGGGCATGAGCTCGTTGCCCTGGTCATGGCTGCTGCCCGGCCTCTCCGTCCTGCTCCCGCTCCTGCTCGGAGCCGGCGCCCTCGCGCGTCTGCCGTCGCCGGCGCTCTCACGCGCCGTGTGGCTCACCACCGCGGCGTCGGGGGTGGCCGTCGCCGTCGCGGTCGGGGTCGCCGTCTCCGGGGCCCAGGCGCACCTGGGCGGAGCCGCTCTCGGCGTCCGCGTCGACCACGTCACGGCCATCATGTTGCTCCTCGTCTGCGTCATCGGCGCCGTCATCGCGCGGTACTCGCGCCGCTACATGGACGGCGACCCCGGGCGCGACCGCTACGGACGCTGGCTGCTCTCGACGCTCGCGGCGGTCACGCTGCTCGTGATGTCGAACAACCTCTGGCTGCTCGCGCTCGCCTGGATGGCCACGAGCCTGTCGCTGCACCGCCTGCTCACGTTCTATGGCGACCGGACGGCGGCCCTCGTCGCCGCCCACAAGAAGTTCATCGTCAGCCGCTTGGCAGACGCGGCGCTGCTCGTCGCGATCGCGCTCGTCGGCAGGACGGTCGGGAGCGTCGACATCGACGCCATCGAGGCGTGGGCGTCGGCGCACGACACGCTCCCGCCTTCGCTCCAGGTCGCGACGCTGCTCCTCGTCGCCGCGGCGTCGCTCAAGTGCGCGCAGCTGCCGTTCCACGGGTGGCTCACGCAGGTCATGGAGGCCCCCACGCCGGTGTCTGCGCTCCTGCACGCGGGCATCGTGAACATCGGCGGCTTCTTGATGATCCGCCTCGCCCCGCTCATGGCTCGGGCGCCGGCGGCGCAGACGGCGCTCGTGTGCGTCGGGACCTGCACGGCGGTGGTCGCGGCGCTCGTGATGGTCACGCGGGTGAGCGTCAAGGTGGGGCTCGCGTGGTCCACGTGCGCCCAGATGGGCTTCATGCTCGTGCAGTGCGGGCTCGGCGCGTGGCACCTGGCGCTCTTTCACCTCGTGGCTCACTCGCTCTACAAGGCGCACGCGTTCCTCAGCGCGGGCTCGGTCGTCGCCGCGTGGCGCGCGCGTGAGCTCCAAGCGCCGCGCGGGCCCGCCTCGATGGCGCGGGTCCTCGCCGTCGCCGCGGTCGTGCTCGTGGGCGCCGAGGCCGCGCGTCGCCTGTCTTCGAGCGCTCCGTGGGGCGGCGCAGAAGTGTCGCCGCTCGCGGTCGTCTTCGCGCTGTCGCTCGCGCCCTCGCTCGCCGACGCTCTCGGCGGAGGGCTCGGTCCCACCGTCCGCGTCGCGGCGCGCGTCACCGGAGCGGCCCTCCTCTACGTCGCGTGGCACGCAGTCGCCGCGCGCCACGTCGTCGTCGCCGCCAGCGAGGCGGGCGCGTCGCTCCGATGGGGCATCGTGCTCGGTGGCCTCTCGACGCTCTTCTTGGTCGAGACCGCGCTGCGCTCGCGCCCAGACGGGAGGCTGGCGCGCGCGCTCTACCCGAGGCTCTTCGCCGGCCTACACCTCGATGAGCTCTTCACTCGGGCGACGTTCAGACTCTGGCCGCCACGACTGCCCGCATCGGGATCGGGCCGCGGGCCGCTCGCTGCGGCAGAGAGCGCGGGGGCCTGACGATGTCGACCACCGAGACGACCGGGGCCACGCCGGGAGACGCCGACGTCCTCGGCGCGAGCAGGGCCACCATGGATGCAGACGCCCTCGTCGACGGCGCAGTCGCCCGCATCGCGCCCACGTGGCCGCTCGATCGGTTCATCGCGGTCAACCCCTTCTGGGGCTTCGTCGACCGACCGATGCGCGAGGTCGCGGCGACGCTCGCTTCGCTGTCGGGCGCGCGCCTCTTGATGCCCCGGTCGTTCTACCGGGACGCGCTGCGCAAGGGCATGTTCGTCGATGCGGACCTGCG
The DNA here is from genome assembly GCA_020430845.1 of Myxococcales bacterium. Taxonomy (GTDB): domain Bacteria; phylum Myxococcota_A; class Polyangia; order Polyangiales; family Polyangiaceae; genus Labilithrix. Next base: position 2,910 of record JAGQJA010000097.1, read on the forward strand.
CGCCGCGGTGGTGCGGAGCAGCGCGGACGTGTCCGTCGCCCAGCTCCTCGCGCTCCTCGAGCGAGAGGAGCCCATGACACCCCCGCGCGCCAAGGTGACCGACGTGGCAGACCTCCAGCGCGATCTGGAGCGCCAGATGTCGTGGCGCGACTTCGTGACGAACGCCGTGAGCCAGCACTGCGCCTCGTACTTCGACGACGGGCAGGCGCAGCTCGGCCCCGACCGCACGGGAGGCCTGTACGCCAGCTGGCGAAGGCATGCGCAGGGCGATCGCGCACCGACCCTGCTCATGGGCCTCGACGGCTACGGCGCCGCCGCCGAGGCGTTGCCCGACACGGCGCGCGAGCTCCTGTACGTGGCGCTCGGGGATCTCGAGGTGCCGGAAAGCGAGCGCGAGCGTTATCTCGTGGCGCTCTTGCTCGACGTCAACGGGTGGGCCGCGTGGTGCGCCTACCGTCGGTGGACCGCGCGTCTCGGCGGCGCCGACGACGACGCGATCGTCGATCTGCTCGCGGTGAGGCTCGCGTGGGAGTGGCTGCTCCACCGCACCGGCGGCCCCGCGCTCTCCCGTCGCTGGAAGCTCGCGATGGGGGGCTGGCCGTCGGCCGACGCGGCGGCTCGCGCGGCGCGCCCCGACGACTGGCTCTTCCAGGACGCCCTCGAGCTCGCGTGGCGAGAGGACGTCTGCGCGCGGTTGCCTTCGGGGCTCTCTACGGCGCGCCCCGAAGGCGCGGCCGTGCAAGCGGTCTTCTGCATCGACGTGCGCTCCGAGGTGCTCCGTCGCGCGCTCGAGGCGCAATCGCAGGCGGTGCAGACGTTGGGGTTCGCCGGGTTCTTCGGTCTGCCCGTGGACTACCGCCCCGTCGGGTCGGAGAGCGCCCGACCGCAGCTCCCGGGCCTGCTCGCGCCGCGGATGCGCGTGACCGACGCCGGGCTCGACGATCCCGCGGCGACGCGTCGCCAGGGGCGGCTGTCGACGGCGCGCGCCTGGGGCGCCTTCAAGGGCGGCGCCGTGTCGACCTTCTCGTTCGTCGAGTCGCTCGGGCCGCTCTACGCCGCGTCCATGCTCGCGAGCACGCTCGGCCACCGCGCGGACGCGCGGGTCGACGCCGCCGCTCTCTCACGCAAGGAGGAGGAGGGCCGCAAGCCGCGGCTCGCCGAGCCGGACGACGTGGAGGCGCGATGCGACCTCGCCGCCGGCATCCTGCGCGCGATGAGTCTGACGAGAGGCTTTGCGCGGCTCGTCGCGCTCATCGGTCACGGGAGCGACACCACCAACAATCCCCACGCTGCCGGCCTCGACTGCGGCGCCTGCTGCGGGCAGACGGGCGAGGTCAACGCTCGAGCCGCCGCCGCGCTCCTGAACGAGCCCGCCGTGCGTGAAGGCCTCGCCGTCCGCGGCATCTTGGTGCCCAAGACGACGCGCTTCGTCGCGGGGCTACACAACACGACGACCGACGAGGTCACGCTCTTCGACCTCGACGAGCTGCCCAGCTCACACATCTCGGACGTCTCGCAATTGCATGGGTGGCTCGTCGCCGCGGGCGCGACCTGTCGCGCGGAGCGCGCGCGCCATCTCGGGCTGTCTCGGGCCGAGCCCGCGGGGCTGCTCGCCGCGGTCCGTCGCCGCGCGCGAGACTGGTCCGAGGTACGACCCGAGTGGGGGCTCGCGAACAACGCCGCGTTCATCGTCGCGCCGCGAGAGCACTGTCGTCACCTCGACCTCGGGGGTCGCTCGTTCTTGCACGAGTACCGGTTCGAGGAGGACGAGGGCTTCGCGATCCTCGAGCTCATCATGACCGCGCCGATGGTGGTCACCCACTGGATCAACCTCCAGTACTACGCCTCGACGGTCGACAACCCGCGCTACGGGAGCGGCAACAAGGTGCTCCACAACGTCGTCGGCGGGCACCTGGGCGTGTTCGAGGGCAACGGCGGCGACCTGCGCATCGGGCTCCCCATGCAGTCGCTCCACGACGGCGAGCGATGGGTCCACACGCCCCTGCGGCTGTGCGTCTTCATCGAGGCGCCACGCGAAGCGATCGACGGTGTGCTCGCCAAGCACGCGCACGTGCGCTCGCTCGTCGACAACGCTTGGCTGCACCTGGTGCAGATCGACGCCGCCGAGCGCGCCCTGTACGCCTACGAGGGCGGTCGCTGGACGCCCACGCGGTGAGACCGCCTCCCGCGCGGTGACGCGCACGTGCGTGGACCCCCAGTGACGCGCACGCGCGCCGACCCCCAGTGACGCGCACGCGCGCCGACATACAAAAGCAGTGAGGGCGACGGCATCTCGCGCCGTCGCCCTCGATCCTCGCGCCGCGTCGGGGGCTTCACGCCACGCGCACGGGCTCGAGGCGTCGCTTGTGGATCGCGTCGAAGAAGGCCGTCTGCGAGGCGCCCTGGAGCCGCTCGAACTGGCGCGCGCTCGACACCCACCGGTAGACGTTGCCGTCCGAGCGATCGAAGTAGAGCGCCTCGACGGCCACGTGCCGGTCGCGGAGCATGGGCCCGAGCTGGGCGTCCTCGACCAGTCGGTGGCAAGACGCGAGGACGCGCGCGCCCTCGCCGATCGCGCTCGGCGGCGCGAAGCCCTCGGCGCAGACCACGACGGTGCGCGCGCCGAGGTGGCAGATCCCGTGCTCCAACGTCCAGCGGACGGAGAGGTCGCGGATGTGCTCGAGGCCGCCGAGGACCTGGAGCGTCGTGATCGGCTTCCATGACGCGACGGTGCGCGCCGCGAGGGCCATGCCTGGCTCGAGGACGAAGAGCGCCGGGAGCTCTGGGAGCTCGGCGGGGAGCGCGCGGCGCTTGCCGGACGGGGGCGAGGGTCGGACTGGATTGACGTGTCGCATCGGGCCTCCTGAGGCGGGGCGAGATCGCCCGTTCACCTCTCCATCCGTAGCCCGATCCGTCGTTCATAAAAATGACATAAAATGTCTGAAAACGTTCTGTATCAAAGAACTGACTCGGCGCCGTCGGGGGCGCTACCGGAA
>JAGQJA010000779.1 GCA_020430845.1 Myxococcales bacterium
GGCCGGTCACCGTCGCCCATGCCGGGCGGGGGAGGCGGGGGATCGCCGCCATCGGCGCCGGGGGGCGGGGGAGGCCTGTCGCCGTCACCCATGGGCGGACGCGGCCCCGCGCCGTCGCGGTCGCAGTCTCCGCCGCCGCCGTGACCGCCGCGCTTGGGAGGTCGGGGCATGCACTCGTGGAGCTCGCGCCCGCACGTGGCCTCGTCGTCGCCGGCGCGAATGCAGCCGACGAAGTCCGTGAGGCACGCGGTGCGGGCGGCTTCGTTCGTCGCCGCGTCGGCACCGTCGCCCTCGGCGGCGGTGAGCGCAGAGCTGGTGGTGTCGAGGTTGCCGTCGGTGTTGGTCGTGCACGCGCCCGCGAGCGCGGCGACGACCGCGACACCGAGCGTGAGCAAGAGCCGCGACGCGGCGTGGCGTTCGAGTGAGAGAGTCATCCGTTCTCCGTCCTTGGGCGGGCCCCTCGCGCGGCGCTGTTGCCGTCGCGTTCGCTCGCCTCACACGACCCATGTGCGGCCGCGCTGTCCAAACCGATCACGCGAAACGAAAAAAAGATCAGAAAGGAGGCATCACGAAAATCGACATGGTTACGGCGTGTTGGAACGCTCCCGCCTACAGTGTCCTACCAAAGTGATCGCCCGCGTGATCGGTTCTGGGCGCTCCGAGCCACTAGGCTTGAGCAGGCATGGGAGACGCGCTCGCAGTGATGACGTCGGGGCTCGACCCAGCGCAGGATCAGCTGAGAGAGCTCGCCCACCGCGCCGCCTCGGGCGACCGCGAGGCCACCGCGTCGCTCCTCAAGACGCTCGCCCCGCGCCTCGTCGCGGTGGTGCGCGCCGTCTTGGGCGCGAGCCATCCCGATCTCGACGACGCCGTGCAGCACGCGCTCATCGCGTTCGTGCAGGCGCTGCCCACGTACCGCGGCGAGTGCGGGCCGATGGGCTTCGGTCGCATCATCGCGCTTCGCGCCGCCATCGCCGTGCGCAAGCGGTCCCGCGCGCACGCCGCACGCCACGACGCCGAGGTCGAGCAAGACACGATCGAGGTGGCGGAGCCTTCGCCCGGTGACGAGGCGGTCGGCGCGCGACGAAAGGCGCTGTTGCGCGATCTCTTGGCCGAGCTCCCGGCCGAGCAGGCGGAGGCGATCGCCCTGCGCGTCGTGTTCGGCTGCTCGCTCGAGGAGGTCGCCGAAGAGACGGGCGCGCCGCTCAACACGGTGCGCAGCCGCGTTCGACTCGCCAAGGAGCGCCTCCGGGCGCGCATCGACGGCGATCCCACCCTCTCCGAGGCGCTGGAGGTGACGGCATGAGCATCTCTGAGCTGCACCCCGAAGAGCTCCTCGACAAGGACGCGCGCGGCACGCTCACCGACGCCGAGCGCACCTTGCTCGACGCGCACCTCGCGCGCTGCGGGACGTGCCGATTCGAGCGCACGTCTCGCCTCGACTTCGCCGCCGAGCGCGAGGAGCTCGAGAGCGACGACGCACCCTTCACGTCCGAGCTCATCGCCCTCGCCCTGCAGAGCGGGGCGACGCCCGCGCCCAAGCGTGAGAGCGCTCCGGAGATCGACCCGCCGCCGGCCGACGACGCGCCCGCTCCGGAGCCCGCCGTGCTCCCCGTGCGACGACGCCGTCCGCGCGCGGCGTGGCTGCTCGTCGCCGCGGCGCTCATGGCCGCGAGCGCGGCTGCTGCCGGCCCGGGTGGCGGAGCGCGTTGGCTGCTCGGCGCGGTCGGGGTCGACGCCGAGGTCTCGGACCGCGCGCCTGATGCCGAGGTG
>JAGQJA010000780.1 GCA_020430845.1 Myxococcales bacterium
TTCATCGACGTGGCGCGACAGCGCCCCACGCGCATCCCGCCCGCGGTCCGCGAGGCGTTCGCTCAGCCGCCGTTCCGCGCGTCGCGCACGGGCTGAGCGTCTCCCGATCGCGCGGCCGCGACCCACACGTGGAAGTCGTGGAGGTCACCGCTCGCCGCGCGTAGCTCGAGGCGATCGCCCGCGCGCAGATCGTCCAGCTCGAAGACCACGTCACGCCACGCGCCCTCGTCGATGCGCCGAGGGGCGAGGGGAGGTCCGCCGCGTCCGGCACGCGTGAGGGTCACGCCGCCCGTCGCGCCGTCGGTGCGCACCGTGACGCGCGCACGACCCACCGGCGCGCGGAGCACCGTGAAGCGCTCGACCGACCCGGCCGGGATCACGCGGCCTCCGTCGAAGCGCGCGCCGCCTTCGCCGGTCCCGCGGACGGCGACGAGCGTGCGCCCGCCCCACGGCAGCGGCGCCTCGTACGCGTGCTCTCGCTCGCTCACGACGTCGGCCACGTCGAGCTCGTCCGTCGCGTCGCCGCGCGCGTCGCCGTCGCCGAGCGCGCTCCAGTCCGCCTCGTAGATGCCCAGCTCCCGGCCCGCGCAGATGACGTTGTCCTCGAGAGACAGCACCTCGACGGGCCGCCCGAAGCGCGACGTGATCTCGCCGAACCAGCTCGGGTGCAGCGCGAGGTGCGTCGGCCGTTCGCCCGCCGGGACGCGCTCGATGAGCTCGAGCGTCGCGGCTTGGCCGTGCACCGCCGCGCGCGCGAAGGGCAGCCCGCCGTATCCGCCCAAGCCGAGCGCGTCGATCGCGCCGCGCCCCGACACGTACGCGATGGCGCCGGCGTCGCCGACCAGCACGCGCCGTCCGGGGGCGACCAGGTGCGCGAGCCGCAGCCCCGCGGCGATCTGCTGATCTCGGATGTTCGCGGCGGCCCTCGCGAAGTGCGCCGCCTGGCGCGGGACGGTGGGCGACGTCGTCGCGAGGACACCCAGCGCGCACGCGCCCGCAAGCGTACCGCCGCCTCGCGTGCGAGAGAGCGCGCCGAGACCGAGCGCCGCGGCGACGAGCGCGAGGACGATCGACGGGACGTAGTAGCGGAGGTTCTGGTACGGGGCGGCGCTGTTGAGCGACACGAGCAGCGCGAAGGCGACCGCGGAGGCCACGCTCGTCGCCGCCACCGCCCGCGTGCGCCGAGAGGCGAGGGCCACGAGCGCGAGCGCGGGCACGACCCACGCGAGGGCTCGCGTCGCCGACAGCTCTCCGCCCGCGCGCACCCAGAAGTGAGCCACGTTCGAGAGCGCCGCGCGCGCCCGCCCGCTGTCGTCGAGGAAGGGCAGGGAGGTGAGCAGCTTGAGCTGCGCCCCGGCGCTCGCCGCCTCGCCCGTCGTGAGACGGTGCACCGCGAGCACCGCGAGCGTCGCGAGGGCGCCCGGCGCGGCCACGCGCGCGATGGTGAGCACACCCGAGCGTCGCCCCGCGCCCCTCGCCGCCGCGACGGCCAGCACGGCCACGATCACGGCGGCCTCGGGCCGGAGCCACACCAAGGGCACTCCCCACGCGCCGACGCGCCACGCCGCGCGCTCGAGGGTCGTGCTGCGCCGCAGCGAGCCGCTTCGCAGGCGCGAGAGCGCGGTGAGCGCGCCGACGAGGCACGCGCAGAAGAGCGACACCTCCATCCCGCTGAAGAGCGTCCAGTCGACGAGACCGACCGAGAGCATCAACGCGCCCGCGGCGGCGCGGAGCCAGAGCGGCCCGCCCACGAGCGCCCCCACGCCGCGCGCGACGTACGCGGCGCCGGCGACGGCGACGATCGCCGCGAAGAGCCCCATCGCC
>JAGQJA010000098.1:0-4864 GCA_020430845.1 Myxococcales bacterium
CCGTACGGCTCGTCGCCGGTCTCGTGGGTCACGACCGTGCGAAACGTCATGTCCTTCCGCAGGCGAAGCGCCACCGCGCGCGCCGCTCCCCGCACCGCGACGAACACCGTGCCATCGGGGCCGAGCGCGAGCTGCCCCGGCGCCGCGTCGAGCGCTGCGCGCGCAACCACCTGATTCTTCTCGAGATCCACGGCGAGCACCGCGCCGTCGTCCTCGTCGGCCACGAAGGCGACGCGGCCGCCGTCCGCGTGGGCGAGCGCGACGAACGTGCCTCGGCCGACGTTGACGGGCGTGACCTGGGCGTCCGGCGCGGGCGGCGCGAGCTCTGCGCTCGAAGACGACGCGGCCGCGTCCGCAGGCGGAGTGACGTGCCGCCCGCGACACGAGAGCGACAGACAGACGAGCAACAAGGAGGCGGCGAGGCGCGAGCGACGCTTCATGCGCCCCCGTCGCGCGTGCCCGCCCGAGTGTGACACGCGTCGCGCGCGGGGTCGCGCGCGGACCGATAGGTCGCGAGGTACGGGCGACGGCTACAACGATGCGTCCGCGTCGGGCGCGGCGTCGCCTGTCCCTGCGTCGCCCGAGCCCGCGTCGCAGCGCGGAAGCTCGCCCGACGCGTCGGCGCAGAACCCGTCGAGCACGAGCAACACGCCGTGCGCCGCGCAGTAGCCAGTCTCGTTCAGACCTTTGAAGCACACCGAGACGCCGCACGGAATCCCGATGCCGAAGTCGAGGCTGACCGAGTCTCCCCCGCCGCCGCCTGGCGCGTAGAGGCAGCGGCACGGCGTCCCCTCGATCTCTGCGGGCGGAATGCACTGCGCGCGACGCGAAGAAGTCGCGTCCCGATGCGAGGGCGAAGTCCCCGGCGAGGCCGCGCCGCCGTCGCCCGACGAGGCGTTCGCGATAGGAGGGCGCTCCGAGCCGCACGCCCAAACCGCCAGCGGAGAGAGCGCGACAGCACACGCGACGACGAAAAACCTCTTCGCGCGCCTCATCTTTCGAGCATAGCAACTCTCACGGCGCGCGCGGCGGCGTGACGCGCGGCCACTGCGCGGGCGGGCAGTCACGTCTAACGGGCGGACCGCTTGGCCCAGCGCGAGGTCGCACAACGAGGGGATGACACACGCTGCGCACGCGGATGCCGCCACGGAAGCGGGCTCGGTCCGACCTCGCGGCGCGACCCATCGGCGCGCGATCGGCGAAGTCCTCGGCGCGCTCGTCGCCGGCTCTCTTCTGTATGTGCTCGCGCGCCCGCGCGGTCTCGTGGCGTTCGTGTGGTTCGAGGCGCTCGGGCTCGGGCGGCAGCTCGACGCGGCGCGCGCGGTCACGCGACCCATGGCCCACGTGCTCCCGTCGTTCGTCCTCTTCAGCGTGCCCGACGGCCTGTGGGCGTTCGCCTTCACCCAGGCGATGGTCGTCGTGTGGTCGGGCAGGTGGTCTCGAGCGAGCGCGCCCTGGATCTTGCTCGGGCCCGCGCTCGCGATCGGCTCCGAGCTCGGTCAGGCCGCCGGTGTGGTGCCCGGCACGTTCGATGTCGTCGATCTGCTCGCGCTCTCGCTCGGGTCTGCGCTCGGGCTCGCGCGACTCGTGAAACCGCGGATGACGTCCGCACTTCGAGGAGACCAGACATGAACCATCGCCACTCCGCGTCCGTCGCCGTCGCCGTCGTCCTCCTCGTCCTCGCGGGCGGGAGCGCAAAGTCCGGCACGTCCTCCGAATCGAAGGAGGCGCCCGCAGAGAAGGCCGGGCAGCCTGCGACCCGCGCGCCCGATCCGCCGGTGCAGAGGACGTACATCAAGGTCAGCGCGGGCCGCCTCATCCAAGACTACGAGGGCAACGAGATCCGCGGCGACAACGCGTGGAAGGACAAGGACGTCGAGGTGACGGGCACCGTGAGGTCGATCGACAAGGGGCCTCTCGGTGGGCTCTACGTCGTCCTCGGTGAGCCAGGTCAGCGGATCTCCTTCCACAACGTCCACGTGAACCTCAAGGAGAGCGAGATGGCCCGCGCCGCGGCGCTGAACAAGGGCGAAACGGCCACGTTCCGGGGTCGCGTGCAGGGCTACGTCATCGGCTCGGTGTCGATACGCGACGCCGAGCTCGAGTGAACGCGGCCGCGGCCACGACGGCGAGCACCAGCCCGAGCGCGCCGAACGCCGCCACCATCCGCAGCACGCGCGTCAGGTCGGCGCACGCCGCGGCGTCTCCCCTGTGACAGCCGAATTCGATCAGCACGCAGAGCGAATACAGGTACCCCGCGACGAGCCACGCGACGAACGCACCCGCGCCCGCGATCGGTGTTACCCAGGAGCAGCTACGGTGCGCCACCGTCGGCCTCCGTGAGTCTGCGTTGCGTCGCTTCTTGTTCGGCACGGGCCGCCTCTTCCTGATGGCACTTGTCGACGATGCGTTCGACGACCGTATGACAATCGTTTACGCCCGGGATCCACGGCCCGGTGTCCCTGCCGAGCTCGAGCTCGCGGTCAACGCAGTCAGCGTCGACCGGCTTCGCGACTGGCTGACAATTGGTCTTTGGCTCGGCTGAGTGATCGACCATCCGCGTCCCGAGCTTGCTCGGGCCGCTCTCCCCATGACCGGGAACTCGACCATCGGCCTCGCCCATGCCCATCTCCTTCGTGGGCGTCTTGAGCCACCAATGCTGAGCACCGACGACTGAGTTCCCTGGCAGATCTGCAACCCGCTTGCATATCTTCACGTCGGCTTGCTTCGGCCCATTCGCGCTCCGCTCTGCGGCAAGTCGCCTCGTGAGCTCCCCTTAACGTTCTTCAGCTCCAGCAGATCCCGCCCTCGCTCGCCGTAGTCGACGCGACGGCCGAGCCGGTTTCGAAGGGCGTTCGCCTGATGGTCGAGCACCGCTGTAGGCAAGTCCTTGCACGCCTCGGGGCTCATCGGCGGCGACGAGGCGCGCTGTGATTGAGCAGCCATGCTAGCCGCTGGAGCGCCAGCATCCGGAGGGAGACTTGAATCCACGTCGCGCGGGGCAGCCGAACGCGGGTCACGAGTTTCTCGGGGGGGCACCTGGCTCGCTGCGACGTCGCAGCTGGAGTATTCCGGACGACACCCGACGCGCTGAATTCCACTCATGCGGCCCCTTCGACCCGTGCGAGAGGGAGTTGCGCGTGTCTCCTCGCGTACTCCTGCCCCGCGCGCGTGACGCCGCCCCCCACGAACCACTGCGCGCGTGGGCAGTCACGTCTAACCCGTGGCGCTCGTTCGCCGAGCGCGGGGCGGCAGAACGAAGGGCATGCACCGCGCCGCCCTCGCCCCTCGCCCGCTCCGCTTTGCGCTCGACGGAAAGGAGGTGTTCCTCGAGATCGATCGCGACGACGGGCTCGACCTCCTCGAGTGGCTCGGCCTCGGACGCGGCGAGTTCGGGGCCATCGAGGCGAGCGCGCTCTGGCGCCTGTGCGTCGCGCGCCTCTGGACATCCGAGCTGGAAAGTCGGGCGACCAGCCACTCGATCGCGCCACGCCGACGCAACGTTTGGCGGATTCTGCGGACCCTGCGCCACGCGCAAGATGCGATCGTCCACTTTGGGTGATGGGGGCGTGACATGTACAAGAAGGGCGACGCGCTCGTCTTCTCGCCGTCGGATTTGATCACGTTCTACGAGAGCCCGTTCGCCTCGTGGATGGATCGTTTCCACATCGAGAGCCCCGGCGCGCTCACGCCCGACGCCGGCGACGCGTCGCTCGAGCTCGTGGCCAAGATGGGCGTCGCCCACGAGGCGCGCGTGGTGCAACAGATGCGCGACGCGGGGCGCGACGTGTGGGAGCCGCCCGCGGGCGTCGACGCGTTCGCGGCCACGCTCGAGGCGATGCGCGCGGGCCGCGAGGTGATCGTGCAGGCGGCGCTGGAGCGCGGCAGCTTTCGCGGCTACGCCGACTTTCTCTTGCGGGTCGAGCGGCCCTCGGTGCTCGGCGCCTTCAGCTACGAGGTGGCCGACGCCAAGCTCGCGCGCACGCCCAAGCCGTACTTCTTGATCCAGCTCTGCGCGTACGCCGAGATGATCGGCGCGGTGCAGGGCACGCTGCCCGAGCGCGTGCACGTCATCGCGGGCGACGGCGTCGAGCACGCGTTTCGCACCGACGGCTACGTGCACTACTTTCGTGCGCTCGAGCGGGCGTTCTTGCAGGCGCAGCGCGACTTCGACCCCGAGGCGCGGCCCCTGCCCGAGGCGCGCGCCGAGCACCGCCGGTGGAGCTCGCACGCCGCGGCGTTCCTCCGAGAGATCGATCACCCCTCGCGCGTAGCCGGTCTCACCGCCACGCAGGCCAAGCGCCTCGCCGCCGCGGGCATCACCACCATGACGCAGCTCGCGCACACCGAGCTCCCGCGCGTGCCGCGCATCGAGGACCGCGTCTTCGATCGCCTGCGCCGGCAGGCTCGCCTGCAGATCGCGTCCGAAGGAGCGCCTTCCCCGCGCTACGAGCTCATCGCGCCCGATCCCCAAGAGCCGCGCCGGGGCCTCGCGATGCTGCCTCCGCCCAGCGAGGGCGACGTGTTCTTCGACATGGAGGGCTACCCCTTCGCCGAGGGCGGCCTCGAGTACCTCTTCGGCGCCACGTACCTCGAGCGCGCCGAGGGCGGCACCAAAGGGCAGCCCGCGCGCGTGCGGCGGTTCTTCGAGCGGTGGGCGCACGACGCGGCGGCCGAGCGGCGCGCGTTCGAGGGCTTCGTCGACTGGGTCTACGCGCGCTTTCGCGCAGATCCATGCATGCACATCTATCACTACGCGCCGTACGAGGTCACCGCGCTGCGCCGCCTCATGGGGCGCTACGGCTCGCGCGAGCGCGAGGTCGACGCGCTGCTCCGCGCCGAGGTGTTCGTCGATCTCTACCGC
>JAGQJA010000098.1:4934-5512 GCA_020430845.1 Myxococcales bacterium
GGCGACGTGTCGACCGCCGGACAGTCCGTCACCGAGTACGCGCGCTGGCTCGACGAGCCCGACGGCGACTCTCACGAGAGCTCGAAGATCCTCGCCGCCATCCGCGACTACAACATCGAGGACTGCGACTCGACGCTCGAGCTGCGCGACTGGCTGCTCGCGCGCCAAGCAGAGGCGGGCGTCGCGTACCTGCCCGCCGTCTCGCACCGTCACGGCGAGGGCGACGAGGCCGACGGCGAGGAGGCCGAGGGCGCAGCGACCGGCGAGGTAGACGACGCGCGGCCGCCCACCGAGGCCGAGGCGCTCGCCCAACGCCTGCGCGACGCCATCCCCGACGACACCTCGGGCGGCACAGAGCGGTGGCGCCTACAGGCGCTGCTCGCCGACCTCGTGGGCTTTCACCGGCGCGAGCTCAAGCCGGCGTTCTGGGCGCGCTTCGATCGCCGCGACGCCACACACGAGCAGCTCACCGACGATCCCGACTGCCTCGGCGGCCTCACGCGCACCAAGACGCCGCGCACGCCCGACAAACGTTCGTTCGTCTACGAGTACACGTTCGATCCCGACCAAGAGACCAA
>JAGQJA010000781.1 GCA_020430845.1 Myxococcales bacterium
GCCCCCACGAGCTCGCCGTGAGCCCTTCTCGCGCGATCGCGTCGAGGGCGCTTCGCATCTGTCGTCCGAGGCAGTCGACCTGTTTGTCGAAGCCGGCGAGCTGCGGGTTGCACGCTCCAGAGTACTGGCAGCCGCAACGGAAGACGTACTCGACGCGCTCCGGCGGGAACGGGTAGCTGTCGGCGCCGAGCAGCCCGCCGGCCGTCTGCGCCTTGACCAAGAAGAACAGCGGGTTGATGCGATACGTGCGGGCGGCGCGGGCGATGGCGTCGGACGCGCGTACGCCGTTCGACTGATACGTCTCGAGGAAGCTCGGGCGGTCGTACGGCGTGCGCCGGAAGAGCCGCTGGATGACGGCGGAGTCGATGCCGTCGACGTCCTTCAGCGACGCCGAGTCGATGACGGCGTTGCGGTCGAACTTGGCCTCGAGCCCCTCGGGCTTCTTGAGGTCGGCCTCTTGGAGCACGCCCAGGTCTGGGTCGCTCGAGCAGCCCGCGGACGCGACGACGACGGCCAGCGCGGCGAGCGCCAGCGTGCGTCCTACGCTGCGGAGAGGCACGACCATCGCCTCTTGACTCTTACCACGCCGCGGCGGCCCACGCCCTCACCGGCGCGTGGACGGCGCCGCCCGCGGGACGACGCGCCCCGCGCACGAGCGCGCTTCACGCGCCACGCTTCACTTCACGCGGACGGGGAAGACGACCCACTCCGCGCCGGCGCGGTTGTCGTGGATGACCGCCCAGATCGTGCCGTTCATCGGGGTCGTGGGCGCGCGGAAGACGACCTCGCTCTTGTCGACGCGCCCGCTCTTGGTGTCGAAGAGGAGCCGCGCGTCGTTGTCGAAGTCGCCGATGTCCGAGTAGTACGTGACCCAGATCTGCTCGCGTCCGATCTGACCGTCGGGCCCGACGTTGTTGGGGTCGGACTCCCAGCTCTCCGGCGCGATGTCGATGTCGATCTTGATCTCCTTGCACTTGTCCTTCGAAGACTCCGTGCAACGCTCGAGCTCGACCGGGGCGGCGCCGGTGATGGGGACGGGGACGCCGTCGACCTTGGCCCCGAGCACCTTGGGGTTGAGGTTCGTCCGGTCGTCGTATGCATATACACGCGACACGGCGAACACGTAGTCGCTCGGCGGGACGCGCTCGCCGCGCTCGTCGACGCACGCGATGGGCAGCTGCTGCGGGCCGCCCTCGGGGGAGCGCTCGAGCGTGACCACGCGCCCCGCGCACGCGATGTTGAAGACGACGGCGAGCCCGTACGGCGGCCCCCCCTTGCGTGGCGTGACCGCGTCGGTGGGCATGGTGAAGCGGAACGTGGGGCCTTGCGCCAAGAAGGGCGACAAGTCGAACCCCGGCGGGATCGTGAACGGGTTCTGAGCCGTGCCCGCGTCGGCACCGGCCCCCGCCCCTGCGTCGGCGCCGGCCCCCGCGTCGGCACCGGCTTGACCCGCGAGCCCCTCGGGCAGCACCGGGATGAGCCGCGCGCCCGCCCGCGCCCCGCCGTCGCCCGACGGCAAGAAGCACAGATAGTAGAGATCGTCGGGCGGGTTGATGCAGACGAGCGGCAGCCAG
>JAGQJA010000099.1 GCA_020430845.1 Myxococcales bacterium
CTCGAGCATGCGCATCGCCTCGGCGCCGATCGCCACGCCGAGTCGGCTCGTCGCGAAGCCCGGAAAGTCGCGCACGATGATCGGCGTCTTGCCGAGGCCGCGCGCGAACGCCGTCGCCCGCTCGACCACGGCGTCGCTCGTCCCGACGCCGCGCACGATCTCGAGCAGCTCCATGACCGGCGGCGGGTTGAAGAAGTGCATGCCCACCGTGCGCTCGGGGGCGCCGAGGCGCGCGCCGAGCTCGGTGACGGAGAGCGACGACGTGTTCGTCGCGATGAGCGCGTTCTTGTCGGCCGCGGCGAGCAGCGGAGAGAGCACGTCGACCTTGAGCGACAGGTCCTCGGGCACGGCCTCGATGAGCACGTCGGCCCCGCCCGCCGCGACGACCGCGTTCGGCGACGCCGACAGGCGCTTCATCGTCTCATGACGCGTTGCGCTGTCGATCTTCCCCTTCTGGATCAGCTTCTCGAGCATCGCGCCGATGGCCTTGATCGCGGCCTCGGATCGGCCCTCCATGGCGTCGGACACGCGCGTCTCGTGCCCCGCGGCGGCGCACACCTGGGCGATGCCCTGGCCCATGGTGCCCGCGCCGAGGACGGTGACGGTCAGCGAGATGCGTTGGCCTGTGGACGTGCTCATCGGTGCAGCTCCTTTGCTTTATTGCGCGCGGCGCGCGAGCATAGACAAAAACCCGTGGCAACGGTCCTCCTCGTCGACGACAGCGCCAGCGCGAGGGCGCTCCTCGGCGTCCGGCTCCGCGAAAGCGGGCACGACGTCATCGAGGTCGCACACGCTGCGGACGCCGCCGAGATGGCGCGAGACGATCCCCCCGACGTCGTCGTCACCGACCTCTGGATGCCGGGCATCTCGGGCCTCTTGCTCTGCCGTCTGCTTCGCGCGGAGGGCGGCACGATGCACGTGCCCGTCGTGCTCCTCACCGCCTCCGACGATCGCCGCTCTCGCTTCTGGGCCCACCACGCAGGCGCCGCCGCGTACGTGACCAAGACGGAGATCGACCGGCTCATCGACGTCATCGCCGACCTCACGTCGTCGCCGCGCACGCGCCCTCCCCCCGCGTCGCTGCCCCAGGCGAGCATGACCTCGCGCGGCACGGTGCAGGAGCGCCTGTCGCAGCTTCTCGACGCGGCGCTCTTCGAGTCCACCATCGCCGGCGAGGTGCGCGCGCTCTCGCAGAAGGCCGACGAGGTCGAGCAGATCTTCCAGGACCTCGCCACGATCGCGTCCGACGTCGCGGGCTACCGCTGGCTCGGCCTCGCCACGGCCGAGCGCCAGCTGCCGCACGCCAAGGCCGCGACGCGCCTCTTCGTGCACACGCACGACGCGCTGCGCGAGGCCGCCGAGCGCGAGGCCCGCGACGCGCTCTCGGTCCCGCACCCGCCCGAGCGCCGCAAGCGCGACGAGAGCGACGCCTTCATCGTCACCGACCGGCGCGCCGTCGAGGCCGACTGGTCCACGCCGCCCATCGTCCTGCCCGTGTCCTTCGGCACCACGACCATGGGCAGGCTCGCGCTCGCGCCCGGGCGTCGCGGCGCGTCCCACGAGGACCGGCGGCTCGTGCAGCTCGTCGCGGCCGACCTGGGCGGTCCGCTGCGCATGGCCGCGCTCGTGGCCGAGGCGCGGCGCCTCGCTTCTACCGACACCCTCACGGGGCTGCTGAACCGCCGCGCCTTCACCGAGCGCATCGATCGTGCGCGCGCGAGCAGCGACAACGGGCTCTTCCCCATGAGCTTGCTCTTGCTCGACGTCGATCACTTCAAGAAGGTGAACGACACGATCGGCCACGACGCCGGCGACGCCGTGCTCCAGGGCGTCGCGCGCGTGCTCTCGGGGATCGCGCGCCGAAGCGACTTCGTGGCGCGGTGGGGCGGCGAAGAGTTCGTCGTCGCGCTCACCAACACGGCCGAGGGCGGAGCGCGCGTGGCGGCCGAGCGCGTGCGGCGCGCGATCGCCGAGGCGAAGTACGCGCTGCCCGCGGGCGATCCGATCTCCGCGACGGCGTCCGTCGGCCTCGCGAGCGCCATCACCCCCGACTGGCGGCTCGAGGAGCTGCTCGGGCGCGCAGACAAGGCGATGTACTCGGCGAAGGCGCGCGGGCGCAATCGCGTCGAGATGGCGTGAGCGCGGGCTACTGCTGCCCGCCGCCCGCGAGGCACGACGTGAGCGCGGGCGTCTCGGTCCAGCCGCATTTGCCGTCGGCCTGCACCTCGCACGTGGCGCGCTGGTAGCACGCGTACTCGGCGCGCCACTCGCACGTGGTGATCATGCCCGGGCCGCCCTGCTGCACGCAGCGCTGACCGCTGCACCCGCCGACGACGCACGCGATGTTGGCCTGGCCCGCGGCGACGATCTCGAGCGTGAACGTGAACGTTCGCGCGGCCGGCTTCGACGCGTCTTCCCACGGGCGGCGGTACTCGAGCGTGATGGCGTGCTTGCCCGTCATCGGCAGGGGGCTCTTGGTCTTCCACGTGAAGCGGGCCATGCCGCCCGCGCCCACGGGGCCGTCCGACGACGGCTTGAGGTAGCGCGACTTGGGGTAGCCGAGCGTGCGCGTCGTGCCGGTGACCTTCCACTCGTAGCCGGTGGTGGCGTTGGCCGGGAGCATGAGGATGACGGACTGCCCCTCCTCGACCTTGATCGTCTTGCCTTCGTCGGCGTCGGTGACCTTGACGCCCGTGGCGCGGATCTCGTCGTCCTCGGAGTCGCCGCCCGTGACGGACGGATCGTCGGCGGGCTCGTCGCTCGCGGCGCAGCCGGCGACGGCAAAGACGAACGTGGACGAGAGGGCGAGGACGAACAGCGACGCGACGGCTTTCACGGTGGGCACCTTGGTTGTGGAGGGCTCAGGCGCGCCCGCTCCCCGCGCGCGGCCTGCAGCCACGGTCTAGCCCACAATGTGCGACATGCAACCCCAATGTGGGTACTGTCGCGCCGGTGCCCCAGAGGGGCGCGCCGTCAGACCGCAGAACCCGAGTAAATCTCGCCCTTTGCGCCGTCGATCGTGATCATGTCGCCGGGGCGGAGCGTGACGTCGTCTTCGTCTTCGTCTTGGCTCCAGACCGAGACGACCGACTCCGCGTAGTCGACGCGCAGCGGCGGGCACCCCGCGATGCAGGGCTTGCCGAGGCTGCGCGCCACGATGGCCGCGTCTCCGGTGATGCCGCCCCGCGTGGTGACGATGCCCGCGACGGCGCGCATCGCGGGCACGTCCTCGGCGGTGGTCTCGATGCGCACGAGGATGACGCTCTTGCCGGCGGCGACGCGCTCGAGCGCGTCCTCCGAGCGCAGCACGAGCTCTCCGCTGACGATGCCCGGGCTCGCGCCCGTCCCCTTGGCCACCAGCTTGCTCATGTCACGTCCTCCTCTTCAGCCGCGGCCCGTTGCCGCTTCGACGTCTTGCGCTCCGACGGGCGCTCGTCGCTCGTGTCGTCGTCGCCCGCGTCGTCGTCCGTCGCGTCGTCGTCGTCGGCGAGCTTCGAGCGCATGTGCATCAGGCTCGCGCCGCACTTGCACTTCTTGGGCACGCTGGCCTTGTGGTAGACGCGCTCGCACCGCGAGCAGATGCGCGCGTCGGGCTCGTAGCTGATCGTCTTGCCGCTCGCGCTGCACTTCTTGCCGACGGCCTGGAGCGCCTCGAGGTCGATCTTCTGTCCGGCGTGCTCGCCGGCCGACGGGAGCTTCTCGACGACCGCGTCGTCGATGTCGACGACCTTGGGGATACGCCGGCGGGCCTCGTCGACGATCCATCCGACGGCCTCGGCGTGCCCGTTGAGCGGGACCTTGACCGTGAGCTCCTTGCCCGACTCGTCGCGCCCCATGACGACGAGCGAGAGCGTGCCTTCTTGCCACGTGATCTGAGAGATGGCGTTCCAGGGCATGCGGCGCAGATCGCCCCGCTCGACGGCGACGCCGGGATCGCCGACGCGGATGGCGGGCTCGGTCGTCGTGCCGAGCCAGATGGCCACGCCCGCGAGCACGGCGCCAGCGGCCACGATGTACACGGGGATCGCCTTCTTCTCGTCGTCGGCGAACACTTGCCCGTAGAAGTGCGCCCACGAGCCGGCACCCATGGCCGCCGCGCCGAGGGCGGCGAGCACGCGCACGAGCGTCTTGCTGTGGGCGCTCTGGGCGAGGAAGCGTCGCTCGTGGCGGCGCGGCGCGCGCTTGGCCTTGGCCTTCTTCTTCTTGGAGTCGCTCATGGCTCTTGGTGCGGGACGAAGGGGTCGAGGGCGGCCTGCATCGGGCCACTCATACCGCGGGTGGCGGCCCGAGGCGAGGCTGGCGGTGCGCGGGCTCGACGCGCGCCGAGGCCGGGCCGGGCGGCGCGTGCCAGACCGCGAATTTCCGTCGGGGCCGGGCTTGCGATACACCTCGCGTCATGAGGTTGGGCATCGACTTCGGGACCACGCGCACCGTCGTGTCGCTCTGCGATCGCGGCAACTACCCCGTGCTGTCGTTCGACACCGCGCAGGGCGACGCCGTCGACGGCATCCCCACGATCGTCGCGGCGCGCGATGGTGAGCTCCGGTACGGGCTCGACGCGCTGGCGGTGCGCGACGAGCCGACTTGGACGACGCTGCGCTCGTTCAAGCGCGCCCTGGCGGCGGACGGCGCGCTCGAACGGTCGCTCGACGTCGGCGGCGCGCGCGTTCCGCTCTTCGACCTGCTCGTCGGCTTCTTGTCGCACGTGCGCGACGCGATCCTCACGCGCTCGAACCTGCCCGAGGCGCAGCGCGCCGAGCCCGAGATGCGCGTCGTCGTCGCCACGCCGGCCAACGCGATGGGCACCGCGCGCTTCATGACCCTCGAGGCCTTCAGGCGCGCGGGCTTCCATGTCATCGCGACGCTCAACGAGCCGTCGGCGGCTGGCTTCGAGTACACGCACGCGCACCAGCGCACCATCAGCAAGCGCCGCGATCACGTCATCGTGTACGACCTGGGGGGCGGCACCTTCGACGCGTCGCTCGTGCGCGTGACCGATCTGCGACACGACGCGCTCGTCACGGGCGGCGTCGCGCGCCTCGGCGGCGACGACTTCGACGCGGCGCTTCTCGACTTGGTGCTCGCGCGCCGCGCCGCGCCCGTGGACCCGGCGTCGCACGCGCGATGGCTCGAGGCGTGTCGCGAGGCCAAGGAGCGCGTGGGCCCCAACACGCGCAAGCTCGTGGTCGAGGTCGGCGACGAGCAGATCACGATCCCCGTCGCCGAGTACTACGAGGCGTGCGCGCCGCTCGTCGAGCGCACGATCGACGCGATGCTCCCCGTGATGAGAGGCGCCGACGCGAACGACGGAGGCGCGACGACGCCGGCCGACGGCGCCGACGCGGGCGACGGAGGCGTGACGACGCTGGCCGACAGCGCCGACGCGGGCGCGCTCGACGAGATCGCCGGCACTTACGTCGTGGGCGGGGCGAGCACGTTGCCGGTGGTCTCCCGCATGCTCAAGGAGCGCTTCGGTCGTCGCGTGTTCCGCTCGCCGTACCCGTCGGCGGCCACGGCCGTGGGCCTCGCGATCGCGGCCGACGACACCTCGGGCTTCACGCTCAGCGATCGCTTCTCGCGCGCGCTCGGCGTCTTCCGCGAGGCAGGGGGCGGGCGCGACGTGACCTTCGACGTGATCTTCGATCGCGAGACGGCGTTGCCCGCTCCGGGGAGCCCGCCTGTGCGCGTGGAGCGCCGATACCGCGTCGCGCACGACCTCGGGCACTTTCGCGTGGTCGAGGCGACCGACGTGGCCGACGGCGGCGCCCCCACGGGCGATCTCTCGCTCTTCGCAGACGTGCGGTTCGGCTTCGTGCCCGAGCTGCAGCGCGACGGCGTCGACCTCGCGGGCGCCGACGTCCACCGTCTCGGGGGCCTGGGGACGAGCGTCGTCGAGGCCTACGAGCTCGACGCCCACGGCTTGGTGCGCCTGTCGATCACCGACGAGCAGACCGGGTTCGCGCGGAGCTTCGCCCTCACGCGGTGACGGGCCACCGGCCGGGCGTCTGTTGCCATGCGAACAGATGGCGACCGGGAGGGCGTCTGTTGCCATGCGAACAGATGGCGACCGGGAGGGCGTCTGTTGCCATGCGAACAGATGGCGACCGGGAGGGCATCTGTTGCCATGCGAACAGATGGCGACCGGGAGGGCGTCTGTTGCCATGCGAACAGATGGCGGGATGGACGGTGGGCGTAGCGCGTGGACGATCCATCGGGCCCACTGCACCGCCCACAAGTGGCTGAAATCATGGAACTACAGTCCGGTGTAAAACTTGCACCTACATTGTAGTTAGAGATGCGATACCTGGCCTCCGTCCTCGTGTTGGGTGCGATCGCGTGCGTCGCCGGCTGCGCGACCGAGCTCGAGCCGGCGCTGGACGACGACGCCGAGGCGGCCGAGGCCGCGACGTCCGTGTGCGCAGAAGAGGCGGCGGGCTCGGGCGCCGCGCGCGATTGCCACGCACGCGAGGTCGACGACGTGCAGGGCGCGTACTTTCGCAAGGTCACGAGCGCGACCCGCAGGGCGCACGCCGGCGTCGCGGGTGAGGGCGTGCTCCCGCGCGTCGAGCTCGACCCGGCGCGCTGGCTCTCGACGCCTGCCGCGCTCCGCTCGGTCCAGCCGCCACAGAAGGTGTTCTCGTTCGGTTCGCTCGACGTGCCGAGCGTGTACATGGGCGGTCACGCCGGGTCGCAAGAGGTCGACGCCGGCCTCGCGTGGAGCCGCGTCTTCTTGCGCGACGGCAGCGCCGCGTGGACCGACGACGTGGTGAGCGGGAGCGACGGCGGCGATCCGGAGCGTCGCTTCACCGTGCAGGCCGACGGTCGCGTCGTGAGCGCGACCGGCCGCGTACGCGCCCAGGGGCTAACGGGGCTCGTCGAGGACTGGGCCTTCCGGCCGTTCTGGCGGGTGCGCGCGTGGAACAACCCGAGCGTCTCGTCGCCGGACAACCGCTACTTCTTTCCAGGGCAGGCCTTTCGGATGTCGGTCCGCGTCACGGCGCGCGACGAGCTCACGCTCCGCATCGACGGCGGCGCAGACGACCGCGCACCCTTCTCCGTCACGTTCGCGGCGGCGGGCTTCGGCCGGGGCGCGAGCCAGTCGTTCAAACGCGTCAACTCGATCGATCTGAGTCAGTCGATCGACGGACGCCGCGCCGGACGCGAAGGCGCGCCCGTGCTGCCCACGCGCTCGCGCGTGACGGGCGCCCGATGGACGCGCGTGGACTTGCTGCGCGCCGACGGCAGCCGGGGCTGCAAGCTCGCGTGCGGCGCGTCGGCGGTGGTGGGGGCCGACCTCCGCGGCCGCTACGACAGCATCTTCACGCTGTCCGGGCAGAACAGCGCCGGCGCCGAGACGATCGACATCGACCCGCCGGATCGTTGAGCGCGCGTCACTTGGCGAGGACGGCCAGCGCCTCGCGGAGCAGCTCGGGCAGCGTCGCCTCGTTCACGCGCTCGCCCAGCTTCTCGACGGCGCGGTCGGCCTCGGTCACGCGGTAGCCCATGTTCACGAGCGCGCGCGAGAGCATGCCCGCGTTGTCGCGCCGCGCCTCGGGCGGCAGGTCGCGCGGCAGGGTGCCCGCGGTCGACGGACGCGCCGGCGCCGTCGAGACCGGGAGCTTGTCCTTGAGCTCGAGCAACAGGCGCTCGGCCGTCTTCTTGCCGATGCCCGGGATCGCCGTGAGCTGCCCCAGCTCCTTGCGCGCGATCGCGGCGGCGAGCTCGGGCGCCGGCAACGCCGAGAGCACGGTGATCGCGCTCTTGGGGCCCACGTTGCTCACACCGATCAGCGTCCGGAACGCCAGCCTGTCGGCCTCGGACGCGAACCCGAAGAGCGCGAGGGCGTCCTCGCGGACGTGTGTATGTACATAGAATGTCACGCGGCCGTCGTCGTCGCGGTCCGCGCGTCCCAGGGTGCCGAGCGGGCACACCACCTCGTAGCCGACGCCTTGCACGTCGACCACGAGGGTGCCGTCGTCGTCCTCCGAGACCTTGCCGATGAGTCGTCCGATCATGTGCCGCCGCCGGCGAGGGGGCTGTCCTCGCGCGGCGGCAGCTTACATCAGGAGCTCTTGCGGCGTCGCGAGGCCTTCGCCGCCACGAGGCCGAGCATGGCGCCCACGGCCGCGAGCCACTCCACGCCGCCCACGCCGTTCGTGCTCGTGGTGCACGAGAACGACTCCTTGGGGCCGGTGGCGCCGCCGCTGCTGCCGGTGGGGTTGTCGGGGGTCTCGACGGGCGTGCAGCCCGGCGGGCAGTTGGGCGTGCCGGTCGACTTGGCGGCTTGTCGCAGGTTGGGGATCTGGCTCTGGTCGGCCGAGGCCGTGACGAGCAGGTCCTTGCCGAGGGCGGCGCGCGCGAGGTCGGCGCGGATGCGGGTGACGCGGGCGCTCGCGACGCCGCCGAAGAGCGCGGCGAGGTCTTCTTCGCGCACCTGGCTGGCGGTCTTGGTGATGACGCCGTTGGTCGTCTCGGGCAGGTAGCCGCCGTCGTCGTCGATCGCGCCGCTGCTGGCGCCGCCGTTGTTGCCGCCGAAGCGGACGATGTTCTCGATGGTGCTCAGGTTGGCGCTGGTCGAGGTCTCGACCTCCCAGCCCGCGCCGCCGAGCGCCGCGGCCTTCTCGGCGCGCAGGTCCTTGTAGTTGCTCTTGTTCGCGGTCCAGTCCCAGACGAGCTCGTCGCTCTTGATGACGAACGACGGGAAGTTCTGCGGCTCGTAGCGGCCCTCGCCCGTGATCCAGAGCGTGATGCCGACGGTCGCGCCCGTTCCGGCGGCGACCATGCGGAGCGGGAGCACGGCCGACGTGCCGGTCGTCGTGACGCGCACCGGGCGCATCGACTTGACCGTCGCGCCGGGGATGAGCTTGATGGCCAAGAAGTCGAACTTCTCGCCGACGTACTGCGCGATGACCGGCTTGATGTCGTCGGGGATCGCGAACTTGTTCGTGGTGAGCCAGTCGGTGAGGGCGTTGGGATCGGTCGAGCGGAGCTGCACGGTCGCGTACGGGCCCACGACCTCCTCCTTGAGGATCTGCACGCCGCCGCTGCTCGAGCCCCGTCCGTCGGATGCGGAGGCCGCGCCGCTCGAGCCCGACGAGCTCCCGCAATTGCACGTGGGCGTGGGCGCCTGCACCTGCACCTGCGTCAGCTGATCGAGCGCGGCGAACACGGTGTCGGCGCTCAGGCCGATCTTGGCCGTGCCGCTGATCGGGAGCACCCACGCGAACTCCTTGGGATCGCCCGTGTACCGGATCTGGTCGTAGAGCGTCGACTCGCCTCGCCCGATGCTCAGCACCATCCGGTGATCGGTCACGATGGTGTTGTTCTCGGTCGGCACGAAGCAGCCTCCGCACGCGGCGGCTTGCTGTTCGCCCGCCGCGAGCACGGTGCCGGCGGTGGCCGCGACGAGCGCGAGGGTGGTGAGGATCTTTCGCATGGTGTTCTTCTTTCTCACTTTGCAGCGGTCTTGCGGCGGCGGCGAGCGCGCACGAGAGCCAGTCCGAAGAAGCCGGCGAGCGATCCGGCGGTCGCGAACGTGCCGAACGACGTGCGGCTCGCGGACGTGGTGCACGAGAACGACTCGCCCGTGCTCGACGCGTTCGCCTTCGCGATCGCCTCGTCGCGCGGGGCCGTGCCGGTCTGCTGGCACGTGTTGGGATCGTAGATGGGGCAGGTGGGCTGGCCGAGCTCCTTCTTGGGCTGGCGCACGTTGGGCAGCACCTCCTGCCCGGGAGGCGCGTGGACCACGAGGTCCTCGGCCAGCGCGGCGCGGGCGAGGTCGGAGCGGACGCGCGTGACGCGTGTACTCTGCATGTTTGCGAAGAGCGCCTGCATGTCCTCTTGGCGGACCTGCTCGGCGGTCTTGACGATGCGCCCCTGGTCGTCGGTCTGCGGCGTGTACGACGGCGTGCCGCCCTGGCGGTCGGCGCCGGTGATCCAGTTCTGGAACTGACCCTCGTTGATCGCGATCGAGCTCTCGACCTCCCAGCCGCGCCCGTTGAGCGGCGCGGCCTTGGCGGCGCGCAGCTGCTTGAAGTCGCTCGAGCCTGCGGCCCAGTCCCAGGTGAGGTCGTCGCTGGTGATCTGGAAGGTGGGGAAGTTCTGCGGCTCGTAGCGGCCCTCGCCGACGATCCACAGCGCCACACCGACCTGAGCACCGGTGCCCGCGGCCACCATGCGGAGCGGCAACGTGGCGCCCGCGCCGGTGGTGGTGACGCGCACGGGGCGCATCGAGTTGACGCCCGCGCCGGGCCGCAGCTTGAGGGCGAGGAAGTTGAACTTCTCGTTCACGTACTGCGCGATGACCGGCTGGATGTCCGTCGGGATCTGGAAGCCGTTCTGCGTGAGCCAGTCGGTGAGCGCGTTGGGGTCGGTCGAGGCGAGCTGCACTGTCGCGTACGGGCCCACGACCTCGCGCTTGAGCACGTCGACGCCGCCGGCGCCCGCGTCGGCCGACGTCGATCCGGCCGACGGCGCGGCCTCCGCGGATCGATCGCTGTTGCCGAAGTTGCAGTTGGGGGGCGGCGGGCAGTTGCGCGGCGGCTCGACGACGGACGACTGTGTGACGGTGTGCAGCGTGTTGAAGACGACGTCGGAGCTGAGACCGATCTGGACCGTGCCCGAGATCGGGAGCACCCACGCGAACTCGGCCGGGTTGCCCTGGAACTGGATCTGGTCGTAGAGCGTCGTCTGCGACTGCGACACCGAGAGGATCATCCGGTGGTCGGTCACGATCGACTGGCTCTGCCCCGGCGGGGGCGGCGGCGGAAAGCACCCTCCGCACGCCGAGGCGTCGGGCGAGTAGACGAGCGCGGCGGCGGCGAGCGGGATCGAAAGCAAGAAGGCGTAGCGCGTGCGCATGGTGTCGGTGCTCCGTCGAAGGTCGCGTCTCGAACGGTCGAGACGGTTGTGGGTAAGTCTATGATCCTGAGTCGAAATCAGCGAGCCGGGCCGTCGCTGCGGCGGCGGCGACGCGACCGGACGAGGGCGAGCCCCAGCACGCCGGCGAGCGACGCGCAGGTGGCGTAGAGGCCGAGCGACGTGTGACCGGCGGAGGTCGAGCACGAGAACGACTCGCCGCGGTTGGACGCGGACGCCGCTTGCGCGACCGCCTGATCGCGAGGCGCGGTGCCCGTCTGCTGGCACGTGTTCGGGTCGTACACGGGGCAGGTGGGCTGGCCGAGCTCCTTCTTGGGCTGGCGCGTGTTGGGCAGCACCTCTTGGCCGGGGGGCGCGTGCACGACGAGGTCGGTCGCGAGCGCGGCGCGCGAGAGGTCGGCGCGGACGCGCGTGACGCGGGTGCTCTGCATGTTGGCGAAGAGCGCCTGGAGGTCCTCTTGACGCACCTGCTCGGCGCTCTTGATCACGCGGCCCTGCGCGTCGGTCTGCGGCGCGTACGAAGGCGTGCCTCCCTGACGATCGGCGCCGATGATCCAGTTCTGGAACTGGTTCTCGTTGATGGCGATCGAGCTCTCGATCTCCCAGCCCTTGCCCGCGAGCGGCGCCGCCTTGTCGG
This sequence comes from Myxococcales bacterium, assembly GCA_020430845.1. Classification (GTDB taxonomy): domain Bacteria; phylum Myxococcota_A; class Polyangia; order Polyangiales; family Polyangiaceae; genus Labilithrix. The sequence continues at coordinate 11,516 of JAGQJA010000099.1, forward strand.
CGCGCAGCTGCTTGAAGTCGCTGGTGCCGGCAGCCCAGTCCCAGGTGAGGTCGTCGCTGGTGATCTGGAAGGTGGGGAAGTTCTGCGGCTCGTAGCGGCCCTCGCCGACGATCCAGAGCGCGATGCCCACCTGCGCGCCGGTGCCCGCGGCCACCATGCGGAGCGGCAGCGTGGCGCCCGCGCCCGTGGTGGTGACGCGCACGGGGCGCATCGAATTGACGCCCGCGCCGGGCCGCAGCTTGAGCGCGAGGAAGTTGAACTTCTCGGTGACGTACTGCCCGATCACGGGCTGGATGTCGGTCGGGATCTGGTAGCCGTTGGTGTTGAGCCAGTCGGTGAGCGCGTTGGGGTCGGTCGAGGCGAGCTGCACGGTCTCGTACGGGCCCACGGTCTCGCGCTTGAGGATGTCGACCGGCGGGGGCGCCTGCGGATCTGCGGCGCTGCCTGCAGAGTCGAGCGAGCCCGAGCCGCCCGACGACGACGAGCCGCCGAAGTTGCAGTTGGGGGGCGGCGGGCAGTTGCGCGGGGGCTCGACGACCGTCGACTGCGTGACGGTGTGCAGCGTGTTGAAGACGACGTCGGAGCTGAGGCCGATCTCGACGGTGCCCGAGATGGGGAGCACCCACGCGAACTCGGCCGGGTTGCCCTGGAACTGGATCTGGTCGTAGAGCGTCGTCTGCGACTGCGACACCGAGAGGATCATCCGGTGGTCGGTGACGATCGACTGGCTCTGCCCCGGGGGAGGCGGCGGCGGAAAGCACCCTCCACACGCCGACGCGTCGGGCGAGTAGGCGAGCGCCGCGGTCGCGAGGGACATGGTGAAGAGGAGGGCGTAGCGCGTTCGCATGATGAGGAGGCTCCGTGGCTGCAGGCGGGACAGTCCGTCACCTCCAGTAGAGCATCCGCCGTGCCATCCAGCCCAAAAGGCCGAAGGTGTGAACATGGCTACACTTTCTTGTGTGAAGCTGGAGCGGGGTGCGGCGTCGCCGCCAGGCGCGGCCCAGACTGGCACACGGGAGGGCGCACTTCGCCGCGGGGCGCGCTCGCGGATCTGGGGGCGCGCGCACATGAACACGCGTCACGTTTTTGTTGCCCGTGAGCCCAGCCTTTGACTAGAACGACCGCATAGCTTGTCGATGACTTCACCCGCGGCGCTCTGCAGACGCAGAAGCGCCGCGCGCGTTTTGTTCGCGGAGCGCGCTCGCCGCCAGGAGCGCGAGCGCCGGCGTGACGACCACGTGGTAGCGGTCCTCGCCGAAGAAGATCGCGTGCGTGAGCAACGTCGAGCCGAGCAGCGCGACGCACATCAAGAGCCCTGGCTCGAGCGGCGGTCGCCCCGGGATGGGCAAGAGCGGCACGAGCACGGCGACGACGGCGATCGCCCAGAAGGTCGGCGGCTCGGCGCCGAGGCCCGCGATCGTCACGAGGCCGATCGCGGCGAGCAACGCGACCTGCGCGCGGGCACGTCGTCGGGCACGTTCGTCTGCGGAGCGCCGCCAGAAGACCGTCACGCCGGCGAAGGCCGCCGCGCAGAGCAGCACGCGATGAAAGCCCGTGGCGCCTCCGCGGACGAGCAGCCGTCGCGTCTCGGGCCACGCGCTCGGTCGCGCCTCACGCAGGTACTCGACCGCGAACGACTCGTGGTCGAACGTGTACGCCAGCTTCTTGGGCATGAGCGCGAGCCAGCGGCCGGGGCGCGCCATGATGTGGCTCACGCCGTAGCGCCACCAGCACCGGTCTTGCTGCACCTGCCCGGTCACGTCGCGACAGCCGTCCGCGGAGCGGAGGGTCTCGAAGCGACCGGTCGCGCGCGGGAACGCGCCGATCGCGAGGTTCCAGCCCGCGTTGGTGCTCACGAGCGCGCACCCGTCCATCACCGCGCAGTTGCGCGCGGTCCACGGCGCGACCGGGACGAGCGCGACGACGCACGCGATGGCCGCGGCGACGCCGAGCCGCGCCGCGCGAGCGCGCCTGGCGAGCGACGAGAGCGAGGGCCAGAGCGCGAGCGCCAGGAACGGCGCGCACAAGAGCGCCTGCGGACGCACGAGCGCCCCGACGCCGAGCACGAGCGCCGCGGCGACGAGCCCTGCGCGCGTCCTCCAACGCGTCGCGACCGCGAACGACGAGAGCGTCAAGAGCGCGGCGAGAGGCTCGGTCATCAGGAGCGCCCCGTACAGGACGAGGCCCGGGTGGAGCGCCACGATCACCGCGGCGACGAGCGCGCGCCGCGGCGAGAGCCACGATCGCGCGAGCTGCCACGTGACGACGACCAGCAGCCCGCCGACGAGCGCGTTGGCGAGGTGCGCTGCGCCCTGCGTGGCGCCCAGCACCCGGTAGAAGATCGCGAGGTACGCGCTGTAGCCCACGGGGTAGTGACACCACGGGTGCCACACGGCGTGTCCGCCGAGGTCCAGGTCGTCGGAGTAGCCGAAGCCGCCCGCGATGCGGCGCGCGCCGAAGTCGTAGTAGTGACCGTCCCACACGGGCTCGCCCGCGAGCAGGTGCGCCACCACGAGCCGCGGCACGAAGCCCAGCAAGAAGAGCGAGAAGGCGTGGGCGACGCTCGAAGCCCGCGCGCGCGTCACGGCGTCGTCTTCTCTCTCATGCGCCGCAGGTACGAGCGCTGCACCTGCGCCGGGTCGAGGCGCAGGTACTTGGCGTACTCCGACACGAAGCCGCGCACGTAGACGATGGCGGGCAGCGTCGCCCACGTCTCTTCTTCGATGGCGGAGAGGTGGGCCCGCGAGATCTTGGTGCGGGAGCTGATCTCGACGAGCTCGATGCCCTGCGACTCGCGCACCTTGCGGAGCAGCGCGCCTGTGAACTCCGTGTCGGGACCGATCTCTCGGGCCAGCTCGCTCTGGAGCATGAGTTGCTCGGCGGCGAGCGCGGGCCGTGCGGCCTCCGCCGGCGCCGCGGGCGAAGGGTCCTCGGGGAAGGTGGAGAGGTCGTATGCCTGACGGCGGACCGGGTCGAGCAGCGTGTCGTGCGCCTCGTCGAGCTGCGCCTGCGCGGCCGCGAGCCCGGCCTCGTCGAGCAGCGAGGACGTGGCGAGCCCGTCGGCCGCGTAGATGGCGTGCTGGCGCTTGTACGCGCGGCGCACCTCTTCTTCGTTCGAGGCGCGGCCGATGCCGAGCACCGAGTAGTGGTCCGGGGTCTCGAGCGGCATGGGGCCGGCGAGCTTCACCGTCGTCGGGGTGGCCGTGACGGCCACGATGCGTCGCGCGATCCGCTCGATGTTGCGCGCCGCCTTCGACGTGGGGCTGTCGACCAAGAGGGGCTTGCGTCGACGCACGGCGAGCCACACGGCGTCGTCGTACTCGACATGGCCGAGCTCCTCGAGCGGGACGCCGTAGTGTCGGCCCGCGAGCTCGGACATCGACGTGCCCAGCTCGGCGTCGGCGCGCAGGCGTGTCTGGTTGACGATCAGGTACGGGCGGAAACGATGCGCCTCGACCCACGCCAAGTCCGCGAGGTTCCTGTCCATCTTGGCGAGCTCGCGGATGAGCTCGATGGGGCCGGGCAGGCGACCGATCTCGCGCATCGCGCGGTCGACGAGCGAGAGCCGAAAGCGGTCGCGCATGAGCGCGCGGCGCAGGCGACGCCGGAACGCGGCGCGCAAGAAGCGGTACGTCGCCTCGATCGCGGGAGGCTCGGGCGCCGTGACGCAGACGGCCACGTCGGCCGCGGCCATCAGGTCGACGACCAGGTGCGCGTGGCCCGGCCCGGCGTCGATCACGATCCAGTCCGCGGGGATGGCGCGCAGGCGCGCGAGCCACCGAGCCTTGCGCCCTGCGCGGAGGGCGATCGGCGGGTCGATCGTATCGTGCGCGCCGGGCATGAACGAGAGGCCGGGCACGCTGGTCTCGAAGAGCACCTTCTCGAGGGATGCGCGCGGCTCACCGTCGAGCTCGATGTCGGCCGATGCGGCGCGCAGACCGAGCTGCGCGTGGATGTTCGCGCCCGTCGGGTCGCAGTCGACGAGCTTCACGCTCTTGCCGAGCTGCGCGAAGTACACGGCCAGGCTCTGCGCCACGAGGCTCTTGCCCACACCGCCGCGCCCACCGCCCACGACGAGCACGCGCCGCGCGCCGCGGGCCGCCTCGACCTCCTCGCTCTCCTCCGCTCCCCCGTCGTCTTCCCCTGGCTCGGGGAATCGCGGCTCGGTCACAGACCGCCCCCGCGTACGCTCGCGGGCGCGAGCTGCGCCGCGAGCGCGAGCCGGGCGCGACGGATGAGCCCGAGGATGCGCGCCGCGAGCTCGGGGGCGCGCAGCGGCTTGGGCAAGAAGTCGTCGGCGCCGCCCGCGAACGCGTCGACCGCCGCGCGCGACGAGGGCTGATCGGCGAGGAAGAGCACGGGGATGGCCGCGTGCTTGGGCGTCTTGCGCACGCTCAGCACGAAGTCGAGCGGGTGCATGCCAGGCATGTCCCAGTCGACGACCATCGCGTCGAACGTCTGCTCGGCCATGGCGCGGCGCGCACCGTCGGGATCGCTCACGACCACCACGTCGAGCCCGAGCGACGCGAGCATCCCGCGCACCTCGTCTCGCGTGTCGACGTCGTCGTCGACGAGCAGCACGCGCGCGCCGGCCGCCACGCGCACCGAGTCGACGCCGCTGGGCGGGGCGCTCGACGGCTCGGCCGAGGCGGGCGCGACGCTCGGCGGGCGCGGCGTGGTCGACACGGGGCGTGCGACGCGCATGTGCTCGCTCCGCGCCGTCACGAACGTCTGCAGGCGCGCCCAGTCCCGCTTCTCGAACGAGGCAAAGGGCTCACCCGTCGCGCTCTCGCGGATGAACGCGGCCGACGCCGTCACGCGGCGCTTGGTCCCCACTTCGAAGATCGCCAGCACCCACTCGCCGGCGCGCACTGTGTGGTCGGGCGCGAGCCGCAGCGATGCGTCTTCGCGGTCGAGCGCGAGCTCCAGGGCGTGTAGGTCGTCGAAGCGGAAGACGAGGCTTCGCATGGGGAAGGACCGGCGGGCGACCGTCGGCGGGCATTGTCTAGCCGTTGGCGCCTTGCAGCGCAAACCCCGCTGCCCGGGCACGTCGATCGACCCGCGGGCGCGGCGTGCGCGCGGAGGGATCCGGCGTGGGAAATGTCGTGCTAAGCTCCCGCCGCCGTCATGGGGATGAAAGCCTTTGCCCTCGTAATCTTTGGGGTTTCTGCCCTCAACGGGTCCACGTGTCACCAGCAGTCCAACGGTGAGGTCACCAAGGACAAGCCCGTGGCCGAGGTCAACCTCGAGGGCGTCGACACCTCGCCCCTCACCTCGCGGGAGCGGCGCGAGTTCGACAAGTACGTGTCCGAGCTCCTGTCGCCGTGCACCAACGTGCCCGTGCCGATCGCCCAGTGCATCACCGAGAAGCGCCCGTGCTCCCGGTGTCTGCCCGCCGCCAAGTTCGTGCTCAAGGGCGTGCGCGACGGCATGAGCCGCGACCAGATCGACAAGGCCTACAAGAACCGCTTCGACCCCGACAAGATCGTCAACGTGCCGCTCGACGGCTCGCCCACCATCGGCCCCGAGGGCGCGCCCATCACCATCGTCGAGTTCGCGGACTTCGAGTGCCCGCACTGCGGGCAGGTGGCGCCGCTGCTCGACAAGCTCGTCGTCGAAGAGCGCAAGGGCGACATCCGCTTCGCCTTCAAGTTCTATCCGCTCCCGAGCCACCCGCACGCCGAGCCCGCCGCCCGCGCCGCCGTGGCCGCGATGCGCCAGGGCAAGTTCTGGGAGATGCACCACCTGCTCTTCCAGAACCAGAAGCACCTCGAGCAGACCGACATCGAGTCGTACGCCAAGGACATCGGGCTCGACCTGCCGCGCTTCAAGGCCGACATGCAGTCCAAGGAGACGCTCGAGCGCATCGCCAAGGACAAGAAGCTCGGCGAGGACCTCAAGATCGGCGGCACGCCCGCCATCTACATCAACGGTCGCTCCTACGACGGCCACCAGGACATGAAGGAGTGGATCGACCTGGAGCTCGCGGGCATGGGCAGGACGCCCGGCGCCGGAGCTCCCGCACCCTCGGCCTCTGCGTCGGGCTCGGCCGCTCCGCGCGCGTCGGGGAGCGCACCCGCCGCGAGCGCGAGCGCGCGTCCCACCGTCGCCCCCAGCGGCGCGAAGTCGGCGCCCAAGGAGCCCGGAAAGAAGTGAGGGGCGCGCCGGTCTCCGACGACGGCTGCGGCTGCTTCCCCACGGGCCGCCACTACGCGGGCATCTCGCACCTCCTCAAGGTCGAGATCCGCGGCCTCGTCGACGGCATCCCCGCCGACACGCCCTGGCGCGAGGTGCCCATCGCCCTCATCGACGTCGAGACGACCGGCCGCGACGCGTCGATCGAGCGCGTCGTCGAGCTCGGCGTGGTCGTCGGTCGCGGCGGCGAGGTCATCGCCTCCAAGAACTGGCTCGTCAACCCGGGCATCCCCATCCCCGACGAGGCTCGCGCCGTCCACGGCATCTCCGACGCCGACGTCGCCGACAAGCCGCGCTTCGAGGCCATCGTCGCCGAGCTGCTCGAGGTCCTCCGTGGCGCTGTGCCCGCCGCGTACAACGCGCCCTTCGACCGCGCGTTCGTCACCGCCGAGCTCGGACGCGCCAAGGCAGACGTCTCCTCGGCGCCGGCGTTCGCCAAGGGCGTCGAGTGGATCGACCCGCTCATCTGGGCGCGCGACATCCAGTCCGACGCCAAGTCTCGCGCGCTCGGCGACGTCGCCGCGCGCCTCGGCGTCGAGCTCACCAACGCGCACCGCGCCAGCGACGACGCCAAGGCCGCCCTCGACGTCATGTACCGGCTGGGGAACGACCCGCGCGTGCCCGCGACGTACGGCGCGTTCGTCCAAGAGCAGCGTCGGCTGTCGCAAGCTCAAGCAGACGCGCGCCGTCACTGGCGTCACTGAGCGCACATCCCCGCACGTCGCCGTCCATGACGCGGCGCAAGAATCTCGACGCACCGCGTTCAGGTGGGTTTCTCTCGTGCCCCAGCTTGGCTATCCTCGCCCAACTTTCCCCGGAGGTCACCTGTGAGCGAGAAGGCCGAGATCAAGATCGCCGACAAATCATACGAGGCGCCCGTCGTGACGGGCAGCGAGGGAGAGCGCGCGATCGACATCGGTAGCCTGCGTTCGAAGACGGGCATCGTCACCATCGATCCCGCGTACGTGAACACCGCCTCGACCAAGAGCGCCATCACGTTCTTGGACGGAGAGAAGGGCATCCTGCGCTACCGCGGGTACCCGATCGAGCAGCTGGCGAGCAAGTCGCGGTTCATCGAGGTCGCCTACCTCCTCATCTACGGCGAGCTGCCCACGCAGACGCAGTTCGACTGGTTCTCGAACCTGCTCACGCGTCACTCGCTCATCCACGAGGACATGAAGCACTTCTTCGACGGCTTCCCCACGGCCGCGCACCCCATGGCGGTGCTCAGCTCGATGGTCTGCTCGCTGTCGACGTACTACCCCGAGGAGCACGACGTCTCGAAGAAGGACGAGATGGACGTGACGATCGCGCGACTCATCTCGAAGGTCCGCACGATCGCTGCATATGCATACAAGAAGTCGATCGGGCAGCCGTTCGTCTACCCGCGCAACGACCTCCGCTACTGCGCGAACTTCATGAACATGATGTACAGCGTGCCGGCGGAGCCGTACCACGTCGACCCGGAGATCGACGCGGTGATGAACCTGCTGTTCATCCTGCACGCCGACCACGAGCAGAACTGCTCGACGTCGACGGTGCGCCTCGTCGGCAGCTCGCGCGCCAACCTCTTCGCGTCGGTCGCGGCCGGCATCCTCGCCCTCTGGGGCCCGCTGCACGGCGGCGCCAACCAAGAGGTCATCGAGATGCTCGAGCGCATCCGGCAAGACGGCGGCAACGTGAAGAAGTACGTCGAGCTCGCCAAGGACAAGGACTCGAACTTCCGACTGATGGGCTTCGGGCACCGCGTCT
>JAGQJA010000782.1 GCA_020430845.1 Myxococcales bacterium
CAAGTCCGGCTTCGCGCTTCGCGCTCCAGGCGGACGGGGGAGGCCGCGATCCGGCGCGAGGCACTCTTCGAGATCAGGCGACCGCGTTCGGGTCACGTGCCGAGCGCTTCCTCTGGGCGCTTACGAGCGGGAGACGCCCAGCCGGGCGAGGCTCGTTACCAGCGCGTCCTCGACGCTCGCGCCCGCATTGCTCCGGAGTCTGAGCTCGATCTGGTCGTCGACCGTCTTCCAATGGACGCCGTAGCCGTCGGACGGCCACGCAACCGACACGGCGTGCCGGGTCGCTTCGGCCTGCACTGCCAGCGGAGGGCCTCCTTCTTGCCGGGCGCCGAGCAAGGGGAACTGAGCGGCCGCCACCCTGAGAAGGGCTACGAGGGAGAGAGCGACGCCGCGGCTCAGACGAAGCGTCGTTCTGGATCCGTCGTCAGAAAGCTCGAATTCGCCCGGTTCGTCGGAGAGCACGAAGTGGATCCACCCTTCGCCGTCGTCCGTGACGACGCTCATCATGGGCCCGATCAACTTCCTCGGCTCGAGCACCTGAACCAAGAACGCACCCCCATGCTTCTCTGTCATCGCTACTTGCACCTCATGACCGCGCGCTCCGTGGGGCCCGAAAGGTCCGAGTCCCGAAGCTTTCTGCTGAACTCATTGAACGCTTCTTCGCCGACTTCCTTGACGTGGACGCCCGGCAGGTTCGCGCCGCGCGCGACCGCCAGCGTGCGGTTGTTGAGGGCCGCCCAACGCCCGTCACCCATGCGCATTGCATTGAGCTCGAGTCCCGGTGGGAGCTGGCCGGTCGCGCGGGCTTGCGCGATCGCCTCCGCAACAGTGCGTCCAGCCCAGGGCCCGCGTTCGAAGGTCGCACCGTATGAAGCCTGCGTGAAATGTCCCATGGGTCGACATTGTGGACGAGAACGGGGGTGCTGCCCGCGACGACGAAGGTAGCGGCGGGCGCCTACGGAGACTCGTCCTGCCCTCGAACCGCGGGCGACTTCGCGATTCCGTTGCGTGCGAATCGCTGCACCAGTGCCATGACGAGCTCGGTGGCGGCGTCTTCTCGAAGCACGACTTCCACTTCCTCGTCGGGCGCCGCGGCGGCGGCACATTCGACGCCCGGCGCAGCCCTATTCCAAGAGCACCGGAGCGGATGCTGGGCTTCACCGCCAGTCAGGGAGAAGATCTGCTTCCTCCTGCCGTCGCTGGTGAGCTGGGCCGGCTCGTTTCGAAGAAGGCGATTCTGCAGAATCAGGATGTGGAGCAGCGAGATCAGCCTCAGCGCGACTTCCCAGCTCACCGTGAGCTCGCACGACGTGTCACTGAAGGTCAATTCCAGAGAGCCACGGTGTGGAGTCATGGAGATTCGGACGGAACCGGGCTCGCCGGGCGGCGTCGTCGCCCCCAGACCTGCGAGCAACCGCACGGGCTCCGCCTCATGAAGGAGGTATGAGCTGCCCCAGAGTTCCATCACTTGCACCGCATGACCGCGTTCTCCACCGGCGAGATTAGGTTTGCGCCCTTCAGAAGCCGCTGCAGCTTGTTGATCCCGCTCGGTCCCACATTGTTGACCGGCACCTGGCTCAGGTTCGCTTGTCTCGCAACTCCGAGCGTCCGATTATTCAGGGTTACCCAGCGCCCGTTCACTTCCATCACATTGAGCGTCAGTCCTCGAGGCAGCGCCCCTACACCCCGCGCCTCGGAAATGGCCTCGGCCAGCGACCGGCCCGCCCAGCTGCCCTCGGCGAACGTGGCCCCGTAGCTGTCCTGCGAGAACTGTATCTCCCATGGGTCGACATTGTGGACGAGAACGGGGGTGCTGCCGGCGACGACGAAGAAGGTGTGAGTCCCGTCGACGCTGAGGTTGAACGTAGCCGCATCGCGCGACTCAAGAGCGATCGCACGGATGGCGACCGGCCGTCCAGCGTGATCCGAGAGCCGATCGGCGATGGTAAGCTCCTCGGCGGTCACCCAACCGCGCTGCGTCCAGAAGGGATGGCTCCCGGTCGCGACGATCTCTCCGCCGTCCTCCTGGTCGACCTCGATGTGGAAGAGACGATACGTCGCCGTCTGGTGGACGTGTGTGACCGTGCGGGGCTGCGCGCCTTCGCGATCGCTCGGGTCGTCGGCCACGACCTCGTCGCCCTCACGAACGTCTTCGATCCGCTTGGTCGCCCCGTCGGCCATCAACACTTTCGTCCCCGCGGCGAAGCAATAGGAGCGTCCGACCCCTTGGAAACTCTTCGGCGCCGCCTTCGCGAGGATCATGCCCGCCACGAAGGTGCTGACGGTTCCGACGAGCTGCGTGTGGTCGTTCGGGTCGCTGCTCGATGTGTCGATGGAGATCTTGGACGTGACGTCTGCGCCGGCGATCTTGGCGATCTCGGTGTAGCCGACGGGATCGGCGCCGCGGACGAGGGTGGAGGTGGCGGCGTTGACGGCGGTGGCGGCGACGCCTGCGGGGCGGAAGTACCCGTTGTCGCCCGGGAGGCTGATGCGGGCGCGCCGGTACGCGTCGGCCAAGGCGGATGCGACGCGGCCCGAGTCGATCGCGAGCGCGGGGGTTGAGGAGATCATGCGGGCCGAATTGAAGATCCACGATGTGGGCGCAGGCGCGCGCCGCGCCTGGGCCTCGACCGTCATGTTGGCGGTGTAGCCGTCGGCCTTCGGGCCAGCCGGGAATCCCGGGGGCGGTTGCACGCTGAAGAGCCCGAGCGGGTCCACGGAGCCCAGCACGTCCCCGCCGACGTAAGCGTAGGGATTCAGGTCGGCGCCCATCGCGTGGATCGCCAAGGGGTCCGCGCTCATCCACCTGCCGAGCTGGGCTTGGTAGTAGCGTGCACCGAAGTAGGTCACGCCGACCTCGACGTCCTCCTCCTTCCCCGTGAACCGGTAGTCCTCGCGGAAGGCGGCCCAGCGGTCGGGTCTGAA
>JAGQJA010000100.1:0-11966 GCA_020430845.1 Myxococcales bacterium
GGGCGCATGCCGCTGCCTGCCACGAGTCGGACGGGCAGCGTGCGGTCGGCGTGCGAGGGCGGCACGTCGAGCAGCACGCGGAGCATCTCGCCCGCGTAGAAGACGATCGTGGCCCCCGAGCGCCGCACGTCGGTCACGAGCTGTTTGCCGTCGGCGACGCGACCCAGCGCGAGGCGGGAGCCACCCACCAGCGCGGCGCCGACGCTCACCAAGAGGCCCGTCGGGTGGTGCAGCGGCACGCCGCAGAAGACGGTGTCGTTGGGGCTCAGCGTGCACGCGGCCGCGGCGCCGTATGCCGAGAGGGCCCAGCGTCCGTTGGTCACGGGCGCGGCGCGCAGCGCGCCGCCGGACGAGGGGCGGAGCAACAGGTGCGCGAGGTCGCGGGCGCGGCCTCCGTCGAGCACGAGGCCCTCGGGGAGCATCACCTCGTCGGGGTCGATCTCTTCCATGTCGGTCGCGGCGCTCGGCACCTCGCGGTGTCTGCCACCGCCGAGCACCAGCACCTCGAGGCCCGACGCGAGACAGGACTCGGCGCGCTCCGGGTCGGTGACGATGACCCTCACCCCGAGGCGATCGAACGCCTCTGCGAGCGCGGAGGCGGGCGCGTCGGGGGGCGTCACCACCGACACCGCGCCCAGGCGAGAGAGTGCCGTCGTGGTCGAGAGGAGGCTCGGGCGCGGCGCCATCACGACGCCCACGCGCTGGCCCGGCCGGACGCCGCAGCGCCAGAGCCCCTTGGTCACGTTGGTCACGCGCGTGTTGGCCTGCTCGTACGTGAAGGCCCGGCCGCGAAAGAGAAAGAACGTCGATTCGCCCGACTCGTCGGCCCGGTGCGCGAGGGCGCGCGCGGGGCTCACCACGGTATCGGGCTCGAGCCGCGCCAAGAAGCGCAGGCGGGGCTCTTGGTAGCGCACGGCGTCGGACGCGTCGCTCGCGCTCGAGATCACCGAGCCCAGCCGGTTCCACGCGCGCTTGACGCCGCGCATCGCGGCGTCGACGAAGAGCTCGACCTCGACGTCGAAGTCGGCCGCCTCGAGGTCGTCGTCGAGCACGATCTCGGGCGTGTGCTCGCGCGCGCGGAGCACCTCGGGCATCGGCCCGCGTCCGTCGTGGTGCTTGACCCAACCGGCCACGGCGGGCCACGTCAGCTGCATCGCGCGCGAGCCCACCACGATGCCGAAGTGACCGGCGCGCACGCTCGCGAACGTGACCTCGGCGTCGGGGGCCGCATCGACGATGGCGCGGATGGTCGGCGGCCGCGCGATCTCGTCGGTCTCGCCGATGAACGCGAGGATGGGGCACGTGAGGTCGGAGAGCGACACGGTCTGGCCGTCGATGACGAAGCCGCCCGCGAGCATGCGGTTGTGCACGACGAACTCGTCGACGAACGTGCGGAACGCGGGCCCCGGCCACGCGACGAAGCCGCCCCCACCCAGGAACTGTCGGCGCGCCTCCTGCCGCACGATCGCGTTGCGGTCGTGGAGCATGCGCAAGAAGTCGATGCGCTGCGTGATCTCCTTGCGCGTGCTCACCAGCTTGAACGCCGTGCTCGTCACCCGCCCCGGCAGGCCCTCGACGCGGCTCATGATCGCCGAGAAGGCCGGCTCGACCGCGCGCACGAGCGCCGCCGTGACGTCGCGGCTCACGGCCGGCAGCCCTCTGTGGATGTCGACGGGGCTGCCGAAGGTGATCACCGAGCGGATGCCCTCGGAGCGCAAGAACGCCGCCGCCTGGTACGCGAACATCCCGCCCTGCGAGTAGCCCGCGACGTGCACGTCCTGACCCTCGATCGCGCGCACGCGGCGCACGGCGGCGGCGACCGCCTTGACGTGGTCGTCGAGGGTGCGACGCATGCCGCCCTCTTCGTGCTCCGGCGCGCCGAAGTCGAGCACGTACGGTCGCACGCCTCGAGCGCCGAGCGCGGCGACCGCGGACACGTCGGGCGCGATGTCGTAGACGTCGGCCGTCACCATGAGCGGCGGCACGAGCAGCGCCGCCGACGCGTCGTTCGGGCGCACGTTCGTGTCGAGCGTGGCGTAGCGGCGCACGCGGTGGATCGGCCCCCGGTCCACCACGTCGAACGGCGCGCTGTACTGCTCGCCCAGGCGTCCCAGGCGCGCGATCTCGAGCGCGTTGCGCGCGGCGGCTCTCAGTCGTCCAGGAACACGCCGTCGACGGGTCGCCACGAGGGCCAGCATACCCGCCTCCGCGCCTCAGCGGCGCGCGTTCGACGGCGCCACGCGGCTCGCGCGGGCCGCTCACATCGTGAGGCAGAAGCCAAAGCTGCACGAGCCGGTGCAGCACTCCTCGGGCCCCTTGCACGGAAAGCCCTCGGTGACGCAGCGCTTGCACACCTTGAGCACACCTCCGCAGTAGTCGGTCGACTCGCAGCACGTGGTGCCCTCACATCGGTCGCCGCGGGGCGCGCAGGCGGGCGAGGCGTCCACGGGGATCGACGTGTCTGCCGCGAGACCGGCGTCTGCGGGCGCTCCGTCCACGCCTGCGCTCGCGTCGCCCGACGGCGCGGCGTCGGCCCCACCGTCGCTCAAACCCTCGGTCGACACGAGGAGACTGCACCCCGCCGTCGCGAGGGGCCATAGCGCCCACCACCCACGCATGCCGAGAGGGTCGCATTTCGTCGCGCGCGCGTCACCCCGGACCGCGCGGCCGGAGAAGGTGAGAAGTCACGACTCTCTCGGGGCTGCGCCGCGGCGCAACTCGGTGCTATCGGTACGCGCGTGATCCTCCTCGCCCCTCCCACGAGAGCCTCCCGCGCATGACCCGCCCCACCCGCGCGCGCGCCGAAGGGCTCCGAGACGCGGCGCTCGTCCGCGCGTTCACCGACGCCGTCGCCGGCAAGACCGAAGGGCTCTACGCGTCGCTCGCGTTCTCGTCGCGCCTCCCCGGCCCGCGGCCCAACCTCGATCTCGCCGAGGCCGTCGCCCTCGAGTGCGTCGCCAAGGGAGCCTCTGCCGAGCGCCTCGTGACCGCGATGACGACCCTCGGCGCCGTCGAGGCGCCTGGGGGCTCGCCGTACGAGTTCATCCCCATGGTCGGCGTCATCGCCGTCGGCGCCCTCGGCGCGTCGCTCGCCAAGTTTCGACCGCGCGCCGTGGCGCTGCTCCACGACGCCGCGACCGATCTGCGCTACCGCGTGCGCGGCGTCGTACCCTCTGCGCTCGCGCGCATCGGCGAGGTCGAGGGCGACGCGCTCGTGGCGTCGACAGCAGACTGGACGGACGGCTACTTCCACGCCGCTGCGCTCGTGCTCGCGCTCGCCGAGGAACGATGGCTGGCGGCGCTCGACGATCGCGACGAGGTGCTCGCGAGGCTCGACGAGGCGTTCTCCCTCGCCGAGACGGCGCCACGCGCGGCCGAGCGCTACCCCGGTCGCAAGGCGCTCGTCGAGGCCCTGGCCGAGGTGCCCGTCGCGCTCACCGTTCGCTTCGGTCAGCCCGTGCTCGAGCTGCTCGCGCGACACTCCAAGACGAAGATGCCCGAGCTGCGCGAGGCCATCGAGAAGACGCTCGCCTCCAAGAAGATCTCGGGGCGTCACGTCGACGGCGTCGCGATGGTGCGCGCCGCCCTCGCCGCGAGCGAGACCGCCCCGCGTGATCCCACGCGCCTCATCAAGGGCATGCGCGGCCGCGGAAAGAAGGCAAAGGCGCGTTGAGGTCGGCTGGTCGGCGAGCCACGCGGCGCGCGATCAGGTCGACGTGTCTGCGCCGGCGCGGTTGAAGTTGAACGGCACGTGGATGCGCCGCGTGCCTCCGCCGTGCACCGGCGCGAACGTCCCCTTCTTCACGCGCTCGACGATGCACGCCATCGCCGCCTCGCCGAGGATCGCTCCGCCCGTCGTCTCGACCGCCCGCACCGCGCCGGTCTCGCCGACGATGATGTCGAGCGTGATCGACCCGTGCGCCTTGGGCGCCTGCGCCAAGCGCGTCTTGTAGCAGGCGAGCAGATCCGCGTGCATGTCGGCGAGGGTCTTGTTGGCCTGCTCGGTGGCCTTCTGCGTGTGCTCGTCGGCCGTCTCGCCAGGAGGGAGCACGCGCGGCACCTCGATCTGCGCGCCCTGGCACACCAGATCACACTCGGCGTCGGCCCCCTCGTTCGGCGGCGTCGCGCTCGGCGCCGCGGTGGCGCTCGGCGCGGCGGTCGTCTGCGCCGGCTCGACAGGCTTGGGCGGAGGGCTCGCGCCGCACGCCGCGAGCGGCGCAAACGCCAAGAGCATCGTGGGTAGCGCCAGGCCGCGTGAGGTTCGCGTCGCGTCCATGAGGGCACACGCTGCACGAAGCGTGCCCCCGGTGCGCCAGAAAAAACTATGGAATCATGCGCTTAGACGCCATCGCTCCGCGCATCTCGCGCGCGCGCCTGCAGATCCTGCGTCTCAGCGGAGAGAAGGCGGGGGGATCGACGGGCGCAGCGACGGCGGCACCGACTCGTCGCCGCGGGGGCGCGGGCCGAGCGACGGCGGCACCTTCTCGCTCAGCTCGGCGGCGTCCTTGACGATCTTGGTCGCGGCGGCGGCGCGCGCGCCGCGCTCGGTGAGCGTCGCGTGGTCGACCACGGCGTGTCCCTCGAGCAGGTCGAGGTACTCGAGGTTGAGCTCGCCGCCGCTCGGCAGGATGAAGACGCCGAACAGGTGCGCTTGCCGCCTCACCTCTTGCACCAGCGGCCGCGGCACGTGGAGCGCCGCGTGCGTGATGAGGTGGATGACCGGATCGCGCTGGTCTCTCGCGCGGAGCAGCGCGATCTCGGTCGCGAGCTGCGCGAAGACGCGCGCCGGGTTCCGTCCGCGCTCGCCCTTGAACCCGAGCAGGTACGCCGCGGGCAGCTGTCCCTGGCGCGGCCGCTGCACGTCGTAGAGGCGCGAGTCGAAGAACCGCAGCCACACCTCCTCGCCGGCGAGCTGGAGCTTCTTGCCCAGCGCGATGGCGAGACCGCGCGCGAACACCTGGCGGTCGCCGCGCATCGAGGCCGACGCGTCGATGAGCAGGTAGTGCAGGCGCCGCGCCTCGTCGGGCGCCTGCTCGCGTGTGTAGAAGAGCAGCTCGTTCTCGATCATCCGTCGCGCGAACTCTTCGTCGTCCCACGCGAGCTCGGTGAGCACCATCGAGTCGAGTGAGCCCTTGTTGCCCAGGCCGGCGTAGCCGTGCACCGCGTGCGTGCCGGTGGCTTGGGCGCGCCGCGTCTCGAGCACGCTCGGCAAGAGCTCGAGCGAGAAGTTCACGATGTCGTTGGCGGCGGGCGAAGAGATCGCGGCGAGGAGGTCGACGTGCGCGAGCGCGCCGGCGGCGCTCGACTCCGGGCCGAGCATGCCGAGCAGACGCAGCGTGTCGAGGTCGAGCGCGTCGGCGAGGGTCAGCACGTGCAGGCGCGACCGCGAGAGCGCGTCGAGGGCGGCGAGCTCGAAGTTGCGTGACTGCGCGCCCCAGAGCTGCGCGAGCTGACCGTCGACGTCGCGGACCATCTCGGGGTCGAGCGGCAGCGTCGCCGCGTAGGGCGCCCGCACCTGCGCGCGCTGCACGAGCGATCCGAGCACCCGCGCCAGCACCACGACCACCAGATCGTCGCTCAGGCGCATCGTCCGCGCGCGTGCGCTCGCCTCGCTCTGCGCCACCTCACCCAAGACGCCTCGGTACACACCGAGCAGCTCCTGCGAGCGAGGCACGCGGGCGAGCACGGCGTCGACGCCCGGGCGCGGTCCGATGTCGAGCTGCTCCTTGGGGGCCGCGTAGAGCATGCCGAAGTCGTGCACCATGAAGAACGGCAGGTGCAGGCCCAGGCGCGCGAGGTCGCGGTACCAGCGCACGGCGCGCAGGACCATCATCGGCGACGCAGCGCGTACCCCGCTGAGCGCGAGGCCGCCGAGCGCGCCGACGACGACGGGGTCTTTTGCGTGCGTGGCCGAGACGGGCACGGCTTCAGTCTACGCGACGTTCGGCGCGCTGTGATACGCTCGCGCGATCAGCGAGGGGAAGGGAACATGCGCACGAAGAGGGTGCTTGCACTGGGGTTGGCCGTGCTCGGGGGCGTGGCGGTCGTGGCCGTGGGCTGCAACAGCAGCAAGGACGACGACGAGCGTCGCGTCTCGCGCAAGGGCGAGGCGTGTCAGGTCACGAACGACTGCGCCGATGGTCTCGCGTGCGGCCCGCTGCCCGGCGGCGCCGGCGGCGTGTGTGTCACGGCGGTCTTCCAGATCGCGCCGACGGCCAAGGAGTGCGTGATCTCGCAGTGCAAGGAGCCGACGGATTGTTGTCCGATCCCGCCCGCGACCTGCAACGCGCTCAGCACGTCGTGCGAGGCGGGCGTCAACACGGCCTGCACGCAGTACGACCAGCTGTGCCGGTGCGACGGCAACAAGTACGAGTGTGAGCAGAACCGCTGCCGCACCCGTTGCCTCGAGGACCTCGACTGCCGCAACTCGGGCGCGGGCAACAAGTGCGCGGGCGGCAAGTGCGCGCAGTGCATCGAGAACGCCGACTGCAGCCCCGGGACCGACTGCGTCAACGGCACGTGCATCGCGCCGTGTCAGTCCGACGGCGACTGCCCCGGCTTCAACCGCTGCTCGTCGGGCAAGTGCGTCGAGGGCGGCTGCAAAGAGGACCGCGAGTGTGTGGCCTCCACGCGCAACGTCGAGGCGACGTGCGGCACCGACGGCAAGTGCATCGTCCCCTGCCAGACGGACCTCGAGTGTGGCAACCCGCAGTCGTACTCGTTCTTCTCGTGCATCAACCGCCAGTGCACGTACGTGGGCTGCCAGTCCGACAAGGACTGCCGGCTCTTCCTCACCGGGCCTTCGGACGCGGGCACGCTCCCGCCCAAGACGCACGTCGAGTGCCGCGATCGCACGACGCCCGGCGCCGTCACGCGCCCGGCGCCCTGATCCGCCGCTTCGCCTTCCGTGACACGATTCGAACGAGTCGTGTCACGGGTCGCTCTCTCTCTCGAGGGAGGCCGCGTCAGAACTTGCGCGTGCGGAAGACGCGCGCGCTGCCGTCGGTCCAGTAGAGGTAGGTCGAGTCGACCGCGATGCCGCCCACGCCGGTGAGCTGGCTGCGGAACGTGACCGGCGTGCCGCCCAGCGCCGACGCGCGCAGGATGGCGCTGCCCGCGGGCGCGGCGCTCTGCACCAGCGCGAAGAACGTGGCGGTGGACGAAGGATCGATCGCGATGCGGCGGAGGCCCACCGTGGCGGGGATGGCCGAGGTGACCGCGCCGCCGCCGCGCGACGTGGCGAACGCCGCGCCGGTGTTCGTGTTCGTGTCGTAGTCGAGCCAGATGATGCGCGACGTGTTGTGTTGCAGCTCCGTGGGCGACGTCCGGTTGGGCGCGAGCGGCGTGAGCGTCGCGGCGCCGCCGTCGGTGGGGCGCGTGAGGGAGCCCACGACGCCCGCGTTGGCGACCCCGGCGCCGTCGTCCGACATGAAGAAGAACGAGATGTCGGCGGAGAGATCCGTCCCCGTCGGCAAGCCCGAGGCCATGGTGGTCGGGCCCGTCCCGATGAACGCGGCCCAGCTGTCGAGCTGGCCGTTGGGGCCCACCGTGCGGCAGTACGCGTTGGAGTTGTCGGACGAGACCGCGGCGCACGTGCCGGATCCGGCGAGCGCGATCGGCGCGGTGGTGCCGCTCGGGATCACGGAGAGCTGCCCCACCGCGTTCTGGAAGACCACGTGGGAGTCGACCGCGAACTGCGTGATGGACGTGCCGAGCGGCACGGCGACGGTCGCGGCGCCGCCCGCGGCCGAGCCCGTGGAGACGGCGGACTGGCCGCCCATGTCCCACAGCCAGTAGATGCGTCCGGAGGTGACGCCGATGCCGCGCCCGACCGCGCCGGCCATGGGCGTGTCGAAGACGAGCTCGCCCGTGCCGCCGTCGACGCTGCCGTCGAGGCCGCTGTCGAGCTGCGAGGTGCTCTCGAAGGTGGCGGTGACCCGGTACGCGACGGGGACGACGCTGTCTGCCGCGCACGCTGCCTCTTGGCCGGGCGGCGGCGCGCCCTTGGTGTCGCCGAACGGCAGCGTGATCTCGAGCGCGGTCGCGTTGACGGCGGGCGTCGCCGCCGCGCGTGTGATCGGCTGGCAGCTCGACGGACCGCGCCCGCGCGAGGCTGTGGGCGCCGCGTCGAGCTTCCACCCCAAGAACCGCACGCCTTCGGTCGGCTTGGCGACGAGCGTGATGCCCGGGACGCCGCGCGAGTCCTTGTTGGGAAAGACGAACGTCTCGA
Organism: Myxococcales bacterium; assembly: GCA_020430845.1. Taxonomy (GTDB): domain Bacteria; phylum Myxococcota_A; class Polyangia; order Polyangiales; family Polyangiaceae; genus Labilithrix. The sequence goes on from JAGQJA010000100.1 coordinate 8,231, forward strand.
AGCACGAGGTCGGGCAGTCGATGCCGCCGAACTCCTTGCTGAGCACGCGGCCCGGCCCGACGACCTCGAGCGTCACCTCGGCGCCGAACGTCTCGCCCGGATCGACGGGCGCGAGGCCAGGCTTCGTCTCGTCGGAGCTGCATCCGGCGTACGCGAACATGGCCGAGCTCACGGCGCACCCCGCGACGACCGCCCCCATGGCGCGCGCGCGCGCCGATTGTTTCCCCTGCTTCAAGGCCCCCGACCTCCGAGCGCGAGTGTACCATGAACGTTCGAGAGGGCAGACAGCATGAAGAAGGAGATGGTCATCACGGCGCTCGGCTCGGATCGCCCGGGCTTGGTCGAGGAGCTCACGGGCGCCGTTCGAGGCGGCGGAGGCAACCTCGCCGACTCGCGCATGATCAACCTGCGCGGGCACTTTGCGGTCGTGGCGCTCGTCGAGGGCACAGAAGAGGCGCTCGAGCGTGTGCGCGCCGACCTGCGCGCCGTCGCGAAGAAGCTCGATCTCTCGCTCGACATCAGCGGCGCGCCGGCAGGTCCGAGCCCCGAGGGCATCGGCTTTCGCCTCCGCACGTACTCCATGGACCGCCCCGGCATCGTGCACCGCGTGAGCGCGTACCTCCGCGCCGAGAACATCAACGTCGAGGAGGTCGACACGTCGCTCGAGTCTGCGCCCTTCATGGGGGCGCCCGTCTTCAAGATGGAGATGCGCATCACGGTGCCCAAGGCCGTGGCGGTCAAGAAGCTGCGCGCGTGCCTCGAAGAGCTCGCGGGCGAGCTCAACTGCGACATCGATCTCGAGCCGGCCTGAGCGGCGCGCTCCGCGTCAGGGGACCGCGGGTGGGGCGTAGTCGCCGACGCGCACGCCGGTGAACGACGAAAGCACGGGCTTCTCTTCGGAGCCGACGCGGATGAACGACGTCCAGTAGCCCTTGTCGAGGCGATCGACGACGGCGTCGAGCGGCGCGCCCTCGGTCGGCGCGTCCCACATCTGCGCCTGCCCGTCCTCGAGCCGCAGGATCGGAAGGTCGAGCCGCTTGATCTGACTCTTGAGCGTCGAGACGAGCACGTCGAGGCCCACCTTGCACATGTTCTCGAGCTCGCGCTCGTGATCGACGCAGATCTTTCCCGGGCCGACGGGGTCGATGCAGCGCTTGGACACGGCCAGCGCCATCGCCTTGCAGTCGATCACCTTTCCGATGGCGTCGCGCAGGTCGGCGGCGCCGAACTTCTCGCGCGAGAGCCAGTCGGCGGCGAACACCGCGAACGAGCCGATCGGCACGCTGAACGTGTGATCGCCCAGGGCGAGCCGTCCGGTCTCGAGCTCGGTCGAGCGCTTCTCGAGGGCGACCGCGTTGGCCTCGACGGGGATCACCTGCAGGCCCTGCACGACCTGGGGCGCCTCCACGACGTGGCGCTGCTGGCTCCAGTCGTACGCGACCCCCTTGAAGGCGTGGTGCGCGCGCGCGTCGCCGATCGCGTCGCCCTCGGGCAGGTCGAGCGTGGTGACGAGCTGGAACTTGGTGGTGAGCGTCGCGAGATCGTCGAGCACGCCCGTGATCGTCTTGGTGACGGGGACGTTCTTGTAGAGCGCCTTGAAGACGTGATCGTCGATGTAGCCGAGCACCAGGCCGCGGATGGGCGAGGGGATCGCGTTGAGCAGGTTGGGCACCACGGGCACGTTCGCGACGTCGAGCAGATCGACGAGCGTCTGCGACGGCTTCTCGCGGAAGTTGGAGAGAGCCTTGAGCGTGTCGTTGGCGGCGTCGGGGAAGATGCCGGCGGTCGTGAGGTCGAACTGGTTCGACAGCTCGTAGCGGCCGTCGAGCTTGGGCGGGACGGGCTTTCCGTCGGGCCCCACCGGCAGACCGTCGGGGCCGATCGTGATCGGACCGCGTCCGCCGGGGCCGCCTGCGCCGTCTCCTCCTATCTCGCCTCCGAGCGCGGGAGGGCTCTGCCCTCCGTCGGAGCCGCCGCAGGCGACGGCGGGGATGGCGAGGGCGAGGACCAGGGAGGGAGCGAGCAGGCGGCGCATGGTCGGGTCCCTGAGCAAGCGTTGTTCCCTAGGCAACGTCCGATGGAACCGGATTCCAGTGGTGTCATTTCAAGCAGTTATGCCCGGATGTTGCGTACCTTTCCACAGGTGTGGGTGGTCCATGCACCATGTCACTAGAGTGACCACCTTCGCGCACGAACACCTACGGGACGCGTCGGAGACGTGAGGAGCTGGGCGGGCCAGGCCGTGTGCCACGCGAGACGAGCGGGCCATGGTGGGGGCATGCCCCAGCCGCGCCCCGGAACGCCGCACACCCGCCGAAGATCGCGCAAGAGCGCGCAGGCGAGCCGACGTCCTCGGACGGCACACGCGTTGCTCTTTCTCTGCGCATGTCCCGTCGCATCCTCATCCTCTCCGCTGCGATCGTCTCGATCGCCTCGAGCGCACATCTCTTGTCGGAGCGCGCCGCCAGCGCCGCCATCCCCCCGCAGCCCGAGGTGCTGCGCCTCGAGCTCGAGTCCGTGACCGAAGACGGCGCGGCCGTCGACGCGAAGGCAGACACCGCGCAGGTCGTCCGCACGCGCGACGGGCTCTCCTTCTACAGCGCCGACCGCACCGAGGAGTTCCTCCGTGCGAAGTGATCGTCTGGCTCTCCTCCTGGCCGTCGCCGGCGCGCTCGCCGCGGCGGCGTGCACCGTCGAGTCGTCTCAGGACCCGCCCTCGCCCTCCAGCTCGTCCTCGTCGGGCGACTCGCCCACGGCGTCGTCGTCGTCGTCCGGCGCGCCCGCCTCGTCCGGCTCTTGCGGTGGCCCGACGGGGACCAGCCCTGTGCAGGACGGCGCCTACACCAACGTCGATCCCGCGCGCCCGAACGCGCCGGAGATCGAGCGCACGCTCACCGTCGACCGCGCCGCCGGCACGATCACGATGCGCTTCGTGCGCGACGGCAAGCAGGTCGAAGAGCGCTGGCGCATCCTGGCGAAGTAACGCGCCCCCCGGGCGACCGCGTCACTCCGCCGCGTAGCTCTCGATCGGCGGGCACGTGCAGATGAGCTTCCGATCGCCGAGCGCGTTGTTGAGCCGACCCACGTGCGGGAAGAACTTGGCGTCGCGCGTCGAGGCGGCCGGAAAGAGCCCCACCTCGCGCGCGTACGCGTGCGTCCACTCGGCCGCCGTCGTCGCCTCGATGGTATGCGGCGCGTGCTTGAGGGGGTTGTCCTCCTTGGGCCACTTGCCCTCCTCGACGGCGCGGATCTCGGCGCGGATGGCGATCATCGCGTCGCAGAAGCGGTCGAGCTCGGCGCGGCACTCGCTCTCGGTCGGCTCCACCATGAGCGTGCCCGCGATGGGGAACGACATCGTCGGCGCGTGGAAGCCGTAGTCCATGAGGCGCTTGGCAATGTCGTCGACCTCGATGCCCGCCGACTTCTTGAAGGCGCGCATGTCGAGGATGCACTCGTGCGCCACGCGCCCGTTCGCCCCGCGGTACACCACGTCGTAGTGATCTCGCAGGCGGTGCGCGACGTAGTTGGCGTTGAGGATCGCCACCTGCGTGGCCTCGGTGAGCCCGGGCTCACCCATCATGCAGATGTACGCCCACGAGATGAGCACGATGCTCGCGCTGCCCCACGGCGCGGCCGACACCGGGCCGATCGCGTCGGGTTTGTCGGCCTCGGTGTCGAAGACCGGCAGGCGCGGCAGGTGCGGCACAAGGTGCTTGGCCACGCCGATCGGGCCCAT
>JAGQJA010000100.1:12066-17239 GCA_020430845.1 Myxococcales bacterium
GCGTTCATGTTGGCGCCGTCCATGTACACCTGGCCGCCGCGGTCGTGGATGATCTGGCAGACGCGCTTGACCCCCTCCTCGAACACGCCGTGCGTCGACGGGTACGTGAGCATGAGCGCGGCGAGGTTGTCGGCGTGCTCGGCGGCGCGCGCCTCGAGGTCGGCCACGTCGATGTTGCCCGACGTGTCGCACTTGACCACGACGACCTTCATGCCGGCCATCACGGCCGACGCCGGGTTGGTGCCGTGCGCCGACGACGGGATGAGACACACGTCGCGATGAGCCTGCCCGCGCGACGCGTGGTACTTGCGGATGACGAGCAGCCCCGCGTACTCACCCTGCGCGCCCGAGTTGGGCTGGAGGCTCATCGCCGCGAAGCCCGTGATCTCCGAGAGCGCCGCCTCGGTCTCACCGAGCATCTGCGCGTAGCCGCGGGCCTGCTCGCGCGGGGCGAACGGGTGGATGGCGTTCCACGCCGCGTCGGTGATGGGCATCATCTCCGCGGTCGCGTTGAGCTTCATCGTGCACGACCCGAGCGGGATCATCGAGTGGCAGAGGCTCAGGTCGCGGCCCTCGAGCTTGCGCATGTACCGGAGCATCTCCGTCTCGGAGCGGTACGTGGAGAAGATGGGGTGCGTGAGGATGGGCGACGTGCGCGCCAGCGCCTCGGGGATGGCGAGGTCGGTGCGCGCGGCGAGGGCGTCGACCGCGGGCGCGCTCTTGCCGAGCGGGGCGGCGAACGCGTCGAGCAGGTCGGCCAGGTCGAGCGGGCCCGTGGTCTCGTCGAGCGCGACGACGAGCGCGCCGGGGGCGACGCGGCGCAGGTTGATGCGGCGGTCCGCGGCGGCCGCGATCCATGCATCTACATGTTTCTCGCTGCCCTCGACGCGCACGGTGTCGAAGAACGCCTGGTCGGCCACGGCGACGCCCAGCTCGCGCAGGCCGGCGGCCAGCACGCACGCGCACCCGTGCACCCGCTCGGCGATACGGCGGATGCCGTCGGGTCCGTGGTACACGGCGTACATGCTGGCGACGACGGCGAGCAGCGCCTGCGCCGTGCAGATGTTGCTCGTCGCGCGCTCGCGTCGGATGTGCTGCTCGCGCGTCTGGAGCGCCATGCGCAGGGCAGGGCGGCCGTGCGCGTCCTCGCTCACGCCGATGATCCGGCCGGGCAGCTTGCGCACGTAGTCCTGCTTGGTCGCAAAGTACGCCGCGTGTGGGCCGCCGTAGCCGAGCGGCACGCCGAAGCGCTGCGAGCTCCCGACCGCGATGTCCGCGCCCAGCTCACCGGGCGAAGTGAGGAGCGCGAGCGCGAGCAGGTCGGCGGCCATGACGAGCATCGCCCCGGACGCGTGCACGGCTTCGGCGAGCGCGCGGTGATCGACCACGGCCCCGTCGGTCGCCGGGTACTGCACGAGCACGCCGAAGTAGGCCTTGGCCGACAGGTCCGCTGTGGAGACGTCGGCGACGACGACCTCGATGCCCACCGGCTCGGCGCGCGTCTTGACGACGTCGATCGTCTGCGGGTGGCACTTGTCCGAGACCAAGAACGCGACGCGATCGTCGGCGCCCTTGTGCTCGTACGCCAGGTGCATGGCCTCGGCGGCGGCCGTGCCTTCGTCGAGCAGCGAAGCGTTGGCGACGGGCAGACCGGTGAGGTCGGAGACCATCGTCTGGAAGTTGAGCAGCGCCTCGAGGCGCCCCTGCGCGATCTCGGCCTGGTACGGCGTGTACTGCGTGTACCAGCCGGGGTTCTGCACGATGTTGCGCAGGATGACCGGGGGCGTGATGCAGGCCGAGTACCCGAGCCCCAGGTACGATCGCCACACCTCGTTCTTGGCCCCGAGCGCGCGCGCTCGCTCGAGCACGGCCGCCTCGCCGATGGCCGGCGGCAGATCGAGCTTCTTGGCGACGCGGATCGAGGCGGGGACCGTCTCGGCGATCAGCGCGTCGAGGGACGCGAGGTCCATCGCGCGCAGCATGTCGCGCTGCTCGCCGGGCTGGGGGCCGACGTGGCGACGAACGAACGTATCGGGGTGCTCGAGGGAGACCGGCATGCACGCCGTTTAGCGCGCTTTTCCGGCCGAGAGAAGCGGCGCCGTTACTTCCAGTCGCTGCCGACCGACGGACCCTCGGCGTCGCCGCCGACCGAGTTCAGGTCGGGCTTCATCTTGTTCTGCTTGATCTGGTGCCAGTCGCTGCCGACCTCGCTGGCGCCCAGGCCGAACTGACCGTCGAGCTCGCCGATGTTGTCCTTGTTGACCTTGTAGACGAAGTACCCGCGGCCCTCGCTCGTGGCGGCCGCGCCGACGAGACCGATCTGGTGCTCCTTCCAGCGGAAGTGCGCGACGTTGCCGCCGGCCGTACCGCTGAGCTCGCCCCAGTGGCTCCCGTTGGCGCGCTTCCACTTGCCGCGGATGTTCGAGCCCTCGGTGACCAGGTGGAGGTAGCCGTACACCGGGTGGAAGTAGACGCCCGCCCACTCCTCGCCATCGGGCATGGGGCCGGCCGTGACCTTCGCGGTCTTGGGGTCGCCACCTCCCCCGCAGCCGGTGACCACGAAGGCGCTGGACGCGGCGAGAGCGACGAAGGCGACAGCCCGGGCGGACCGAAGGATGGAGCTCGACATGCGCGCGACTCTAGCAACGTCGCGCGGGCATGATCCAGAGATTGTGTGAGGCCTCAGGCCTGGGCGTCGTCTTCTTCTTCGAGGGCGGCGCCGTGGCAGCTCTTGAACTTCTCGCCGCTGCCGCAGGGGCAGAGGTCGTTGCGGCTGATCGACGGGCCTTTGCGGGCCGGCGGGGCCGAGATCTGCCGGCGCGGCGGCGGCGGGGGGGGCTCGTCGCCGCCCTCGACCTCTCCGCCGTGACGCAGCTGCATCGCCTGCGCCTGGCGTGCGTGCCGCTCGTAGTCCTCGCGCTCGATGCGCGCGATCTCCGACTCCTGCTGCACCTTGACCTTCATGATCTTGGTGATGACGTTGCTGCTCGTCGTCGCCATCATGGTCACGAAGATCTCGAAGCCCTCCTTCTTGTACTCCTGCTTCGGGTCGCGCTGGCCGTAGCCGCGCAGGCCGATGCCGTCGCGGAGGTGCTCCATCGCCGTGAGGTGGTCGACCCACTGCCGGTCGATCTCCTCGAGGTAGAAGTGGCGGAACACGCGGAGGAACAGCTCGGTGCCGACCTCCTTCTCCTTGGCCTCGAGCAGCGCGTAGGCCTGCGAGTAGAGGTTGTGCGCCAGGTCGTCGAGGTCGTGGATGTGGTCGAACTCCTCGGGCTTGGAGCCGAAGTGCTCGATGAACGCCGCGCGCATGCCCTTCCAGTCCCAGTCCTCGGGGGGCTTGTTGGCGGGGCAGCTCTCTTCGACGACGGCGCCGATGATGCCGTCGACGAGGTCGAGCAGGCGCTCGCGCTGCATCGTGAGGCTGTACGGGAGCTCCTCGACGAGGCGCTCGACGACGTCGGCCGGCTCCTCGCCGTCGCCCTTGTCGTAGTCGAAGCGGTAGCCCCAGTACTCGTAGACCGACGCGCGGAGCGCCTCGAGCTGGTCGTCGCTGATGTGCTTGATGTCCTCGAGCTTCTTGGGGCGCGCGCCCTCTTCGAGGCCCTGCGCCGCGTAGAAGAGGATCATCTCGGCGACGGCGTCCTTGATCTCTTCGGCGATGCGATCGAGCGTCTGGATCTCGCGCATCTTGCCGCTCGGCTTGCCGTCGTCGCCCAGGATCTCGGGGTAGTAGACGCCGAGGAGGAGCTGCTGACGGATCTTGTAGACCGTCTTGCGCTGCTCGTTCATGACGTCGTCGTACTCGAGCAGGTTCTTGCGGATGTCGAAGTTGCGGCCCTCGACCTTGGACTGCGCGTCGAGGATGCTCTTGGACACCCACGGGTGCTCGATGGGCTCGTCGTCGGGCATGCCCATGCGCTCCATGAGCCCCTTGACCTTGTCGCCCGCAAAGATGCGCATGAGGTCGTCTTCGAGCGACAGGTAGAAGCGGCTCGAGCCCGGGTCGCCCTGGCGGCCTGCGCGGCCGCGCAGCTGGTTGTCGATGCGGCGTGACTCGTGGCGCTCGGTGCCGATGATGTGCAGCCCGCCGATGGCGCGCACCTCGTCGCCCTCCTTCTTGCAGCTCGCCTCGTACTTCTGCACGAGCTGCTCGAACTCCTCGCGCTCCGCATCGGGATCGCGCCCCTGCTCCAAGAAGTCGAGCTTGGCGACCATCTCGGCGTTGCCGCCGAGGATGATGTCGGTGCCTCGCCCGGCCATGTTGGTCGAGACGGTGATGGCGCCCTTGCGGCCTGCCTGCGCGACGACGAAGGCCTCCTTCTCGTGCTGCTTGGCGTTGAGGACGGCGTGCGGGATGCCCTTCTTCTTGAGGATCTTCGCGATCGCGTTGCTCTTCTCGACGCTGGTGGTGCCCACGAGCACGGGCTGGCCCTTCTCGTGGCACTCGAGCAGCTCCGCCGTCACGGCGGTGAACTTCTCGCGCTCCGTCTTGTAGACGAGGTCTTGGTGGTCCTCGCGGATGACGGGCTTGTTGGTCGGGCAGACGACGACGTTGAGCTTGTACGTCTTGTGGAACTCTTCGGCCTCGGTCTCGGCCGTGCCCGTCATGCCCGAGAGCTTCTTGTAGATGCGGAAGAGGTTCTGGAAGGTGATCGTCGCCATCGTGCGCGTCTCTTCCTGGATCGGCACCTGCTCCTTGGCCTCGACCGCCTGGTGCAGGCCGTCGGACCAGCGGCGACCCGGCAGGACGCGCCCGGTGAACTCGTCGATGATGAGGACCTTGCCCTCGTCGTTGACCAGGTAGTTCACGTCGCGCTTGTACAGCGTGTGCGCGCGCAGGCACTGGTTGAGGATGTGCAGCGACTCGAGGTTGACCGGGTCGTACAGGTTGCTGATGCCCATCAGCTTCTGCGCCATGTCGACGCCGTCGTCGGTGAGGGTCACGCTGTGGCCCTTCTCGTCGACGACGTAGTGCTCGTCTTTGCGCAGGCGCGGGATGACGTCGTTGATGCTGCGGTACTTCTGGCTCGAGGCCTCGGCCTGGCCGCTGATGATGAGCGGCGTGCGCGCCTCGTCGACCAGGATGGAGTCGACCTCGTCGACGATGGCGAAGTTGAGCTCCTTCTGCACGTAGTCGAGCGCGCTGAACTTCATGTTGTCGCGCAGGTAG
>JAGQJA010000783.1 GCA_020430845.1 Myxococcales bacterium
CGTCCGCGCACGCCCCCGCCCTCGCGTCCGCGCGCGCCCCCGCTTCGGCCACTGCGCTCTCCGGCGGCTTCTCGAACCCCACCGAGCACGGCGGCCCCGCGTCGTGGACGATGAAAGACGGGCGGCACGTGCGCCTGCTCGCGCGCGTCGCGTCGAACGGGAGCAACGTCACCGACGCCGTCGTCAAGAGCGCGATCGAGTGGAGCGCGTGGGAGTACCTCCGCTGCTACGAGCGCGCGTTCGGCACGCTCAAGGATCAGCCCGAGGGCGTGATCGTCGTCGACTACGAGATCATCGACCAGCTCCCGCGCCACGCGAAGCTCAAGTCGTCGACGTTCAAGAACGCGGCCATCGACTCGTGCGTGGTGGGCACGCTCGTGGGCCACACGATCAACGCCGCCGGTCCCAACGGGCGCGGCCCGGCCTCGCACGCGTTCCGGTTCGTGCCGATGAACTGACGGCGCTGCAGGCGCTCAGCGGCCGCGCAGGTTGATGAGCGCCGCGGGCAGACCGGCCGGCGTGGCGCGCAGCTTCACGTAGAGGTGGTCGCGATCGGTCTCGATGGCGCGGATGCCCACCACGGGCGAGAGCACCTCGAGCAAGCGCTTGAAGCGCGGGTTCTGCGCGAGCTTGGGCACCTTGAGGAGGTCGAGCACGACGCGATCGTCCTCGGCCTCGACGATCGCGGGCGGACGCTTGGGGACGAACTTGACGAGGTTGCCCGGCTTGGAGAGATCGAGCGCGCCCGACTTGATGAGCGTCGCGACGGGCGAGTCGCTGTCGCCCACGAGCGCCAGCTTGACCTCGCGCAGGCGCACGCCGATGCGCACGGCCTCGGACGAGATGCTGATCTCGTCGATCTTGATCGACGCCGACGCGCGCACCGCGGTGCCCATCGCGTCGACGACCGCGCTGAGGCGCAACGCGGGCGGCGCGCTGGTGATCTCTACGTCCTTCGGCGCCTTCTTCCCCTGGATCTGCCCCGCGAGCCAACGCAGGCTCGCGAGCGGGACGCCGAAGCGCAGCCCCGCCGCGTTGACGGCGACGCGGACGACCTCGTCGGGGTTCTTGCGGACGTAACCAACAGCGGCCTGGATCAATGCTCGCGGGTTGATCATCTGCGCCCAGCGTAGGGCACGGCCACGTCACCACACAACCGCCGTCGGCTTCGGTCGACAAGGGGGCATGCGACGCGTCGCCATCATTGGCTCTGCCATGGCCCTCCTCTCCTGGGCCGCCAGCGGGCACGCCGAGGAAGAGACGCCCCGGCGCCCCAGCGAAACCGCTCCAGACGGCTTCGTGTGGAGCGTCGCGGGCGTCGGCATGGCGACGGGCGGAGAGGTCGTGAGAGGTGTGGAGATGTATCCCGGCGGCGTCGGGCTCGACGCGCGGTTGGGGTACTACTTCACGCCGTCGTTCGGGATCGTCGGCGGCGCCCGCGGCGGGGTCGGGGGCGCGCCTTCGGATTGCAGCGGTTGCTCCTCGTGGTTCCTGCGCTTGCCGCTGCTCGCGCAGTACTCGCTCGGAGACCGATCGCGCGGGCTGTACTTCTCGGCCGGCGCCGCGCTCGCGCCGAGGCACGTGGTCACGAGCGACGCGGGGACGATGACGGCGTCGTCGATCGCCGACGCCGAGCTCGGGATCGGCTATCGCCTCGCGAGCTTGTCCGACGCGTCGCAGGC
>JAGQJA010000784.1 GCA_020430845.1 Myxococcales bacterium
CCCAAGTCCGACCCGTCGCTCGCCAACCTCGCCGCCGTCAAGCCCGCCGAGCTGCTCCCGCCGTTCGTCTTCCTCTTCGATGCGCGCGACGGCGCCGACGTCGACCGCGCGATCGCGCCCGGCGGCGTCGAGCGCGACACGTCCCCGCAGTACCTGCGGTGCGCGCGGTTCCAGAGCGAGCTCGAGTGGGTGACGCGCGACCTCGTCCCGAGCCAACCCGGCAAGCAAGCCAACCGCTTCTTGGCGTTTCCGTCGGGCATGTCGGGCCTCACCGAGAGCGGCGTGATCCGTCAGGTCGCGTTCACGCGCGGAGCGCGGCGCGCGCTCTACCTCTCGCACTCCGCCGACGAGATCGCGGTGGGCGACGCGGCGACGTTCCACCCGGCGACGCAGCGGCACTTCACGCTCAGCGGATCGAGCCCCGTCGGCATCGTCGTCACGGCCGACGGTCGCAAGGCGTACGTCTCCTACGAGAGCTCCCCCTTCGTGTCGGTGATCGACACGTCGGCGTACGCGACCGACGGCGCGCTCCCGGCGCCCTCGTACGTGCCCTACGCGTACGAAGAGGTGAAGGACATCCCCCAGGTCGGCGTCGCGTTCGGCGCCAAGGTCCTCACGCGGGTCGTGCGAGACATCGCCGACAAGCCCGCGCTCCGCGAGACGGCGCAGATCCCGCTGTTCGTCGACACGATGGATCCCGAGCTGCGACGCGGCAAGGTGCTCTTCTCGTCGGCCAACCCCGACAAGTACCCGGTGAGCGCCAACCGGCTCGGCGCGTGCGCGAGCTGCCACCCGGACGGCAGCACCGACGGCAGCATGTGGGGCACGATGGAGGGGGAGCGCCGGACGATGTCCCTCCGAGGCGGCGTGGGGGGACGCGGCTGGCTCCACGCGCAGGGGACGCACGTCGACGCGCTCGAGTTCGCCGTCGTGATCGGCGCGGAGCGGCTGGGCGGTACGCTCGGCGACGCCGACGCGCGCGCGCTCGCCCGGTACGTCGCGTGGGGGATCCCCAAGCTCCAGTCACCGCCGACCGACAGAGCCCGCGTGGAGCGCGGACGCGCCGTCTTCAAGAGGGCGTGCGCGGGATGCCACGAAGGCGAGCGCGCCACGAGCGGCCACGCCGACCCTGCGAGCCCGTGGGGCGGCGGCGACGAGAAGGGGCCCGGGCTCTACGACGTGGGCACCGCGACCGACGACGCGCGCGTCATCCTGGCGCCGTTCTTCGAGAGCCTCTTCAGCCCGGCCGAGGCCACCGTGCTCCGCGCGATCCGCGGCGACCGCGATCTCGGCGCTGCGGACCCGGTGCAGAAGACGCTCGACTTCCGCGCGCGTCCCGACCGCAAGAAGTCCGAGTTCAAGGCGCCCTCGCTCGTCAACGTGTGGGACAACGCGATCTTCTTCCACGACGGTCGTTACGATCGCATCGAGGACGCGGTGCACCACATCGTGACGCGCCTCGGGTTGCCGCTGTCGCCGGACGACGAGCGCGACGTGATCGAGTACCTGCGCACGATGTGACGCACGATGAGCGGTTGACGCGGGCCTCGCTCGTGGTCGAAAAGGCGGTCCATGAGGGCTGCTCTCCGCCGCGTCGTGCTCTTTGTCTCGTTCGTGCTCGTGCTGCTGTCGTGCGCGCGGCCTGCGCGCGCCCAGGTCAACGCCGAAGCGCTCCGCAGCCAGACCAAGAAGCACCCCACGTTCCTCTGGGTCGACGGCTCGCTCGTCACGCGCAGAGGCAACATCAACGGGACGATCGCCGGTGCGTCGATCTTTGCGGGGACGGTGTTCGATCCGCACCTGCTCTTCGGCAAGGCCACGGGCGACTACACGGAGTTCGGCGGCAAGCCCACGGTCGCGCGCTACATGGCGCATGTACGATACAATTATTTGATCCATCCGCTGCTCGCGCTCGAGGCGCTGGTGCAAGGGCAGCACGATCGCTTTCGGCGCCTGCTGTTCCGCAACGTCCTCGGCGCGGGCGTGCGCGTGCCCTTCTTGACGACCGACGACATCGAGCTGTTCGCCGGGACGACGTACCTGCTCGAGGGTGAGGTCATCGCCGAGGAGGAGCCGTTTCCGCGCGAGAGCGACCGCTGGCACCGCTCGAGCACCTACCTGGGCGCGAACTACGCCATCACCAAGGCGAGCTCGGTGAGCACCGTGACGTACATGCAGCCGCGCTTCGACCGTCCGCACGACTTTCGCGTGCTGCACGAGTCGCTGGCGAGCTTCGCGATCACGAAGATGCTCGTCGCCCGCGTGGGGCTCGTGATGCGCTACGACCACGAGCCGCCGGGCGGTGTGCGTCCGCTCGACCTGGAGGTCAAGAACACGCTCGGGCTCAAGTTCTGACGGCCGCCGCGCCTGCGTCAGCGTGTACCTGCGCCGACGCCGACGCCGAGCCCCTTGGCGTACGACAGGCCGCCGACGTACTTGCCGTCGCTGCCCACCCACGTGAAGAACCCGAAGCCGCCGAAGAACCCTCCGAACGCGTTCGGGTAGACGTTGACGTCGAGCGCGTAGTCGCGCTGGTCGGCGACCTGCACCTTCACCAGGAGCGAGTCGTTTCGATCGACGAAGATCGCTCCCGTGGGGCGGGTCGTGATGGCGACGCCGGTGGGCGTGTAGTCGAAGCTGCCCACCCGGCCGCCGAACGCCGCCGAGACCGAGTACCCGCGCGCGAGCACCAGCGAGAGGCCGCCCATCGACGAGAAGCCCATGTAGCCGAAGAGGCGCAGGCGCTCCTCGAACGGCAAGGCCAGCTTGTAGGCGTAGTAATTGCCTGCATTGTACATGTCTCCGTGGGGGAACGTGACCGTGGGCTGCAGCGACCAGTCCACCATGTGGAGCTGCTTGGCGAAGAAGCGGCGCACGGGCTTGACGCTGAAGAGCACGATGCCCAAGAGATCGAAGACGCAGAGGTCGGCGATGGCGTCGGTGTTGGGCGTGCGCGCGCGCTTGTTCTCGATCGCCTCGTTCACGAGCGCCGCCGTGTACACGGTCGCGATCGAGAACACCGTCGAGACGGGCGCGGACGCGTCGTGGGCCATGTACCACTCGCGCAGCTCGGCGTAGGCCTGCCCTCCGCCCAGGAGGTGCAGGCTGTAGTTGGGGATCCACCGCGCCGTCGACGGCCTCCACGAGAGCGGCAGCAGCTCCTCGCGTACGAACCGCTCCGTGCCGTAGGCCGAGATGGCCTTGAAGGGCGAGGACACGCTCTCGAGCACGTTGCGCACGTCCGTGAGGTACGCCTGCTCGTACACGCTGCGGTTGCCCGGTCGGACCTGCAGCACGTCGAAGCCGCGGTTCGCCACGACCCAGAGCGGGTTGTAGAGCGACTCGGACCCGTAGTCGCGCCCCTTGTAGAACAGGCGATCGTCGTCGCCACGACGGTCCTCGGCGCGGGCGTCCGTCGACGCCCAGAGCGCGGCGACGAAGCAAGACAGAGCGATCGGCGCGCGCCACCGGGCCACGCCCTCTCATACCACCCTACGGCGCGCAGGGTCGGGCCGACGCTCCGCGGTGGTATGCTCGAGGCATGAAGCTCGGACGTATCTCCTGGCTCGTCGCGCTCGGTCTGCTCG
>JAGQJA010000785.1 GCA_020430845.1 Myxococcales bacterium
CGCATCGCGCCCTACCAGCGCGACACGTACCGCGAGATGGCGCGCGAGAACATCGAGAAGTACCGGAAGTTCATCGCCCAAGCGCTCCCCCTGAACATGCTCGGGCCCGCGGTGATCACGTCGCCGTCCGGTGAGCCCTCGCCGGTCGAGGACCTCGGCGCTCTCTTCGAGCGCGAGATGAACGGCGACGACGACGAGGAGGACTGAGCCTATGACCACGCGCTCCATCCCTCTGCTCGTCCGCTCGTACGAGAAACGCTCAGCGACGTTCGTGGCTTCTACCGATGCCATCGACAGCTACGGCGAGATCGTCGAACAGGTGTGGGACCTCGCCCGCTACCGAGCCAACCCCATCGTCCTCTACGGCCACCAGTCGCGCGAGCTCCCGATCGGCATGTGCACGGCGGTCGGCGTCTCGGGCGGCAAGCTCGAGTGCACGATCCAGTTCGCGACGGCCAGCCAAAACCCGGTGGCCGAGCGCGTCTGGCAACTCGTTCAGGCGCAGATCCTGCGGGCCGTGTCCGTCGGGTTCGCGCCGCGCACCGTGCGGCGCGAGACGCGCGACGGCAAGGAGGTCACCGTGCTCAGCGACAACGAGCTGCACGAGATCAGCGTCGTCACCATCCCGGCCAACCCTGAGGCCCTCGCGAAGATGAAGGCCCTCGGGCTCCGCGAGCCGACGGCGGACCTCGGCGACATCTTCGCGCGCCAGCTGTACCCCAGCACGCACGTCGACCCGTCCGACACGCTGGGCTCGATCTTCGAGCGCGAGTGGGGGCCGACTGTCCGGAGTCAGCCGGGCGAGTCGCTGGGCTCGATCTTCGAGCGCTGGATGGAGGCCGACGACGACGACGACGACGAAGCTCCGGACGTCGACGACGCTCCGGACGTCGGCCTGCCGACCGACGACCTGGGTGTTGTCTTCGCGCGCGAGATGGCGAGGCGCCAGCCGCCACCCACCGATCTCGGGGAGATCTTCACCGCGCTGATGGGAGGTCCGCCCGACGAAGGGCCCGGCTGGTCCTACGACGGAGACGACTCGTGAAGCGCGACGACGACACCAAGGACGTGATCATCCGCCATCTCCGCGCAGATGTTCGTGAGCTCGAGCGGCGCCTACGCGAGGCCAAGGAAGAGACCGACATCACCATGCGCCAGCTCAAGCACGCTCACGACCTGCTGCGCGATCCGGTCTTCGGGCCCGAGGCCCGACGGAACGTCTGGCTCCAGAAGATCGACCAGACGAAGACCAACTAGGAGTCCCCATGCTGATCAGCACACTCATAAACAAGCTCAAGTCCCCCCCCGACCTCGCCGCGCTTCGTGCCGCTCACGCCAAGACGCTCGACGAGCTCGAGAAGGCCCCCGCCGACGCCAAGCTCGCGACGAAGGAACGCGACGCGCGCGAGGCGCTCGCCGTCGCGGAGGCGCGCATCGGTCGTGCCCGAGAGCGGGCAGCAGCCGAACGCGCCGAAGAGGCCGAGCGCGAGGCCGAGGGCCGCCGCACCAAGCTGCGTGAGCTACACGAGCGCACGCAGGCATCGCTCGACGTCGCGGTACAGGCACGCGTGACCGCGGCCGTTCGGGAACTCGCGCAGGTGGTTGCAGAGGTGCGGGCGTTCGAGCTCGGCCGGCAAGACGCGTCGCAGCGCGCGCGCGTCCTCATGCGCTCGTGCTCGCTCGCCGACATCGACGCGGCGCTCGGAGTCGAGTCTGCCGACCACGCCGCCGGGTGCATCGCCCGGTGGTCTGCCGACGACGAGGGCAAGCGAGACGAGACCGGCCGCCCCATCTACTCCCCGTCGGAGCTCGCCGAGCGACGGGCACACCAAGCCCGTGTCGCAGAGGCCGACGCCCGCAGGCGCGCCGAAAACGCCGTCATCGCGCGGGCGGATCCCAGGGACGCCGCCGCGGCGCTCGCCCGCGGGGCACGCGCGGAGGTCGGTGTGGCCGCGGCCGACCCGCTCGTCGCCGCGCTTGCGGGTGGGCCAACGTGAGCGCGTTCGTCCGTACGCAGATCGATGCCGTGTGGATCGACGGCTACGTGCTCCAGCCCTCCGACCTGCTCGACCTCGGGTCGAAGGTCCACCGTCAGATCAACGGCGACAAGGGCGGAACGTGGGCGCCGGCCGCGGCGATCACCTTCACGGGCTCCGGCTTCCGCGTGACGGGCCCGACGAAGATCGCCTACGGCGGCTCGCTCTACGTCGCGAGCGGCGCCGTCGTGCTCGGGGTGGGCGACTGGCCGACCTTCGCGACGGGCCACGCGCTCCGCTCTCGCCGGATCGTCACCAACTTCGCCGACCACATCTCGCTCGTGAACGACGTGGCCGACGCGGGCGCGCTGCTCGACGACAACGACGATCTCATCGTCTCGAGCGCCTACGACATCCTCGACGACTACAACACGTGGGTCACGACGATGGCCGAGGGGCTTGGCGTGCGAGCGTTCGCCGCCGCGATCCAGAAGACCGGCGTGGGCCTGCTCCGCCGAGCGCCGCCGCTCGCGCTCTCGTTGCGCGTGCAGGACGCGTCGACCCTCGACCGCGCGACCGTCACCTTCCGCGTCCCGACCCAGCGCACCTCCATCCCCGAGACGATGCCGAGCGTGCGCATCGTGCGCTTCGACGCGGAGGGGAACATGGCGGTGCTCAAGAGCACGACGCCAGACTCCTTTGGGATCGCGGCCGACGCCGAAGGGTGGGCCACGATGCCGGCGCGCGCGTCGGTCGACGCATGGGTGCTCGGCGGAGACGCCCAGTCGTTCGTCTACATCTGCGACCAGAACCACGCGGTCGACGTGAGCCAGTACACCTACTGGCTCGAGGTCCGCGACGAGAACCCGGGCCGCTTCGCCGTCCCCGGCACGTCCATCGACGGCTACGCCATCCGCGAGCGGAAGACCGACGTGCGGCTCGCGACGACTGCGCCGATCGGCCCGCTGACGGGCTCGATCTCCATCGACGGGTTCAGCACCTCGACGGGCGACCGCATCCTCGTGAAGGACGAGGTCGACGCGTACAACAACGGGATCTGGATCGCGAACGACGACATCACCAAGTCATGGAAGCGCGCCCCCGACATGAGCGACGCCTCGCACGTCACGCAAAACATGATGGTGCACGTGCGCATCGGCACCGCGAACTCCTACTCCAAGTGGCAGATCGCCGAGCCCAAGCCGGTGGTGGTCGGCGGCGACATCAACGCGTCGCCCATCTACTTCGAGCCCATCACCCCCAAGGGCAACACCTTCCACGCCGTCGCCATCGACTTCACCGACATCGCAGAGATGAGGTTCCAGTGATTTCCACCGACCGCTACCACGCAGCCCTGATCCCCCTACTCGCAGCGCTCACCGATGTGAGCCGAGCCATGGTCCTCGAGGTCGAGCTGTTCGACGCGGAGACCACGTCGGACGACAACATCACGAACATACAGCACGCCGAGCTCGAGGACAGGGAGATCGTGCGTCACCTCGACGCGATGGGGGGCTATGCCGACCCGCCGGCCGAGCTGCGGATCAACAAGCTGATGCGCCTCCTGACGCTCATCGCCACGCGCTCCGCACGCACCGAGCAGCTCGCCCGCATACGCGAGCTGAAGAAATCGACAGAGAAAGTTTCGCTTAAAAGTTAAACACTTGACGCGCGTCGGCACGGTCGTTTGACGACCTGCGTCGTGACAGGTGTCGCGGGGGTGTTCATGTTGGGGGGCTATATGAGCACGAAGCAACGAGAGCGGACGCTGAGCCTCCGCATGAACGACGAGGAGATCCTCCAGGCGCACGCGCTGGCGGACCTCACGGACGACTCGGTTGGCCGCTACGTGCGGCGCTTGCTCGCGCGAGAGTACGCCCGGCTGTTCGGCGACGAGCCGCCGCCGGTCGTGCCCACGCGCATGGGGCGCCCGCGCCGAAAGGCCTGACCACCACCACGAGAGGAGACACCATGACCAAGACGACGACGACGACGAAGACCGACCTCCCCCCCGCCGTTCGCGATGCGCTCGCCGAGATCCTCGAAGACCTCTCGACGTGCGACGACGCGCTCGAGGCGAGCGGACTCCCCGCACGCGGTACGCTGTTCCGAGCGCGGATGCGCCTGCGCGACATCGTGGAGGGGGCGCGCGCCGAGCGGGCCGCCTGATGGCGCGCGCGGCCCGTGGCGGGGCGTTCTCGGCGCGCGGAAACATCTACCTGCGCGTGACCATCGCGCTGGGCCAAAGGCGCGCAGAATCCCTGCCTTGGGTCACCGCGGAGCAGTGGAGCGAGCATCAAGCCGGGGAAACATGCCCGTGCGTGGCGTGCGTTCGCGCTCGCCAGGTGCAAGCGTGGATCACGGCCATCCGCGAGGCTGGCAAGGCCG
>JAGQJA010000101.1 GCA_020430845.1 Myxococcales bacterium
GCGGGCGCGAAGGCGGGCGCGGGCGCGAAGGCGGGCGCGGGCGCGGGCGCTTGCGCGAAGGCGGGCGCGGGCGCTTGCGCGAACGCGGGCGCTTGCGCTTGCGCGAAGGCGGGCGCGTGGGGTTGTGCGAATGGCTGCGGGTACGGCTGAGCCTGCGGCGGGTAGTGGGGCGCTTGGGGTTGCGCGAACGGAGGCGTGTGGGGCGCTTGAAGGGCTGCAGGCATCGCGCTCCCACATACGCGGGTGTGAGGCGAACCTTCCCTGACGGCGCGCCGTCGCCGCGGCCGTTGCCAGGATGACGCGCGTGGTGTCAGAGAGCCGACGGACTGTCACGAGCGCGGACGCGACGCTCGTGGGGGAAGTCATGCAGATCCAGTACTTACGGCGCCTCGAGCCCTCGCGGCGGAATGGCACGCGCTTCGCATTGGTTGTGGGCACGATGGATCGGATGGTGTCGGCAGCGTGGCGCGTGTTCTGGGTCGGCCTGGGGGCCGCCCTGGTGCTCGCGGCCCAGGCGCTGCTCGCGCCGGCAGAGCTCGCGCCGCCTCCGACGTCCCCCGAGCCGACCGACGTGCTCGCGCCCCACGTGACGCACCGAGCGCCGGCCGCGCGCCCCTTCGTCACCCCCGCGCCTCGCGCGCCCAAGGCGCCGACGGTGTAGGCTCGGCCGCGCGGAGGCTCGCGTGCGCACAGACCTGAGACACATCGTCGAGGCGCTCGTCGCCGGCGCGGCCGCGGGTGCTGTGTCGCTCGACGACGTGGGGGCGGCCCTCGGCGCGATCGCCGTCACGACCGCCGAGATCGAGTCGATGATCGACGCCATCGAGGCGCGCGGCGTGGCGGTGCGCGCCCCGCGCGGCGGTGAGGGCGAGCGCCACCTCGGCCGTGTCATCTCGGCGAGCCGGGATCTGCGCGCGGAGCTCGGCCGCGTGCCGCGCGTCGACGAGCTCGCCGAGCGCGCCGGCCTGAGCGCCGCCGAGGTGCGGCACGCGCTCTCGCTCGCGCGCGTCATGCAGCGCTGAGGGGTCAGCGGCTCTCGCACTTGGGGCCGCAGGTGCCCTTGGTGCCGCCGTCGGCGCGCAGGCAGCCGCCCTTGCACTCGAAGTCGAGCGTGCACGCCTCGCCCGCGCCCTTCTTCTGGATGCACTTGCCCCCGACGCACGACGCGCCGCCCTCGCAGGCGCCTCCCGGACACGGTTGTCCGAGCTTGGCGGGCTCGCGCTTCTCGCACTTCTTGGGGCCGCGCGCGGCGCGCAGGCCGGTGAGACCCTTGTCGGGCACGCACAGCAGGCCCTCGGCGCAATCGGCCGTGATGGCGCAATCACCCTTCTCGGGCACCGGGGTACCGCAGCGGTGCTTGATGCAGCGCTCGCGGCACTCGGGGTGCTGCGTGTCGTAGGCCGTCTGCCGGGTCGGGTTGGCGAGCGGATCGGTGGTGCCGCCGCAGGCGTCGCCGTTCGCCTTCGCGTCGCCGCAGCGCCCCAGCGTCGTGGGACCGACGCCGAGGCATCGGAGCGAGCCCTCGCACTCGAGCGACGATCGGCAGCGCGCGCCCTTGGCCACGTGCCCCTTGATGAGCCCTTGGCACTCCGTGGGCGGGGCAGGGCCGAACGGACCCACCCAGTCGCAGCCCTCGTGGAGCTTGGCGAACGCCGAGATGCATGTGTCTACATCTGTCTCGGCGAGCGTGACGGCCTTGGCCTCGAGGGCCGCGCTCAGCGCGCGCACGCACTCGCTCGTCAGCACGACGCCCTCGCTCGCGTGGCAGCACTCCGCGCGCCGCGTCTCGGGCATGTGGTGCAGCCCCTCGCAGAGCTTGGTCGCGAGCGGGTGCGGCTTCACGTCCGTCGGGTACGCCGGTTTGACGTCGTCGTCGTCGCCGCCGTCACTCCCCGCGTCGGCGCCGGCCTCCGCGCGCGGCGCGGCCTGGGCGTCCGCGGGGGCGTCGGTCTTCTTCGGGCACGCGGTGAGCGCGAGCGGCGCGCACAAGAGCAGAGTCCACCTGGAGAGCGCCATCGGTCGCACCATACACTACGCCGCAGCGGCGATGGCGGATCGCACGCGCGGACCGGTCAGGCCGAGCCGCGTTCGGCGGCCTCGCGGAGCTCGTCGATGCGCGCCAAGAGGGCGCGTCGCCGCTCCGACGCCGAGACGAGCCACGCGTCACGGCGGCGCGTGGGCAGGAGCAGGCGCGACTTGGCCGCGAGCGTCTCCCATCGGTCGAGCCACGCGAGCGCGGCGAAGGGGCACGTCACGATGAGCGAGGTCGCGATCGCGGCGGGGAGGGTAGGGAGCCAGGTCCACGCGGCCGTGACGGCGAGCGCAGCCCACAGCGGGAAGACGACGAGCCCCACGCCGAGCTTGTAGGTGGACGACACGTCGGGATCGTCGGCGAAGCGGCGCGTGACGAGCCTGGGGATCTGGTAGGGGAGCCAGTAGAGGGCGGCCCCGAGGAGGGCGAACGGGAGCACGACGGTGAGACGCGCCGCCGAGCCGAGCCGCGTGCGATCGGCGATCTGCCCTCCGCGCGCGACGAGCGCGTCCGTCGTGCCGGCGCGCGCGAGCACGTCGAAGTACGCGTCGACCTCGCGGCCCACCTCGTCGACCGCGGCGGCGTCGAGCGAGCGCAGCGTCGCCACGGCCTCCTCGACCTTCCGACCGAGGGCGTTCCATCGCTCGAGGCTGCTGTCGCGCGCGTCGTTCGCGAGGATCTCGGCCACGCGCGCCACGCGGCGGCGCTCTTCCCACGTCTCGCCCTCGACCAGGAGCTCCTGGAGGTCCTCGCGGATCGTGCGCGTGATCCACTCGGCGACGTCGGCGTCGCCGGGCGCGTCGGTGACGCGTCGGGCGGGGCCGAACAGCACGAGCGCGCGCGAGCGGAAGACGTCGCGCTCGTCGAACTCGAGGGCTACGGCCTGGAAGGTGAGGCCCAGACCGCCCTCTTCCCTGGCACGCGCCAGCATGCGGCCCGCGCCCGACCGCAGCGTCGTGAGCTTGGGCTCGTTGTGGCTCGTGCCCTCCGGAAAGATGAGCACGTTCCCGCCCCGCCTCAGGTGCGACGCGACGCGCTCGAAGACGGCGTCGTTCGCCGCCGCGCTCTTGTCGGGATCGTCGCGTCGACGCACGATCGGGACGGCGTCGGCGACGTCGAGCAGCCAGCGCAGCGCCGGGATCTTCCACAGCGTGCTCTTGGCCACGGGCGAGATGGGACACGGCGCCTGCGTGAGGACCAGGATGGGGTCGACGAGCGCGTTGAAATGGTTGGCCGCAAAGAGACGCGCGCCCACGTCGCCGGTCGGGATCTCGCCCACGACCTCGAGCTCGCGAAAGTAGATCCGCGAGATGCGACGGAAGAGCCATCGCATGCCCGCCCGCACCAGACCCTCGGGGGGAGGGGTAGGTTGAGGTACGCCGCGCTCGTCCCGAACGACCATCGCCGCGACAGTGTATGAAACGCCGGCCGCCGTTTACACAAGTTCACGCGCGCGCCTGGGATGATTCTCCGGCTCGCGACGTCGATCTTCGCGCATGCTGACGGCGATGAAATCCTCGAGCAGACGCCGCGTGGTCGGCGGCGCGTGTGTCGCGCTGTGGCTGTCGACGGTGTCGGGTTGTTCTCCCAGCCCCAAGGCCGCGGTCTCGCCCGCGCCGGTCGCAGCAGCCTCGAGCGCGTCGCCTTCGTCGCCGGCCCCCGGCGCGTTCGGCCCCGCGACCATCGACGCGGCGCTCCGGGCCGAGTGGAGGCGTCGCGACGTGACGCCCTCGGCGCCCGCCGACGACGCGACGTTCCTCCGGCGCGTCACGGTCGACCTCATCGGCACCATCCCCACCGAGGCCGAAGCGAAGGCGTTCCTCGAGAGCCGTGACCCCGACAAACGCGCCAAATGGGTCGACCGGCTGCTCGCGTCCCCCGAGTACGCGGAGCACTGGGCGCTCTACTGGGACGACGAGCTGATGGGGCGTCGCACGACGGGGGCGGTGGTCGATCGCGACGCGTTCCGATCGTGGCTCCGCGGTCGCATCGCCGACAACACCCCGTGGGACCGCCTCGTCACCGAGATCGTCTCGGCGACGGGCGTGAACAGCCAGGGCGGCCCTCGTGCGAAGGGGCGCGGCCCGGTGCTCGACGTGGCGGAGCCCGACGCGGAGGACGGCGACGAGCGCGTCGCGGTCAACGGCGCGGTCAACTGGACGCTTCGTTTCGCCGACGCGCCGCAGGACGTGGCGGGCACGGCGTCGCGCGTCTTCCTCGGCGTGCAGATCCAGTGCGCGCAGTGCCACGACCACAAGACGGAGAAGTGGAAGACCGAGGACTTTCGCAAGCTCACGGCCGCGTTCTGGCACGTGAACAGCAAACCGCTCGACCGCGGCAAGCCCATGAAGTCGATCAAGCGCGTCGAGGTCGTCGACACGCCGCGCGTGCCGCCGCGCTTCGCAAAGAACCCAGAGAACGCGCCCATCGCGCGCTCGGCGCCGGTGGCGCTCGACGGTACGGCGCTCGAGGCCGCGGGCGGCAAGACCTCGGTGCGGGCGGCGCTGGCCGCGTGGATGACCTCGGCGAACAACCCGTGGTTCGCGCGCGCGGCGGTCAACCGCATGTGGGGCCACTTCCTCGGGCGCGGGTTCTACGATCCCATCGACGACATGCGCGCGTCGAACGCGCCGACGATGCCCGAGCTGCTCGACGCCGTGGCCGCCGACTTCGCCAAGGGCGGCTTCGACATGCGCCGGCTGATGCGCACGATCTGTCTCACCGAGGCCTACGGCCTGTCGGCGCGGCCTTCTGCCAAGCCCGACGGCTCGAACGCGGCGTGGGCAAAGTTCCGACTCGTGCCGCTCGGGCGCGAGGAGCTCTTGCGCGCGCTCCTGCGAGCGACCGACGCCGAAGAGGCGGCGCGGCGAGCCAACCTCGACGTCGATCGCCTCCGTGCGTCGCTCGTGCGGCAGTACGGGTTCTTGTTCGACGTCGACGAGGACAGCGACGCGGTCGACTACGCGGGCACCGTGACGCAGGCGCTGATGCTCATCAACGGGGCGTTCGTGGGGCACGCGTCGCGCGCGCTCCCCGGCAGCGCCCTGGGCGAGGTGTTGTCACGGCCGGGCGACGACGCGTCCAAGGTCGCCGCGCTCTACCTGCGCGTGCTCACGCGCGCCCCCACGGCAGAGGAGACGACGCGCGCGGTCGACTACGTGACGCACGCGAGCCACGTGGCCAAGCCCGCCAAGGGCGGCGGCGCGCAGAAGGGCCAGGGTCCGCTCGGCAGGCTCGGCCGCAAGGCGGGGCCGCCCGACGCGCGTCGCGACGCCTGGGAAGATCTCACCTGGAGCCTGCTCAACTCGAGCGAGTTCCTCTTCAACCACTGAGGCCGTCATGCACCGCGT
The DNA here is from genome assembly GCA_020430845.1 of Myxococcales bacterium. Lineage (GTDB taxonomy): Bacteria > Myxococcota_A > Polyangia > Polyangiales > Polyangiaceae > Labilithrix. Next base: position 5,383 of record JAGQJA010000101.1, read on the forward strand.
CCATCGAAGAAGGATCCTCACCGCGGGCGCCGGCGCCGGCCTCTCGCTCCTCCTCTCGCGCTGGCTCGAGAGGCACGCGCTGGCCGACGGCCCCGCGGCGCCCCCCGCGCGAGCGACGAGCATCATCGTGCTGTGGATGAACGGCGGGCCGAGCCACATCGACACGTGGGACCCCAAGACGGGTAAGACCGGCGGCTCGCACAAGTCGATCGCCACGAGCGTGCCCGGACTGCGCATCAGCGAGCACATGCCGCAGCTCGCCAAGGTGGCGAACAAGCTCGCGGTCGTGCGCGGCATGACGAGCAAGGAGGGAAACCACCAGCGCGCGCAGTACCTGCTGCGGACCGGCTACTCGCCCAACCCCACGGTGAGCCACCCGTCCCTGGGCGCGTGGATGTCGCTGCGTCGCGGCGCGGTGCCCAACGGCCTGCCGCCCTTCGTGAGCCTGGGAGGGCCGAGCGTCGGCGGCGGGTTCTTCGGCGTGCAGCACGGGCCCTTCGTCGCGCAGCCCCCGGGCGCCGCGCCGCCCAACGTGGCGTATGGGCCGTTCGTCGACGCCGAGCGCTTCGAGGCGCGACGCAAGCTCCTCGCCGACGCCGACGCGCGCTTCGCCAAGGAGACCGGTGACGTCAAGGTCGAGGGCCGTCGCGCCGTGTACGAGCAGGCGTACAAGCTCATGCACTCTGCACACATCAAGGCGTTCGACGTCTCGGAGGAGCCGGCTTCCGTGCGCGCCGCGTTCGGCGACGCGCCGTTCGGGCAAGGGTGCCTCGCCGCCGTGCGCCTCGTGGCCGCGGGCGTGAGGTTCGTCGAGGTCACGCTCGACGGCTGGGACACCCACCAGGACAACTTCGGACGCACCAAGCGCCTGATGGGCACGCTCGACCCGGCGATGAGCCACATGCTGCTCGAGCTCGGAAAGCGCGGCCTGCTCGATCACACGCTCGTCGTGTGGATGGGCGACTTCGGCCGAACGCCGCGCATCAACGGCAACGACGGGCGCGACCACTACCCCGCGGCGTGGTCGGCGGTGCTCGCGGGGGCGGGCGTGCGCGGCGGCGTGGTGCACGGCGCGACGGACGCCGAGGGAGCCAAGGTCGTCCGCGACCCGGTGCGCGTCCCGGATCTGCTCGCGACGATCGCCACGATCGGCGGCCTCGACCCGCACGACACCGCCATGAGCCCCGCCGGTCGGCCCATCTCGCTCACCGACGGCGGCACGCCCGTGCGCGAGCTGCTCGCGCCGTGAGGACCACGTCGAGCCGGTGACTCAGCGGCGCGCGCGGCGTCGTCGGCGCGTCAGGGCGCTGGCCGCCGCGATCACCACGAGGGCTGTCGATGCGTCGCGGCCGCCCGCGGGCGCGGCGCGGCAGCCGCCTTCGTCGGTGGTCGGGCGAGCCACGTCGAGCGTGGCGGAGGTGGTGGTCTTCTCGCTTGTCGGTGGCGCCTCGTCGGAGGGCGTGGGCGTCGCGCAAGGCGCGCCGGGAGCTCCGCAGGGCGCGCTCGGCTCGGGGGGCCGCGCGGTCCCCGGTCGCGGCTGTCCCTCGAGCCACGGCGTCGCGCCCGCCGCCGCGAACGCGCGCGAGACGAGATCTCGCGAGAGGCCGAGGTGCGTGTAGATGACATGCACGTTGGCGCCCATGCACTTGGCCGCGAGGTTCTGCGGGTCGGGCGTGCCGCCACCGCCGCGGCTCACGACGCCGACGACCGCGCCCGCCGCCGAGAGCGTGGGGCCGCCGCTGTCGCCGGAGCACGTCGACTCGCCGACGCTGAACTCGGCCGAGCCGATCCCGACGCGCGCGTCGTCGGGGTCGACGAGCGGGCCCGCGCTCGCGACGACGACGCCGTCGCGCTCCACGCGCCCGGTGGGGAGCGTCCCTCCCTCGGTGAGCCCGTAGCCCACCGAGCGGAGCGTCTCGCCCACGCGCGCGCCGCCGGTGAGCCGGATGGGCGCGATGTCGGCGCCCGTGACCTTGCGGTCGAGGACGACGAACGCGAGGTCGCGGTTGCAGAGGACCGACGCGTCGGCGACGACGAGCTCGCTGCCGCCTGCGTCCGCTTCCATGATGTCGAGCGAGCGCGACGCGGCGTCGCCGCCCACGAACACGCGCAGGCTCGCGGGATCGCGGTCCGACAGCACCGCCCCACCGACCACGGGCTCGCCGCTCGCCGCGCACGCCACCTGCGACTCGGTGACCGATACGCAGTGACGCGCCGTCAGCACGAGGTTGTCGGCCACGAGCGTGCCCGTACAGAGCCCGCGCCGCACGCCGTCCTCGTCGTACCGCGCCAAGAGCACCACCGCGCGCGCGTCGGACGGCTGCCCGGCGATCACCGGCTGGGCCGCGCGGCCCACGCGCTCGCCCGCCGGCGCTCCCGCGTCGACGCCCGCCGTGCAGGCGGTCAGGGCGAGCAAGCCGAGCGCGAAGGAGCGTGACATACCTCCCTGCTCAGCAACGCCCGTTCCAGCAGAATCTCCAGCGAGGACGCAGCATTCCGTCCAGCGGCGGCGTGTGCGTGCACTCCGAGCGCACGTCGCGCCATGGTAGGTGGATGTATTCTAGCCGCGACGGAAAGCGTCGCCCACGCGCGCGCTCAGCTGTCCAGGCCGCGTCCGAACGCGACGAGCTCGTCCTTGACCTTCATCGCCGCCTTCGTGCGGTGCATGTCGGCGCGGTACAGCAGGCAGATGGTGTCGGGGATGAACGGAAGATCCGGGTGGAGCCGCACCAGCGATCCCTCATGCCCGTACGCGCCGACGCGCCGCGGCAACAACGCGGGGCCGATCCCGGCGAGGGCCAGGCTCTTGACCAGCTCGAGGTCGCCGCACACCAAGCTGCGCACGCTGAGCAGCCCACGGGCCGCGAGCTGATCGGTGAGCTCTCGGCACTGGGGCACGCGCCCGGCATAGATGAGGGGCCCGGCGAGCAGGCGGTGACGGGCGGCCTCGAACGCCGGATCCGTCTTCGACGGGGGCAGCACGCTCGCGCGCGTCCCGTCCCCCTCCGCGGCGACGATGAGCGACGAGAGGGGGCGTGAGGGTGGCGGCGCGTCCTCGGCGACGAGGATGTCCATCGCGTCGTGGAACAGCTCGACGATCACCAGGTCGGGGTGCGGGTGCGGGTTGACGACCAAGCCGAAATGCGTGCGGCGCTCGAGGACGCTGTCGCGCACGCTCGCGCTCGATTCGTTCGAGATGAGCAGCTCGATCTTGGGGTGCGCCCGCAGGAACCGCGCCATGAAGGTCGGCAAGAAGTAGGCCCCGAGCGACTCGTGGCAGCCGATGACGAAGGTGCCCTCGTCTCCGCTCTCGAGGCCCTTCACGCGCTCCTCGGCCACGTCGAGCATGTGGAAGATCTCTTGCGCGTGCTTGAGCAGCTCCTCGCCGGTGACGGTGAGGCGCACGCCGCTGCGCTCGCGGAGCAGCAGCTGCGTCTTGAGCCGCTCTTCGAGGTTCTGCATGGCCACGGTCAGGGTCGGCTGGCTCACGTGGAGCGCCTTGGCCGCCGCGGTCATGCTGCCGCTCGACGCGATGGCCTGGAAATAGCGGAGATGCGTGAGGTCCACGGACGACGGCGTACCACGCGCGTCGCGTCATAGGCGAGCGCTATGGGTGCCATGCGCCGCCAGCGACTTCCCGGACGGCGCGCGCCGAGCCACCTTGCTGGAGCAGACGGCGCGACGCGGGCGTGCGCCTCCACTGCCTGTCTTCGGCCTCGCCCCGGCGAGCGCGCGACGGCCGAGCTGCGCCTTGTCTCCGCCCGTTCTTGTCGAGGAGGACGAACCGATGACCGAACGAACCCCCTTCCGCCGCGCGACGCTCGCGCGGCTCACCGTAGGCGCGACGGCGCTCTTGGTGCTCGCGAAGCTCACCGCGTGCAGCTCGAGCGGCGACGAGAACCCGGGCGCCAAGCCCGGGGCCGACGCCGGCGACGTCGACGGAGGCCCCACGGGACCGACCACCATCGCCGCGGGACCGAGCCGCGGCTCGGCGGTGGCGGTCTCGGGTGACGACTCCGTCGTCGTGATGGTCAACCGCGACGCCGGCTCCGTGAGCGTCTTCAAGGTGACGTACCCCGACGAGGCTCCGCCTCAGGTCGACAAGGTCGCCGACGTGGCGGTGGGCGGCGAGCCCTGGCAGGTGGTGATCTCGCCCGACGGCGCGACGGCCTACGTCGTGCTGCGCAAGGACCAGAAGCTCGTACGCATCGTCGATCTCAAGGGCGCGCCCAAGGTCGACGGCGAGGCGAAGACCGGCTCCGAGCCGACCGGCGTCGCCCTGACCCCGAGCGGCGCGCGCGCGTGGGTCGCCAACTGGGTCGACGGCACGCTGAGCGGCATCGACACCAAGACGATGGCGACCGTCAGCACGGTCGACCTCAACGCGTCGCTCGTGGCGACGGGCCTCTTGGGCGACGTCCAGGCGCGCCCATCGCTCGCGCACCCTCGCTCGGTCTCGATCACCAACAACGGTGACCCCAACGACGACGACGAGAGCATCTACGTCACCGAGTACTACGCGCAGCGCACCGAGCGTGTCGCCACCGACGGCTCGAACGCGGACCTCGCCCGCAGCGCGATCGTCTACAAGGTCAAGATCGCCGACAAGAGCGTCTCGACGATCCGCCTCGCGCCGATCGCCGACATGGGCTTCAAGGACTCCGCCGGCGGACAGGCGGGCTGCTTCCCCAACCAGCTGCAGTCGATCACCATCCACGACAAGTACGCGTACGTCGCGAGCATCTGCGCGTCACCCAAGGGCCCCACGGGCGTCGTGACCCCGGGCGGTGTCGCCGACGTGTCGAACGTCAAGACCACGACGCACGGCGCGGTGAGCGTCATCGACCTCGCCTCGGACAAGGAGGTCACGGGCGCTACGGCGAGCCTCAACGCGCGATTCGACGGCCTCTACACGGCGCGCTCGACGCCCGACGACGGCTCGCGTCGCTACCCGGGCGTGCCCGTCGACGTGGGCTTCGTGCGCGGCGGCGGCGTGGGCTACGTCGCGTCGAACGCGGGCGACGCCGTGTTCCGCGTGCAGTACGACCTGGCGAGCGGGAGCTCGATCGGCGAGGTCGGCGCGCCCAACCAGCTCTTCATCAACCTGAGCCCGGCGACCGCGCCCGCGGGCAAGCAGGGGCAGAACCCCATCGGCATCGCGACCGCGCAGCTCGACGCGCACAAGCGCTTCGCGTTCGTCGCCAACGACGCGACGCGCAACCTCGCCGTCATCGACTTCAACACGCAGTCGGTGGCCGGCACCGCCGAGGCGCCCGTGGTGCAGCAGGGCGCAGCGATGCCGACGCCCGGCTCGCTCGAGGACAAGGTGCGCAAGGGCAAGCGCTTCTTCAACACGGGCGTCGGCCGCTGGTCGCTCAAGGGTCAAGCGTGGGGCGCGTGCCAGTCGTGCCACGCCGACGGGCTCACCGACAACGTGACCTGGTACTTCGCGCGCGGTCCGCGTCAGTCGACGAGCCTCGACGGCACGTTCTCCAAGAAGGACCCGAACGATCAGCGCATCCTCAACTGGACGGCCATCTTCGACGAGGTCGCCGACTTCGAGCTCAACACGCGCGGCATCTCGGGAGGCGTCGGCGCGACGGTGCACACCAAGAGCACGCCCCCGTCGAACGGCGACCGCATCGACCTCGCGGGCCTCGGCCACGCGGGCCTCAGCGGCTCGGCCGAGCAGGCCGCCGATCCGGCCAACCCCGCGGGCCTCGCGCAGGCGGGGCTGCTCTCGGACTGGGACGAGATCAAGGAGTACATGCGCACGATCCGTCCGCCGCGCGGCGCGACCAACGTCGACGCGCAGAAGGTCGCCGAGGGGCGAAAGCTCTTCGCGGGCGAGGGGAGCTGCCAGGGCTGCCACGGCGGCGACAAGTGGACGATCTCGAAGATGTTCTACGCGCCGAGCGCCGCCAAGAGCGCCGAGCTCAACGCCAAGGCGTGGACGCCTCCTCCGGGCTTCCCCGCGTCGCTCCTGCCGGCCGCCGACGTCGACAAGCGCTTCATGCGGTTCGGCAACGGCAACCCCGGCGCCTTCGACCAGATCCAGTGCATCCTGCGACCCGTCGGCACGTTCAACGTGGCCGACACCGTGAGCGGCATCGCGGAGCTCCGCGGAGACATGTCGACCCCGGGGCAGGGTGACGAGGTCAACGGGCGCGGCTTCAACCCGCCGTCGTTGCTCGGGCTCCAGACCGGGGCGCCGTACCTGCACGCGGGCGGCGCGTCTTCGCTCGAGAGCCTGTTCTCGCCCACGTTCAAGGATCACTACGCGGCCCTCGCGCCGAACTTCCTCTCCGAGACCGACCCACAGGAGCGCGCGAAGAAGATCGACCAGCTCGTGCACTTCTTGCTCAGCGTCGACGCGTCGACGCCGGTGGTGGCGGCGCCGACCAGCGCGGGCGCTCAGGGAGGGAGCTTCTGCGCAGAGTGATTTTCGTGCACGAGCGTGGATCCGCCCGCGGCGGCCGCGCGTACCTAGAGTGCTCGTCCCCCAACTGAGCAAGCACGGCGGGCCGTCCCGCCGCTCCGAGCCCCCGCTGCCAACGTTCTCCTGGCAGCGGGGGCGCTTTTTTTGTGGCGGCTCAGCGCGCGAACGCGACCGACAGGGCGACGCCGACCCCGAGCGCGACGACCGCGGCCACAACGAGGCGCACGGTCCACGTACGCTGCGGCGACGGCCCGAGGCCGGGGATGGACTCGGGCCCCGCGTAGCTCGGCGGACCTGCGGCCACGCCGCCCGCGTGCGGGGTCGGCCCGCGGGCCACGGCCCCGCTCTCGGGCGCCGTCGGCGTCGAGAGGCGCGGGTCGGTCCTCGGCCCGGTGTGCGCGGCCGCGTCGCTCTTGACCCGCGTGCCCGACGACGCGAGCGGCAACGTCTTCGACACAGGCACCGCCGAGAGCGCCTTCGCGAGGTCGGCCCCGATCGCGTGCGCCTGACCGCCCACGAGAGGCAGGGTCTTCTCGATCGGGGGCTGACGCGCGGCGAGGGCGGGGCGCTCGCGTCGCTTGGTCGGCTCCTCGACCGCGTCCGCTTGCGGGAGCTTTGGGTCTGAGCCGCGGCACGATCGGAGCGCGTGGGCCACGTCGTCCATCGTCGGAAAGCGCGCTTCGGGGGCGCGCGAGAGCATGCGCGCGACGACGCGCGCCAGGTCGTCCCCCGCGCTCGGCACCATCTCCCGCATGCGCGCGGGATCGGTGCCCAGGTCAGGACCGGGATAGAGGCCGGTGACGAGCTCGAACGCCGTGAGACCGAACGCGTACTGATCGGCCAGCGGCGACGGCGGGGCGCCGTCGATGAGCTCGGGCGCCATGTAGCGGGGCGTGCCGACGAACTGCCCGAGCATCGTCTGGAAGGCGGTGCCGGTCGTCTGGACGGGCTTGGCGAGCCCGAAGTCGAGCACCTTCACCACGCCCTCCTCGGAGACCATGATGTTGGCGGGCTTGATGTCACGGTGCACGAGGCCCGCCTTGTGCGCGGCCCACAGCGCGCGCGCGGCGTCCTCGAGCCACGCCACCTTGGTGCGTACGTTCACGCCGCCGTTCTGCCCCAGGTACCTGCGGAGCGGCTGGCCGACCACGAGCTCCATGGCGATGAACGAGACGCCGCCCTCCTCGCCGAGGTCGTAAATAGCTACAGAATTCGCGTGGTTGAACGCTGCCGCCGAGCGCGCCTCGCGCAGCAGCCGCGCCGCGCCGCCGTGCTCGTCGCTCCGATCCGGTCGCACGATCTTGAGCGCGACGCTCCGGTCGAGGAGCGTGTCGTGCGCCCGGTACACCTCGCCCATGCCACCGCGCCCGAGCGCGGCCTCGATCTGATAGCGCCCCACGCGCGCTCCAGGGTCGAACGACACCAACAGGGATTATCCGGGCTCACCGCGGCCCCCGCAATGGGCGTGACGAGAGCCGCGACACCGCGGCCCATCTGGGGTAAGACCCGGCGCGATGACGATCGGCGCCAGCACCGTGAAAAAGCAGGGGCCGGACGCGCGAGAGCTCGCTCCAGAGCTGTGCGTTCGCCTCCACGATCTGATGCTCCGGGCCCGCCTCCTCGAGGAGCGCCTCATCACGATGTACCGTCAGGGCGACGGCTACTTCTGGATCGGCGGTCCGGGCGAAGAGGCGTTCAGCGTCCCGCTCGGTCTGCTCGTCGACAAGGGGCAGGGCATCCACCACGACTACCTGCACCTGCACTACCGGGCGAGCGGCACGCTGCTGGCGCTGGGCGCCGACCCGGTCGACAGCATGCGCCAGATGAAGAACACGGCGACCGACCCGTACTCGCGCGGCCGCAACTTTGCGAGCCACTACACGGCGCGCAAGTGGAACGTCGCGCCCGTCAGCTCGCCCATCGAGGTGCAGTACTCGATCGCGCCGGGCACGGCGATGGCCCAGCGCAAGCCGGGCTGCAAGGGCATCACCGTCGTCACGGGCGGCGACGCCGGCACGGCCGAGGGCGACTTCGCCACGTGCCTCGTGTGGAGCTCGCGCAAGGGCAGCGAGCTGCCGATCCTCATCATCGTCACCAACAACCAGTACGGCATCTCGACCCCGTACGCCGGGCAGCACGGCGAGGCGCGCATCAGCGACCGCGGAAAGCCGTTCGGCATGGAGACGGCCACGATCGACGGCAACGACGTCGAGACCGCGTACCACGGGGTCAAGCGCGCCATCGACTACGTGCGCACCGAGCGCAAGCCGTACCTGCTCGAGGTCATGGTCTCGCGCCTGTACGGTCACTCTTCGGCGTCGGGCGCGAACTTCGTCAAGGACGAGGACGACTGCCTCGCGCGCTTCGAGCGGCGCCTCGAGGAGCGAAAGATCCTGACGCGCGCCGTCATGGACGAGCAGCGCGCGAAGATCACGCAGGAGTTCCTCGAGGCGAGCAAGCGCGTACGCGAGGAGCCCCAACCGGAGCCGCACCAGATCTGGGAGCACGTGTTCGCGACCAAGAACCTCGTCGGCGGGGAGGCCTGATCCATGGCGACGATGGTGCAAGCGATCCGCATGGCGCTCCACGTGGGCGAGTCGCGCCTGGGCGTGACCGACATCTTCGGCGAGGACGTCGGCCCGCCCCTCGGCGGCGCGTTCACGGCCACGCAGAACCTCGACACCGCGTGGAACAGCCCGCTCGACGAGCGCGGCATCGTCGGCGTGGCCATCGGCCTCGCCCTCGCGGGCGCCAAGCCCGTGTGCGAGATCCAGTTCTGCGACTACGCGTTCAACACGATCGATCTCCTCAAGATCGCGGGCAACACGCACTGGGCGTGCGCCGGAGACTGGAACGTCCCGCTCGTCATGATGACGCCCGTGGGCGCCGGCATCCGCGGGAGCATCTACCACTCGCACTCGTTCGACGCGCAGGCGACGCGCATCCCCGGCTGGAAGATCGTGATGCCGTCGAACCCGCTCGACGCGTACGGCCTCATGCTGAGCGCCATCGTCGACCCGAACCCCGTCATGTTCCTCAAGCCCAAGGCGCTGCTTCGCGTCAAGGCCAAGGCGGGCGAGCGGCTGCCCGGCGAGCCCGACGACGACAAGCTGCTCGCCAAGATGATCGACACGCCCGTGTCGCCCGCCGAGCGCGCCAAGTGGAAGCCGCAGTGGCCCGAGCTCCAGGAGCACTACGTCCCGATCGGCAAGGCCAAGGTCGCGCGGCCCGGCTCGCACGTGACCGTGGTGACCTACGGGCGCAACGTCCCCATGGCGCTCGCCGCGGCCGACGAGCTCGCGGCCGAGGGGGTCGACGCCGAGATCCTCGACCTGCGCTCGCTGCACCCCTACGACTGGGACGCCATCCGCGAGAGCGTCAAGAAGACCCACCGCGTGCTCTGCGTCAACGAGGACACCGAGGTCACGAACTTCGGCGAGCACATCCTCCGCCGCGTGACCGAGGAGCTGTTCTACGAGCTCTACGCGCCGCCGACGCTGCTCGCCGGCGCGCACGTGCCGGGCATCGGCCTGGCCGACGCGCTCGAGCACGCCAGCGTGCCCACCAAAGAGAAGATCCGGGCCGCGATCTCCGAGCTCGCCCGACACGAGCCGTGACGTCCGGCGAGGGCGTGCGCGCGGGCGCGTGGCTCGAGGGCGGCTGTCACTGCGGGGCCGTCCGCCTCCGCGTGCGGCCCGAGGCGTTGCGAGCGCTCGACTGTAACTGCTCGATCTGCCTGAAGAAAGGCTTCGTCCACGTGATCGTCCCGGCCGACCGCTTCGAGCTGGTCTCCGGCGCCGACGCGCTCACGACGTACACGTTCGGCACGGGCGTCGCGCGCCATCACTTCTGCAAGGTGTGCGGTATGCACCCGTTCTACGTGCCCCGGTCCCACCCCGACGGATTCGACGTGAACGCGCGCTGCCTCGACGGCGACGCGCTCGCGGCGTTCGAGATCGAGCCCTTCGACGGCAGGCGGTGGGAAGACAGCGTCGAGAGCATCCGCTGACATGGAGCCGATGACGCCGTCGCGGCGGATGACCGCCGAGCGCGCCCACGCCGACCTGCTGCGCGAAGGGGCCCTCGACCGGGAGGTCTCCGTCGAGCGGCGCCGCATGCCCCAGTCGTGGCTCCGTGGGATCTTCGCGGTGTCGTTCTTGGTCGGCGCGGGCTCGTGCGCGGGCGCCGTGATGGGCACCGAGGCGATCCTCGCGATCTGGCCGGTCTCGGTGATCGTCATGCTCGCGTCGGCGATGGCCCTGTCGTCCGAGCGCGCGGCGCGTTGGCGGCCCGGGAAGCTCGTCGCGCTCCCCACCGGGGGCGTCGGCGTGCTCGGGGCCAAGGACGCGCACGTCCGCGCCGAGGAGGTCGTCGCCGGTTGGATCGAAGAGCCCCACCGCGCGATGGTGGAGACGCGCCGCGGCGACGTCGTGGGCGTGGCCTGCGCGTCGCCCGAGGAGGCGCGCGCCGTGCTCGCGTCGGTGGGGGTCGTGCGTCCGCGCGCCGTGTTGCGCGTGGCCCTCAGCTCAGGCGCCGATCGTACGCCCGCGGGCAGGGCCATGGCCGTCGTCGGCATCGCCGTCGCGAGCATGGCCGCATTCTTCTCGTTCCTCGCGCTCCTGCTCGGCCTGCGCGGCATGAGCCTCGACTTCGGCGCCGTCTTCGCGATGATCTTCTTCTCGGCGGTGTGCGTCGTGCTCGTCGCGGCCATCCGCGCCATGCTCGGCTTCATGTCGCGTCGCGACGTGGTGCTCGGCGCCGACGGTCTCACGCTCCCCCACCGCGATCTCTACGTGCCGTTCCGCGACGTCACGCGGTGGAGTCGCCACCGGCGCGGCGTGAGCTTGGTGCGCGCCGACGGGACCGTGATCGAGCTGCCCACGTGGGCGCGCGGCGAGCCTCCCCTCGACACGCCCGCGGCCGAAGGCACGACGGGTGCGGTCGCGCAGGCGACGCTCGCGGCGAAGATCGCCGAGGGGGTCGACGCGGCGCGGAGCCCCGCGACGTCCGAGGCGCTCGCGCTGCTCGAGCGGGCCGGTCGCTCGCGCGACGAGTGGCGCGCCGCGCTCTTGGCGCTGCCTCGGTCCGGCGTCACCTACCGCGTGGCGGGCGTCGACAACGAGCCGCTCGAGAAGGCCATCGTCGACGGCGCGGCGCCGCTCGAACGTCGTGTGGCCGCGGCGGTAGCGCTCCGCGCGCGGGCTCCAGAGGCCGCAGAGCGCGCGGTGCGCATCGCGGTCGAGTCGACGGCGCACGCCGACACGGCGCGCGTCTTGGCGGCGGCGGGCGAGGGGGAGATCGACGAAGAGTGGCTCGAAGAAGAGGCCAAGCGCGCGCGACGCCTCTGAGGCGCGCGGCGAGGACGCGGCTCGGCGGCCGCGACGCGGTCAGGCCTTGAACCAGCTGTCGGCGACGATGTCGCCCACGAACTCGCCGACCTTCTCCTGGACCGACGGGGGCGGCTGGGAGATGCGGCTCGACGGCGGCGCGGCGTCGAACCACGCGTCTTCGACCGTCGTCTCGGCGATCGAGGGGGGAAGCTTCGCGGAGGAATCGGTGGCGGGCACGGACATCGTCATGGCGCGGTCCGGATAGCGCGCGGCAGCCCTCGGCGCAAGGAAGATTCCGCTGCCACTGTGCGCACGTGCACCCGTTTCCGTCGTCGCGCGGCGAGCTCTGCCGGGGGCGACCGTTGCGATCGTCGGCGGGTGGGGCGTATCGTCCGCGTCCTCGACACTCACCCACCCTCGCGGAGGTATGCGTATGGGACTGCACATCGGACAGATCGCCCCGGATTTCACCCAGGAGTCCACGGAGGGCCCGATCAAGTTTCACGAGTGGATCGGCCAGACCTGGGCCGTCCTCTTCTCGCACCCGAAGGACTTCACGCCCGTCTGCACGACCGAGCTCGGCATGGCCTCGAAGCTCAAGGCGCAGTTCGACAAGCGCAACGTGAAGATGATCGCGGTCAGCGTCGACGACGTCGCCTCGCACAACAAGTGGATCGGCGACATCGAGGACACGCAGGACACGAAGATGAACTTCCCGATCCTGGGCGACGCCGACAAGAAGGTCGCGACCCTCTACGACATGATCCACCCCGAGGCGAACGACACGCTCACGGTGCGGTCGGTGTTCATCATCGACAACAACAAGAAGATCCGCGCGATGGTGACGTACCCGGCGAGCACGGGCCGCGACTTCGGTGAGATCCTGCGCGTCATCGACTCGCTCCAGCTCACCGACAGCCACAAGGTCGCGACGCCCGCCAACTGGAAGGACGGCGACGACTGCGTCATCGTCCCGGCGATCACCGACGAGGAGGCCAAGACCAAGTTCCCCAAGGGCTTCAAGTCTCTGCGCCCGTACCTCCGCATGACCCCGCAGCCCAACAAGTAGGCCGCTCACGGACAGCACGCGAGGCCCCGCCGCGGCGCGTCCGCACGGGGCCTCGGCTGCTTTTGTGCGTGCGACAGGCGCCGCGCGCGCTTGCGTCCCACCCGGTCGCGTGCTTCAACGCGCCCATGCGCTTCGGGCCCACGGTAGACCGCTCCTTTGCGCGGATGATCGCCATCAAGCGCCTCGTCACCGGCGCCGCGGCCCTCGCGCTCGGGGTGGCGTTCGCCGTCGTGCTCGCCACGCGCGGAGGCTCACCGCCGCCCGCGGCGCTCTTCGCGCTCGTCATCTTCTTCGGTGGCGGCGCGTGGACGCTCCGCGACGGCGTCAGGCTGCGCCGCGAGCTCGCGCGAAACCGCTGAGGCCGAGCGCCCCGTGACGGCGCCCGACCCTCACTCGATCGCCACGTCGGAGCCGCCGCTCTTGTTGGTGCCGCCCGTGACCGAGCAGCCCTGCGCGACCTTCACCCGTGCGCTGCCCGACGCCGCGATGGCGATGGGCGCGCCCACGAGGCGCGACGCGTTGGACACCGACACGACCGTCACGCCGTGCGCCGCGACGGCGACGCGCCCTGACACATAGACGCCCTCGAGGGCGATCTCGGTGCTGCCGTGCGCGATCACCGCCGGACCGCGGCTCGACAGCTCGCTCTTCTCGACGCGGACGACGGCCGCCCCGTGCGCGGTGAGCGCCGAGGCGCCGCCGCGAATCTTGGCGTTGCGGACGACGAGCTCACAGGTGCCGTGCGCGACGACCGCCGTGCCGTCGAGGTCGGCGGTGACGCCGTCGAGGACGTGCTTGCCGCTGCTGCACGAGAACGGCGCCTTGCCGTCCCACGAGGCGGCGTCGTCGGCGCGCGCCGTGCCCGCCGGGGTGGCGAGCGTGGCGAGGCACGCGGCGAGCGCGAACGGGGCAGTGAGGCGGGCGCGGAGCGTCATGCAGATCGTTACGGAAGTTTACGTCGTCCGGGGGCGCCGCGCACGCCGCCCGTCGCATCAGACGTGACTACCAAGGAGGTTCGACGATGGTGTGCTCGATTTCGATGGTCTTGGGGGTGCTCGGCGCGCTGGCCGTCGCGAAGATGATCGCGCGGCGGCGCTTCGGGCGCTGCGGGGGCAGGGGACGAGGCTGGGGCCACGGTCGCTTCGGTCGCTTCGGCGCGGGGCTGAGCTGGCTGCTCCGCCGCCTCGAGGCGACGCCCGCGCAAGAGAAGGAGGTGCGATCGGCCCTGAACGACGTCCGTGGCGAGATGTACGAGGCCCGAGCCTACGCCGCGGAGGCGCGCGCCGATCTGGCGGCGGCCGTGTCGGGCGAGGTGTTCGACGAGGAGGCCTACGAGCGCGCCGCGGCGCGGCTGGCCGACGCCGCCGAGCGCGTGCGGTTGGTCTTGCGCAAGGGGCTCGAGCGCGTCCACGCGACGCTCGATCCCGAGCAACGCCGACGCCTCGTCGAGATGTTCGAGCGCAAGACCGCGCGGAGGACGTTCGACCCGTACCGCGGCTGGGGTTTCTGAGGTCGCGCGTACGCGAGAAGAGCGCCGCCCCCGCGCGCCTCAGCGCGAGGCGACCTTGGGAGGCGTGGCGGTGTCGGCGGGCGAGAGCCCCATGCGCTCGGCGACGCCGTCGCGGTACCGCTGCCAGCGCGCGAGCGCGTCCATGCAGGTCTCGACCACGGCCCGCGCCACCTGCGCGTCGGTCACGTGCGTGATGAGGATGCGCCACGCGTCGGCGCGGTGGCTGCCCTCGATGTCGCCGTGCGCGCGGGTGAGCTGCATGGCCGACGGGGGGCACCCGTAGTGCAAGACGAGCGGGTGCTTCTTGACCGCTTCTTCGCCCTGGAGGCGCTTGTAGGTGCCGGCGAGCTCGGCGCGCTCGTTGACGCTGCCCTCGACGAAGATGGTCAGCAGCGCCACGGCGGCCTGCCAAGGCTCCGACGCGCTCTTCTTCATGAGCCACGTCTTGTAGCTCTCGGCGGCGGGGCAGAGGTCCGAGTCGTCGAACAGGTCGCGCGAGAAGCCGAGCCCCTCCATCAGCCGCAAGAACAGCTCAGGGTGCGCGTCGCTCTTGGACAGGCCGCCGGTCTGCTCCTCGTAGAGGTTCTCGGCGAGCGCGTGGCGCACGTCGGGCAGGGGAGGCACCTGGCCCATCGCCCGGGCCAACAGCACCGGAAAGTCCCGCACGTAGGTGGCGTACTCGTGCCGAAAGTGCACGAGGAGCTGATCGCGCGTGAGCCCGGGCTTGGTGAGCGCCGGGTACGCCCAGTGGTGTTTCTGGTCCATGAGGGCGAGCAGGCGCGTGACCGTGGGGTTGTCCGTCGGGATCATCACCTCCGATCGTGGCATCCACGAGCGGCCCCGTCACGTTTTCGGGGGCGGCTCAGCGCGCGCCGAACGCCACGTTCGCGGCGCCGACGGCCCAGGTGAGGTAGACGCCCACCGTGCCCGCGAGCACCGCGGGGACGAGCGCCCGCCGCAGCCACCCGATCGCGGGCGCGAGCGAGCTGTCGCGGTCCTCGTGGGCGCGTTCGAACGCGGCCCTGGCGGTCGCGAGCGTGCGCTCTCTGGCCTCGCGCGACGGGGCGAGCGGCGCGAGCGCGGACAGATCGACGTCGTCGGTGGGCTGATGCGTCATGTCTTCTCCTCGAGGGTTCTGCGCGCCGGGTTGGGCGCCGCTCGATTCTGCACGGACAGGGTCTCTGCGAGCTGGGTCCGGGCCCGGCTCAAGCGTTGGCGGAGCGCCTCCGGCTTCAAGCCGAGCATCTCTGCGGCCTCGGCGGGCTCGAAGCCCTCGACCGCGACGAGCAAGAGCACCTCGCGCGACGCCAAGGGCAGGCGCCCCAGCGCTCGCTCGAGCCGCGCGGCCGTCTCGCGCGCCTCGTGGGTCGCGTCCGGGCCCGCGTCCGGGGAGACCCCCTCGGCCTCGTCGTCGCTGCCGATCACGAGGCGGCTCACGTCGAGCACCGACCAACGCCGGTGGCTCAAGAACGCGTTGCGGGCGACGGTGAACAGCCACGCCGAGAGGTGGGTGTCCTCGCGGAGGTCCTTCGCGTGGCGGGCGAGCTTGAGCCAGACCTCCTGCGCCAGGTCCTCGGCTACGTCGCGCCTGCGCGAAAGTCTCAACAAAAACGAATAGATGCGCACGTGAAACGTCTCGTAGGCCCGGTCGAACGCCCAGGCCTCTCCCCGCCGCAGTCGCGTGACGAGATCGTCCACTCCCCCATCAGAACGCCAAAGACGGCGCCGCGTGACCGAAAAAATCGAGGCCGCCCCTTCGAAGAGGCGTCACGCCAGCGGGCGGGGTGCGTTATCCCCGCAAGCACCATGTGGACCCTGATGCGCAACGGCGGCGTCTCGATGTGGTTCATCCTGCTGTTCGGGATGGCCGCGCTCGGGTCGAGCTTTCACTTCGCGCTCCGCGCCGACAAGAAGACCCTGGGCTTCATCCGCGGCATGTCTCACGCGACCTTCTGGGCGACGCTCGCGGCGACCGCCGGCGACCTCGGCGCGGTGTGCACCTACCTCACGCGTCACTACGGCGAGCCGTCGTGGACGCAGGCGCTCGTCGAAGGCCTCGGAGAGTCGACGAGCCCCGCCATCATGGGCTTCTCGCTGCTCGCGCTCGTATCGATGCTGCGCGCCGTGGGCCAGCGACGGCTCGACGCGCGGACGGGATGAAGCTAACAAGCGGCGCGTGAGTCCGCGTCGCGTCAGCACACCGAGCCCGGGGCGCGTTGCGTCTCGTGTCGCGCTCGCGCTCGCGCTCGTCGCGGTCGTCGCCGCCTGCAAGCGAACGGCGCCCAAGGCCGCGTCCGGGCCCGACGCCGCGGTCGAGTCGCCGTCGGTCACCACCAGCGCCGACGTCGACGCCTCGTTCACCAGCGCCTCGTCCGAGCTCGACTCCGAGGACACAGACGCGGGCGCGGTGCGCGCGCGCAGCCCGGCCAAGGCCGCGCAGAAGGTCGACATCCCCGCCGGCAAGCACGTCTCGGGCAGCACGCCCGGCGACGTCGGGCGCGATCCGGGCCTCGAGCCCGCGCTCGTCCCGGTGGACCTGACCGCGTTCTCGATCGACGCGCTGCCGTACCCCAACGATCCCGCGAGCCCTCCGCGCACGGGCGTCTCGCACGCCGAGGCCGCGCGCCTGTGCGGTGAACGTGGAGCCCGCCTCTGCACCGAGCTCGAGTGGGAGCGCGCATGCAAGGGCCCAGACGCCGATCCGTTCGCGACGGGCGGCGCTTGGGACACCGCGTGCGACAAGGAGCCCGCGACATGCGCGTCGGGCTTCGGCGTGCGCGCCCTCGGGGCGACGCGCGAGTGGACCGACAGCAAGCTCGAAGGCGGCTCGCAGCCCGGCGCGCTCGTCCTGCGCGGGGCGGGCAAGGGCCGGTGCGCCGCGCGGACCCCGGCGCCGTCGGCCGAGGGCGGCTCGGACACGACGTTCCGCTGCTGCTACGGCGCCAAGAACGCCGCGGCCCCAGCCGCCATCGAACAGAAGCCGCCGTTTCATCGCACCAAGATGGAGGCGGCCGAGCTCGGCAAGATCATCGCGCAGGTGCCCGAGCTCAAGCGCATCGGCAGCGACGTGACCCTCTTCGACGTCGGCGACGTCAACGGCATCACGGGCCGGAGCCACGCGTCACACGAGGGCATCTCGTTCACCGTCTTCCCGGTGCTCTGGAGCCCCGAGCCGGGCACGGAGCTGCTCGTGGCGGTCGGTCACACCAAGGTGCTGAGCTTCGTCATCGCGCTGCACGTGCTCCCCGAGGGCAAGTACCGCTTCGCGTCCTCGCTGCTCTTGCTCAACGATCTCTCTCCGCTCGCGCTCGCGTACCAGTCCGCGCGGCGCAAAGAGCTCTTCTGGACGGCGTGCTGGGGCTGCGCCGGGGAGCAAGGCCCCGTGAGCTTGCGATCCGACCACCGCGTGGTCATCGTTCAGCAATAGGCATGACGATGGCGAAGCGAGCGAGGACGATCCGGCGCGAGGCCGAGCGGGCGACCGACAAGCTCCGCCAGGCCCGCATGAAGCTCGCGGCGCTCGAGCCCGGCGGCTCTCCCGCGCGCCCGATCGAGCTCGTGAGCGCGTCGGTCATCGAGCCCCACGCCGCGTCGATGCCGTGCGCGGCCTGCGGTGGCACGGTACGCGTCGACACCCACGAGGCCCGCACGTTCGGCGCGGGCGACGCGCCCAAGCGCGTGCGCGTCGTGCACGTCCGGTGCGTGGCGTGTGGCACCGAGCGAGACGTGTACTTCAGCCTCGACGCGGCGCTGCCCAGCTGACCCGCGCGCTCACTTCGACAGCTCGGCCTCGACCTTGGCGATCTCGTCGGCGGTGAGCGTGCGAAAGCGCTCGGGCGGCATGTGCTGCGGGCTCGACGCGGGCAGCTTCATGCGGGCGATGACGCGCTCCTTGGTCGCCTTGTCCATCGACGCGAGCTTGGTCACGTCGAACCCCGCGCGGCTGAGCGACGGGTCGAGCTTGTCGTTGTGGCAGCCCGCGCACGCGGCCTTGAGGATCCCCGCGGCGTCGAGCCCGGTCTTCAGCGTGTGCCCCAGCTCGGGCGCCGCGCGATCGAGGAAGACGTCGGTCACGTCCGGCGCGCTCGAGCTCTCACCCTTGGTGAAGGCCTGGTACGCGGCGGCGACGCGCGACACCTTGGACGCGTCGGTCACCTTCACGTCGTGGTACGCGGGCGGGAAGGGGCTGCCGGCGAGGTGTCGCTGGTAGAGCGTGTTCCAGGCGGTGCTCTTGCCGGGCGGATCGTTGGCGCCCGGCTGTCCCTTGGACGACGCCTTCACCTGCCCCTCGATCGTCTTCGAGTCGAAGAAGTGAGGCTGCGCGTCGCCGAAGCCCTCGACGTTGACCGAGTGCTCGAGCGCGGCGGGATCGCTGAAGACGAGCACGTTGGGCGGGATGGCCGCGAGCGGCTCGTCCTTGGGGTGCGCCTTCTTGAAGTCGTCGTAGAGCGCGGCGCCGCCTTCGGTCTCCGTGTCGAAGAAGTGCGTCCAAGGGCGCTCCATCTCCTGCATGAGCATCTGCTTGGGCGCCTTCGGACCGCCGGGCTGGTGGCACGCGCGGCAATCGAAGATCGTGTTGGCGAGGTCCTCGTCGTCGTACACGCTCACGTTGCGCCACGCCCGCTCGTTCTCGACGGTGAAGCGGTCGGTCGGCGTGCACTTGTGCTCGGCGCTGCACGCCTGCTCGAAGCGCACGAGGTAGAAGTTGAGCTTCTTGGTCTTCTTGTCGCGCGCGATGAGCTCGGCGAAGCCCTCGCCCCGTGTGAACGCGAGGGTCACGAGGTCGGGGTTTCGCGCGTTGGTCGACATGAAGATGATGACGCGCGGGTTGATCGCGCTCACCTTGCGCGACGCGAGCGACTGGGTGTGCCCGAGCAGCGCGAACGACGGGTTGTCGTTGCCGCCGTCGGGCGTGAAGCCGAGGCCCACCGCCTTCTGGAGCGCGGCGAGGCCCGTGAGCGCGGGCGCGTCGGGCTTGCAGAGTCCGTCGCGCACGGGATCGTCGCCGGGGCGCGCGCAGAGCGCGTCGAGCTGCGGCTTACCCTTGAGCGGCAGCGCCTCGAAGATGCTGTCGTCGGCCATCACGCTGGTGGAGGAAGGATCCACCAAGCCCGCGTTGTCTCCGAAGCCACCGGGGGCCTCGGGAGCGTCTTCGGGGGTCGACGAGCACGCAGCTACCGCTGCGCCCGCCACCAAGGTGAGGAGGAGGAGCGTTCGTTTCACAGGCGACCGAGCTGTAACTCTGCACCTGGCGTGCCCGTGCATCAGGGGGGATGTGTGGACGGCGACCACACAAAAGAGACGCGTTCGAGGCGACGCCGGATGCCCGCGTGCGTCGCGCCGCTCACTCGAAGTAGAGCGTCTCGGCCTCGCCCGCGGACTTGATCTTGGCGTCGACGACGCGCAGCGCCTCGAGCCGCCGTCCGTTGACGCCCTCGAGCACCTTGTCCGACAAGAGCGGGCGGCCTGGGGTCTCGTCGCCGATCGCGAGCGCGAGCGCGTCCTCGTCCATCGCGCGGAGCTTGGCCACGAGTCCCTTGGAGAAGCGCTCGACCTCACCGAGCAAGCGGCGGTTCTTGGCGAGCGCGGCGGCGGGCGGCGTCTCGAAGAACGCGCCGTCGTTGTCGATGAAGCGCAGCCTGCCGCCGGCGCGATCGAGCCCGATGTTGGCGCCGCTCCAGCGATCCCAGTTCCCGGTGAGAAAGTCGAAGACGACCATCACGCTCGCGTCGCGTGCGAGCGATCGCGCGTCGTCGGGGATCTTGCCGTCGCGCTTGAGCCAGCCGCGCCACCGCGACCACCACGGCTCGGCCTCGAGCGCGATGAACTCGAGCTGCGCGATCCACGGGATGACCGCGCCGCGCACGGCGTCGGCCTCGACGATGGCCTCCTTGGCGAAGAGCTCTCCGGCCTCGCCCGGCAACACACCCGCGAGCTCGGCGCGCGACATGGCGCGGAAGTACGCCGGCGGCACCGTGTCGACGTCGAGCGCGCGCGCGAGGCGGTACGCGGCGATCTCGCCCTTGTACCGGAGCGGCCCGCGGCGGGTCGCCGGCTTGAACGCGGCCTTCTGTCCGCTCGCGAACGTGAGCTTGAACACGACCGACGTGTGCCCGACGCTCGCGCCGAACTTGGGCGCGCTCTCGACGAAGTCGGCCTCGGTCACCGACGGCGCGGCGTCGGGGCTGTAGTGCCAGGGGCTCGCGTCGGTGCGGGCGAGGGCCGACCACTCGTCGACGCGGTTGCCGCCGTCGGCGTAGCCGTACGTGTGCGGCGTGACGGCCGAGCGCGCGGGCTCGGGAGGCGGCTCGGGCGGAGGGGGAGGGGCCTTCTTGCACGCGGCGAGCGCCACGACGACGGCGAACGCGACGCGCGCGGGGCCACTCAGCCTCCAGCGCACGCCTTCTCCACGAACGCGCGAATCTTCTCGCCCACGAGGCCGGGCTGCTCGATGGGCGCGACGTGGGTGCCGCCGGGGACCATGAGCAGCTCGCCCTTGGGCAGGAGCTTGACCATGTGCTCGCTGAGCCAGGCCGGCGTGAACGTGTCGCGTTCACCGGCGATGACGAGCACCGGGATGTCGAGGTCGGGCAGGTAGCTCTCGGCCGAGTGGTCGCCCGCGCCTCGGAGCATCTTGAGGAACATCGGGAAGTCGACGTGCGTCATGTGCTTGAGGTACGGCAGCATGTCCTCGGCGCGCACCTTGTCGGGATCGACGTCGCGCGACACGAGGGCCATCTTGAGCGCCATCTCCGGCGGGATGCGCGACCAGACGGCGCGCACCAGCTCGGGCTGCTTCTCGACGATGTCCATCAGCTTGGGCAGCACCACCTCGAGGATGGGCAGGCCGCGGAACGACTGCGTGACCTTGCCGTAGCTGCCGCAGATGAGCACGAGCCCGCGCACGTTGTTCGCGAACATGTGCGCCTCCTCGAGCGCGACCTGCGTGCCCATGGAGTGGCCGATGATGACGCACGGCGGATCGCCCAAGTGGCGCCGCACCGAGCGCAGATCTCGGGCGTGGGCCGGGATGTCGACCCGCGACGGATCGGCCGGGGCGCTGCTACGCCCGTGACCTCGATAGTGCCAATGGGCGACGTCGACGACCGAGGCGAGGTCGTCCCATAAGTACTTCCATATGAAGCCGTCGCAGAGGATCCCGTCACAGAAGATCGCGCGCGCCGCGCGGTCCACGGATCCGGTGGCGTCCTCGTCGCGCGATTTGGTGCGGACGAAGAGGCGGGTGCCGTCTTCGGCCGTGACCCTCTCGTGCACCTCCCCAGCGGGAGGTGCCACGGAGGGTGGACGAACGCTCGAGCTCATCGTCGCGCTGGGGCGACGATCACTCGTCGTCGTCGTCGTCGCCGCCGTCGACCTCGTTCACGCTCGGGAGCTTCTTGATCTCGAGCCGAGAGATCTTCCACGCCCGCTGCACGACCCACGAGAGGGATCGGTCGAGTCGCGCGGCTTCTTCCTTGATCTCCTGGAGCATCGATTCGGGGAAGTAGAGGCTCTGCTTCCGCTTGTCGGTCTTGGAGTTCTCAGCGCGCAGGTTGGAAATCGAGTCCTTGTCACCGTTCGCCAAGGGGGCCTCCTGTGGTGGCGGGGTCGAGGAAGGAGAATATCAGGAGCCAAGCTCCTTGATGCCACAATCATCCACTTGAGCGACCACGCCTGTCTAGTGGGTACGTGAACCTACACGCAATTTGAGCTTCCGCGCGAGGCCCATCGCACGTCACGCGCCCGCCTCGGGCCTCGAAATGCCGGCCGATCGGCCCGGAGGGACGCTACCGTGGGCCTGGTGAGATCCCGAACCGCGCTCCGATACCTGTTGCCCACCCTCGCCGCCTTCGCCGCCGGGATGGCGATAGGGACGCACAGGGTGGCCGAGGCGACGCCCGAGGCGCAGAGCCCGTACAGCGCCGTCGGGCAGCTCGGTCGCGTGCTCGTGCAGATCGAGAACCACTACGTCGACCCGGTCGAGCGCGAGAAGATCGTCGAGGGCGCGATCGCCGGCATGGTGTCGAACCTCGACCCGCACTCCGCCTACATGAACCCGGAGGAGTGGAAGCAGTTCCAGAGCGACACCGAGGGCAAGTTCGGCGGCGTCGGCATCGAGGTCGACGGCCGCGGCGACAAGCTGCTCGTCATCGCGCCCATCGAGGGCTCGCCTGCGCATCGCGCGGGCGTGCGCAGCGGCGACGTCATCATCGGCGTCGACGGCGACGACGTCACGGGCCAGCCGCTCGACAAGGTCGTCAAGCGGATGCGCGGCGCGCCGGGGACGAAGATCAAGCTCGCGCTGCGTCGCGAGGGCGTGAAGGAGCCCGTGCAGATCGAGCTGACGCGCGAGATCATCAAGGTCTCGAGCGTGCTCTACAAGCTGCTCGACGGCGGCATCGCATACATCCGCATCAAGCAGTTCCAGGATCGCTCGCACTCCGAGATGCTCACCGCGATCGCCAAGCTGCGCGCCGAGGCCAAAGGCGCGCCGCTCGTGGGCGTGCTGCTCGACCTGCGCAGCAACCCGGGCGGGCTCGTCGACGAGTCGGCCGACATCGCCGACGAGTTCCTCTCGAGCGGCGGCATCTACTCGATGCGCCACCGCGGGCAGATCATCGAGCAGGTCAACGCGCGCTCCGGCGGGAGCTTCACCGACGTGCCCGTGGTGGCGCTCGTCAACGAGTGGAGCGCGAGCGCGTCGGAGCTGCTCGTGGGCGCGCTGCAAGACAACAAGCGCGCCACGGTCGTGGGCGCCAACACCTTCGGCAAGGGCAGCGTGCAGTCGATCCTGCCGCTGCCGCACGGCTCGGGCATGCGCCTCACCACGGCGCGCTACTACACGCCGAGCGGGCACGCCATCCAAGCCGACGGCATCCACCCCGACGTGCTCATCGAGTCGGGCACGCGCGGCCCCAACGCGCTCAAGGTCGTGCGCGAGCGCGATCTGCCCGGGCACCTCGCCGCCGAGGGGCCCGAGGGCGGGAACATCCCGCGCGACGACGCGGGGGCGCTCGCCGTGGCCTCCGAGGACGCCGGAGCCCCCGACGGCGGCGAGGTGTCCGGGCAGATCGCGCGGACGATCCCGGCCGACCCGTCGACGTCGCCCGACATCGCCCTCCGCGTCGGCTACCAGCTCTTGCGATCCAAGGTCGGCGGCGCCAAGTAGGGCCGCCGCGCGTCACTCGTCCTCGCCGCGCGTCACTCGTCCTCGCCGCGCAGCACGATGGCCGCGTGCACGAGCGGCATCAGCAGCACGAACGTGACGGCCACGAGGGCGAAGCTCACCCACGTCCACTCGACGGGGGGCCCGATGCGGGCGAGCGACGCCAGCATGATGACGATGCCCATGACGGCGTGGCTGCGCGTGGGCGTACGCCACACGAGCGCGCTCACGGTCATCGCCAGCACGGCGCAGCCGGCCGCCAGGACGCTCTTCCAGTTCCACGGCAGCGGGTTGTTCTGAAACCAACCCACCAGCGCGATCGTCGTGAGCGCACTGAACGTCAGGAGCGCGAGCGACGCGATCGTCGCCGCGCGGCGTGTCACGTGGTCATCCAACCTGGCCGCCGAGTTTACATCAACCACGGATTCGGATCGCGTACGTCAGCTTGACGACGCTCTTCATGACGTTCGGGACGCGCTTGAACAGGTTGATCGAGGGGGGGCGCTTCTCCATGACCCGGACCGGGATCTCCTGGGTCTTGACCCCGCCCCGGTCTGCCCGGATGACGAGCTCGCTGGCGAAGACGTCCTTGTCGACCAGGCACGAACGCACGATGTCGAGCAGCGCCAGGCGGCGGAAGGCCTTGAGCCCGTGCGTGTCGGTCCCCCGGAAGCCCAGGAGGACCTTGAGCATGCCGCTGTACGCGAGGCTCGCCACGTGGCGGATGGCGGGCCGTTCGTCCTCGGCCCCGGCGGCCAGCTTGGAGCCGATGACCAGGTCGGCCTCGCCGGTCTCGAGGATCTCGATGGCGCGCCGGTGGAAGTCGGCGTCGCAGAGGTCGATCTCGTCGCAGATGACCAGCTCGCCGCGCGCCAGCAAGATGCCCTGCTTGAGCGCCTTGCCGTAGTTGGGCTCGCCCATGCTGATGATCTTGACCTGCCCCTGGTCGGGGTCGGAGTAGCGCTGGGCGATCTCCTGACCAATCTCGACCGTGCGGTCCTTGGAGCCGTTCTCGGCGAGGATGATCTCGTACTTCCACCCGAACGGCTTGAGCCGCTCGCGCAGGTCGACCACGGCCGCGTGGAGGATGGCCTCCTCGTTGTAGACCGGGATGACGATCGAAATGCGCGGCGCGTCGGCCGGCGGGATCTCGCTTCTACGCATGGGGCTGATGGCCGTGCACTCTACACCAGGATCTGCGTGGCGCGCAGCGCAGCATCGACGCCGAAGAGAAGGGCGTCTTCCATCGACGAGTAGTTCCAGCCGCCGTAGCGGCCCGCGCTCACGATGCCCTGCGACTCGAGGTAGGGCCGGATGACGTCGAGCGACGGAAAGTAGGCGTGGTCGAAGATGACGTAGGCGTGGTCGATGCGGCGCAGGTGAGCCACCTCGATGTCGTCGGGGCTCTTCAAGATGCCCATCTCGACCATCGCCCGCGCGACCTCGGGCACCAGGGTGGACATGTCGGGGGCCTCGCGGCTGGCGAGCTCGACGTAGAAGCAGGCCTTGCCCTCGGGCGCGAGCGCCGCGCTGAAGTGCGAGTAGCAGCCGATGCGGTAGAACGGGTACTTCTCTTCGGGCACGTACACCCAGTGGTGGTCGGTGCCCGACGGCGTGCGCGTGCCCACGTCGAGGTAGTAGAGGTGCGAGCACCGGAGCTTGTCGCCGGCCGCCTTGACCTCGGCGGGCGCGCCGTCGAGCATGCCGACGAGCACCGACAGCGGCGCGGTGGAGATGAGCGCGTCGTAGCCCACCTCGCCGTCGTCGAACACGAGGCGCTTGCGGGCCACGTCGACGCGCGTCGGGGCCTTCTGGTACTCGATCTGCGGCAGGCGCGAGGCCATCGCCTTGCTCAGCTCGCCGATGCCGAGCCGCGGGTACACGAAGCTCGTGTTGTAGCCGAGCTCGCGATCGTTGAGGCCGACGGCGCCCGCGACCACGTCCTCGAGCTTGGGGAGCGGCACGAAGCGTGAGCACCAGTCGGCGGTGATCTCGCTCGGGTGCACGCCCCAGAGGCGCGAGTTGTACGGGATCATGAAGTGCCGACTGATGCCTTCGCCGAAGTGCGCCAGGCAGAACTCCTCGAAGGTCTTCGGCTCCGTCTTCTCGGTGGAGAAGTGCGCCTTGATGAAGCCGAGCAGGCACTCGTTGGCGACGTCGGGCGGCAGGCCGAAGGTGTTGGCCTGGAACGGGTAGCGCGAGTAGCGGCCGTGCGACCAGATCACCGAGCGACGCTTGACCTCGACCCAGTCGTCGCCGATCCAAGACAGCACCCGCTTGCGCATCTCGGGGTCGCGCAGGTGCAAGAGGTGACCGGTGCGGTCGAAGCGAAAGCCGTCGTCCTCGAGCGTGATCGCGTGCCCGCCGGCGTGGGCGAGCTTCTCGAAGATGCGGTGCTCGACCTTCTTCTCGCCGAGGTCGAGGGCCGCGCTCATGCCCGTCAGGCCGGCGCCGAGGATCGCGATCGGGACGTGAGGCGTCGTCGCCATGAGCGAAGCTCAATACTCTTCCGTGGGGCCTGCTCGCAAGGCCAGCGAGCTTGTAGTAGGGTCCGCGCGATGCGAACCGGTCCTTCGAAGGTGGGCCTGCGGCGCGCCCTCGGCGTCGCCCTCGTGGGCGCGCTCCTCGCCGCCTTTCCGCTCGCCGCCTGCAACAAGAACGATCCGCCGCCGCCGCCCAACGACGGCCCCAAGAAGACCGAGCCCGTCCCCACGGACATGGTGCTCAACGATTTCTTGCCGAGCGGCGGCGACGTCAACAACCTCAAGGTCCGCATGGAGGGCGGCGTGCCCGAGGCCGGCGGCGCGGCCCCCGCGGCGTCGGGCCAGGCGGCCGACGAGCCCGCCGGCGAGCCCACGCGCAAGATGAAGCTGCTCGAGCCGGGCGCCGAGCCCCGCGTCGCGCGCAAGATGGCGCTCCAGGCGAACAAGACCGAGAAGCGCATGCTCGAGTTCCGGCGCAGCCAGGCCCAGGAGGGCGGCCGCGCCGAGGAGCGCCCGCCGCTCGCGCTCACCATGGACGTCACGCCCAAGGACGTGAAGAAGGACGGCGCGAAGGTCCACATCAAGCTCGCCAAGGTCGAGGTGCCGGGCGCCGAGAAGGACAAGGCCGCCGCGGCCGCCGTCGCGCAGGAGTTCGGGGCCCTCATCGGCCTCACCGCCATCGCCGAGGTCTCGTCGCGCGGCTCCGTGGGAGAGCTCTCGTTCGAGGGCAGCGAGCGCGTCAAGAAGCAGAGCGCGCTCGAGGTCATCGACGGCCTGCAGCAGGCGGCAGAGCACATGTTCCCGCCGTTGCCCGACGAGCCGATCGGCGTCGGCGCCAAGTGGGAGGACCGCAACACCGTCAAGCAGGGCCCCATCGAGCAGCAGGTCGCGCACGTCTTCGAGCTCACCGAGCTCAAGGACGACGTGGCCACCATCACCGCCAAGCTCGAGACCAAGGTGCCCAAGCGCGCCGTGCCCAACCCGCGCATGCCCCCGGGCACGACGATGCAGGTCGACTCCAAGGGCACGTACACGTACACGGTGCGGTTCGACCGCCCGGCCATCAAGGTCACGGGCGAGATGAAGACCCTCGTCAAGATCGAGGCTCCGGTGCCCGACGCGCCCGGCGGCAAGCAGACCATCAACCAGACGGTCACGGTCTCGCACAAGATCACGACCCCCGCCCCTTGACGCACACGGCGGGTCGTCTAAGCGTCAGCGGCACAACGGAGGCGCGACGATGGCGGAAGGTTTGAACAAGGTCATGTTGCTCGGCAACTTGGGGGCAGACCCCGAGCTGCGCGTGACGCAGGGAGGGCAGGCGGTGCTCAAGCTCCGCCTCGCGACGACCGAGTCGTACCTCGACAAGAATCAGACGCGCCAGGAGCGCACCGAGTGGCACTCCGTCACGGTGTGGGGCAAGCGCGGCGAGGCGCTCGCCAAGTTCCTCACCAAGGGCTCGAGCATCTTCGTCGAGGGCTCGATCCGCACGTCGAGCTACGAGAAGGACGGCGACAAGCGTTACCGCACCGAGATCATCGCGAACAACATCCTGCTCACGGGCGGACGTGGCCGCGGCTCGAGCGACGAGCCCTACCGCGCGCCCTCGGGCGGCGGCGGTGGCGGTGGCGGTCGTGATCAGGGGCGTCAGCCGTCGGCGCCGCCGGCCGGAAACGACGACTTCGGCAACGACTACGGCCCGGTCGACGACGAAATCCCGTTCTGACCGCTGCTGCGGCAGCGCGGCACCCCCGAGCTCATCCACGCGCGGCGTCGCTCCCGAGCGCCTCGTGCATGGGTGAGCTTGCGGTTTTCGGGGCCAGGCACTAAGAGGGTCGTCCCTCTCTCATGGCTATGGGCCTGAACGGAGAGGGCGGAGAAGATCATGAAGGAAGGCATCCACCCCAACTACCTCCCGGCCACCGTCGCCTGCGCATGCGGCAACACCGTGGTCACCAAGTCCACCCGCGGCGACTTCCAGGTCGACGTGTGCGCGGCCTGCCACCCGTTCTACACGGGCACGCAGAAGCTCATCGACGCCGCCGGTCGCGTCGATCGCTTCCGCCGTCGCTACGGTGCGGGCGGCGCGCCCAAGGGCGGCAAGCCCGAGGTCGCCCCGGCCGCCGAGGCGCCCGCCGCCGAAGCCCCCGCCGCGGACTGACGTTCGAGCGGGTGGCCGACGGCCCCCGTCGCGCGTAGATTCCGAGTGATGTCCGCGTCACCCAGCACGTCCCCCGCCGAAGGCACACACAATCCTACACCGCCTTACATCGGCGGGCAGGCCGTGCTCGAGGGCGTCATGATGCGCTCGCCGCGCTCGTTCGCGGTCGTGGTGCGCCGCGCCGACGGCTCGCTCCACGTCCGCGAGCGGAGCGTGCCCGATGGTCGCACCGGCGTGTGGCGCTGGCCGCTCGCCCGTGGCGTGGCCTCGCTCGTCGAGTCGCTCCGGCTCGGCAGCGAGGCGCTCCGCTTCAGCGCCGACCAGATGGAGCGCGACATGGAGGCGGCCGAGCGCGCCGAGAAGTCGGCCGCCAAGGCCGGCGACAAGGCCGCGCCCAAGAAGAAGGCCGCGGGCGTGGGCGGCGCGGCGCTGCGCGCGCTCACGGCGCTCGGCTACACGCTCTTCTTGCTCACCACGCAAGACGACGCGGCCGCCACCGACGACGGCGGCGCCGACAGCGCCAAGCCGCCCGCCGACGATCCCGCCGACGACGGAGCGCCCGCGTCCGGAGACGCGCCCAAGAAGCGCGGCGCCGGCGGCGGGCTCATGCTCGTCATCATGGTCGCGTTCCTCTTCGCGCTGCCGCAGGCCGCGGCCGCGGGCGTCAACAAGCTCCTCGGCCTCAGCCTCGAGGTGCAGTCGCCGGCCTTCCAGGCGATCACGGGCGCCTTCAAGCTCACGATCGTCGTGGGCTACCTGCTGCTCATCCGCAGCCTTCTGCCCGACATCCGCCGCGTGTTCCAGTACCACGGCGCCGAGCACAAGACGATCTCGACCTATGAGGCCGGCGAGGAGCTCAACGTCGACAACGCGCGCGCCAAGACGACGCTGCACCCGCGGTGCGGCACGACGTTCCTCGTCATGGTCGCCATCGTCTCGATCCTGGTGTTCACCGCCATCGGCGGCTTCCTCCCGCGCATCCACACGGGCCGCGCGCTGCTCGACAACGCGATCTTCTTGGTCGAGAAGCTCCCGTTCATCCCCGTCATCGCGGCGGTGACGTTCGAGATCCAGCGCGTCTTCGCCAAGTACTGCACGACGGGGCCGCTGCGCCTCTTGCTCGTGCCCGGCTTTCTCTGCCAGCGCATCACGACCATCGAGCCCGACGACGCGCAGCTCGAGGTGGCGCTCGCGTCGCTCCGCGTGACGCTCCTGCGTGAGCGCGGCGCCGCGTCGAGCGGAGGGGACGTGCGCTTCGCGAGCTTCGACTCGCTCATGCGCACCGACCGACTGCGGCGCGCGGCCTGACCGATGCTCCCGCTCGAAAAGCTCGACCAGCTCTCGCGCCGGTACGGCGAGCTGGACGAGCTCATGTGTCAGCCGGACGTGCTCGCCGACAGCGACAAGCTCACGAAGCTCCACAAGGAGCGCGCGGAGCTCGAGCCGCTCGTCGTCGCGTACGCGCGTTACCGCGAGGTGGACCGCAAGCTCGTCGAGGACCAAGAGGCGCTGGCCGACCCCGAGCTGCGCGAGCTCGCCGAGATGGAGATCCCCGAGCTGTCGGCCGAGAAGGGCACGCTCACGCGCGAGATCCAGCTCCTGCTCCTGCCGGCCGACCCCAACGAGGGCAAGAACATCATCCTCGAGATCCGCGCGGGCGAGGGGGGCGAGGAGGCCGCGCTCTTCGCCGCCGATCTCTTTCGTATGTACGGGCGGTGGGCCGAGGGCAAGGGCTGGAAGATCGAGGTGCTCAGCCTGAGCGAAGCGGCGGCCGGCGGCATCAAAGAGGTCATCGCGCTCGTCACCGGCAAGTCGGTGTACGCCGAGATGCGCTTCGAGGGCGGCGTGCACCGCGTGCAGCGCGTGCCCGCCACGGAGGCGCAGGGGCGCATCCACACGTCGACCGCGACCGTGGCGGTCTTGCCCGAGGCCGACGACGTGGCCGTCGTCATCGACGAGAAGGATCTCGAGATCTCGATCGCGGCGAGCGGCGGACCGGGCGGCCAGGGCGTCAACACCACGAACAGCGCCGTGCAGATCCAGCACAAGCCCACCGGCATGATCGTCAAGTGCCAGGACGAGCGCTCCCAGCTCAAGAACAAGGCCAAGGCCATGAAGGTGCTCAAGAGCCGGCTCTTGGACATCGAGCGCGAGAAGCAAGAGGCCGCCATCGGCGCCGAGCGACGCGGCATGGTCGGCACGGGCGAGCGCAGCCAGAAGATCCGCACGTACAACTTCCCGCAGAACCGCGTGAGCGATCACCGCATCAAGCTCACCATCGGCAAGCTCGACCGCGTCATGCAAGGCGAGCTCGACGAGATCGTGACGGCGCTTCGCACGCACCGGCAGGCGGCGCTCCTCGAGGACGCGACCGGCATCAAGGCGCCCGCCTTCGGCGGCGGCGACGCAGACGAATGAGCGTGCCGCTCGAGAGTCGGCACGTCGAGGCCTTGACCGTGGCGATGACGATCGCGCCGGGCGTCTACTCGCGCAACCGCCTCTTCGACTTCTTCACCGTGCCGGGCGTCGCGCGCGCCAAGGAGCGGGCGGCCCTCTTGCGGGGCATCCTGCGCCAGCTGCCGCAGGCCGAGCACGTGACGGTCTCTCCGATGGGGGCGCACGAGCTGGTGCTCCGCTATCGCGTGCCTTCGGTGCGCCTCGACCGCACGGCGACGCTCAGCCGGGTCGAGCTGTCGTGCCTGCGCGTCGTCGCCGACGACGGCTCGGGCGCGCTCGCGGCCACCGCCGAAGACCGCGCTCGCGTCGACGAGGCGCTCGCGCTGCTGCAAGGCCACGCGCCCACGCGCGGGGCCGCGTCGTTCGACGCGTGACCGCTCGCGCCGCGCGGCTCAGAGCGCGCCGCGGATGGCCAGCGACGGGCCGTGGAACACGTCGAACTGGCCGAAGTCGGTGCGCAGCGCGCGCCCGTTGCGCGTCGCGTCGCGCGTGACGATCGTGTAGATCATGTTGCCCCGGTACTCGAGGCGCAGGTCGAGCCGCACGCGGCTCCCGCGCGGGAGCAGGCGCCAGCGCAGGCCGAGCGCGCCGTTGCCGTTGAGCCCGATGGCCACCTCGCGCGCGTTGTCGCGGTTCTGGTCGCCGTCGGGCTGCGTCGCGTCGCGCAAGAAGTAGAACGACGTGGGGCCCGCGCCGCCGGCGACGCCGAGGTCGAGGTAGGGTGACCAGCGCGGCGCGTCGCCCACGCCGAAGCGGCCCGAGACGGTGGCCATGTAGAAGCGGCTCGTGATCGGCTGCGCGGGGGTCTCGCGCGCGAAGGTGAAGCGCTCCTGGCCCGCGACGGTCGACGTGTCCTCGAGCTCGTAGACGATGCGCGGCAGCGTGTACTGGTAGTAGCGCCCGCCGACGACGAGCTCCTCCATCGCGGCGTTGAGCGACTCGTTGTTGAGCACCCACAGGAGGTCGTAGCCCACGTCCACCGTCGTGTACTTGAGCTGCAGCGGCGCGGACGCGACCGTGTTCGCCACGTTGGTCGCCTGCACCTGGTTGACGCGCCCGTTGGTGAAGGTGGCCGTCCGCACCGACGTGCGCACGCCCAAGAGCCCGAGGCCCGCGTCGATGACGTCGCTCGCGACGCCGGTGATGCCGAGCTGTTCGACGAACGAGCTCGACTCGAGCGAGCCGCCGCTCTTCCACACGCGGTCGGTCGAGTAGCCGAAGCCCAGGTTGGCCGCGCCCGGCAGGCGGATCCAGTCGAGCACGATGTCGAGCCGCGCGCTCGCCAGGATGATCGGGTCGATGCGGTAGTCGAGCTTGAACTGTCGCCCGCGGAAGTCGTACGCGTCGCCGTTGCGG
The DNA here is from genome assembly GCA_020430845.1 of Myxococcales bacterium. Classification (GTDB taxonomy): domain Bacteria; phylum Myxococcota_A; class Polyangia; order Polyangiales; family Polyangiaceae; genus Labilithrix. Next base: position 37,354 of record JAGQJA010000101.1, read on the forward strand.
TCGGGCGTGCCGATCGAGCTGTAGATGAGCGACTCGCCGCCGGCCCGGAGGTCGACGCGGAACGAGTCGATCGTGATCCCGACGATCTGGTCGACGACGCTCTCGGCGAGGACGAAGCCCGGGCTCTTGTCGACGTCCTCCTTGAGCGCCTTGCCGAGCGAAGACGTCATCTTGTCGAGCAGGTCGGCCTGTCGCAAGAACGCCTGCTTGATGCCGAGCGCGAAGGCCGGCATCTGCCAGACCTGCCGCACGACCTTCAGGTTGGCCTTGAACGTGAGGTCGCGCGGAGCCGTCGGGATCGAGCGAATGGTCTGCACGACGACGATGGGGATGAGCGCGAGCGCCTCGAGCTCGATGCGGAACGCGACCGACAGCGCGTAGAACGCGTCGCGCGCGATCTGCTTCTTGTCGCCGGAGGCGAGCGCCGCGTCGCTGACCAGGTTCTCGCTGTCCTTGTTGACGTCGTCGGCGGCGGCGAGCACAGCGCCCTTGGCGCGGGCGACCTTGTCACGCGCCGTGGCGAGCTCTCCCTCGCGCGCCTTGCGCGCCTCGAGCGACAAGCCCGAGAGCTCGCTCGAGACGCGCTCCTCGTCGTCGGTGGCCTCGGCGAGCTGTTTGGTGGCGTCGCGGTACTTGATCCAGTGCGCCTTGATGTCCTTCGTGCGCGGATTGAGCGCGCCCACCGCGTCGAAGAGCGACGGGTACATGCCCTTCTCGGGCGGCGGTCCGTACTCGGCGAGCGTCTTCTCGACGTGCACGCGGTAACACTTGAGGATCGGCACCTCGATGTTCTCGAGGTCGCGGTACGGGTAGCTGTCCTTGAGGTCGGCCTTGATGGCGCGGAACTGCGGGTCGGTGAGCCCGAGGCGCCGCGGCCACATGTCGCCCGGCGTGTAGCTCGTCTGCATCAAGATGCGGTCGACGAGCTCGAGCGTGCGCGCGATGTCCTCGACGCGATCGATGTTGACCTTGAGGTTGGGGTCCTCGTTGGCGTACGCGCGGAGCGCGCGGACGTTCTGCGAGGCCGCGCCGCAGCCCGACGTGGCAAGCGCCGCACCACACAACGCCAATAAGCAAAGGAGCCGCTTCCCCAACGTTCCCCCCGAAGCGTAGCAGGCGCCGCGCGGGCGCGAAGGCCTTCGCGCGGGGAATCGTCAGCCCGGGGGCCAGCCCAGCTGGCGGCCGCCGAGGACGTGGACGTGCAGGTGAAAGACGCTCTGGCCGCCGTCGGCGCCGTTGTTGACGACGAGCCGGTAGCCGCTCTCCGTCAGACCGAGCTTCTCGGCCACCTCGCGCGCCGCGAGCATCGTCTCACCCAGGAGCGCCGCGTGCTCTCGCGTCGCCTCGGCGATGGCCGTCAGGTGCTGCTTGGGGATCACGAGCGCGTGGCTCGGCGCCTGCGGGTTGACGTCCTTGAACGCGAGGACGTGCTCGTTCTCGAGGACGATCTCGGCGGGGATCTTCTTTGCGACGATGTTGCAGAACAGGCAGCCCATCGCCCGAGGGTAGCCGTGCGCCCGCGCGCGGGGGAAGCCCCAACTCAGGGCCGGAGGCGCTTGACGATCGCGCGCGCGAGCTTGTCGGCCGCGCCGCGGCGCTGCGCGAGGAAGAGCGACGGTTCGAGCAGCTCGAGCTCCATGAGGCGCAGATCGCCGGCGGGGTGACGTACGACGTCGACGCGCGCGTAGAGCAGCTCGGCGGCGAACGGCGCCAGCACGCCCTCGGCGAACGCCCGCTCCTCGTCGCTCACCGCGAGGGCGTCGGACACCGCTTCGTCTCCGCCGGCGAGGCGCGCCGACTTGCGCACGGCGTGCGTGAGCTCGCCGTCGATCCACACGAGGGCGCGCTCGCCGTGACCTTCGACGTCGGGCATGTACTGCTGGACCATCACGTCGCGCGTCGCCACGAGCTCTGCGTAGAACGCGCGCGCGGCCTCCCGCTCGGACCGGCGGAAGCGCTTGGTCTGGAACGACGCGGCGCTCACCGTGGGCTTGATCACCAGATCGTCCCAGTCCCGGTCGTCGAGGGCGGCGTCGAGGATCGCTCCCTGGCGCTGCGGCGCGAAGATCGTCGGCACCACGGCCACCCCGCGTGCGGTGAGGTCGGCGAAGTAGGTCTTCTTGGCGTTCCAGCGGACGATGTGCGGCGGGTTGTACATCGGCGTCTCGGCCGACGCGCGATCGACCCACGCGAGGAAGGCGTCGAGGTCGCGGTAGTAGTTCCACGTCGAGCGCAAGACGATGACGTCGGCCTCGTCGAAGCGCGCCGTGGGATCGTCCCACGCGAGGACCGACGCCTCGGCGCCCGCGAGGTGCAGCGCGTCGACGAGGAGCGTCGCGTCGGGGTCGGGCTCGGGGAGGACGGCGCAGGATGCGAGGGCGACCTTCATGGTGCGTACCCCGTCCACCCGCGCAAGGCGGGCGTCAAGGGCCGGTCGGCGAGCGGACTTTACGCGCCAGCGCCGTGGCCGTAGGCAGCCGTCATGACCAAGTACGCTCGTTCGCTCGCCGTCGTCGCTCTCGGGGGCCCGCTCTTGGGGGGCGCCGCGTGCGGACCGTCGCCCGAGGCCGCCGCGCCTGCCGCGCCCGCCCGAGCCGAGGGGCACGGTCACGGAGAATCGGGCGGTCACGGTCACGGTCACGGAGAATCAGGCGGGCACGGTCACGGTCACGGAGAATCGGGCGGGCACGGTCACGGAGGATCGGGCGGGCACGCGTTCCACCATCGCTTCGAGGACGCGGCGGAGTGGGCCAAGGTGTTCGACAGCCCCGAGCGCGACGCGTGGCAGCAGCCCGACCGCGTGCTCCAGGTGCTCTCTCTCTCTCCGGGGATGGTCGTGGCCGACGTGGGCGCAGGCACCGGCTACTTCACGATGCGCATCGCGCGGGCCGTGGGGCCCTCGGGCAAGGTGCTCGCGCTCGACGTCGAGCCCGACATGGTGCGCTACCTCGGCGAGCGCGCGAAGAAGGAGAGCTTGCCCAACGTCGACGCGCGGCTCGTCGAAGGGGGAGACCCCAAGCTCGCGCCGGCGAGCGTCGACCGCGTCCTCATCGTCGACACGTGGCACCACATCGGCGAGCGCCCGGCGTATGCACGCGCGCTCTCTGCCGCGCTCAAGCCCGGCGGCAAGGTCTTCGTCGTCGACTTCAAGATGAGCTCGCCGCACGGTCCACCCAAGGCGGCGCGCATCGAGCCGGCGCAGGCGATACGCGAGCTGGGCGAGGGCGGTCTGTCGGCTCGGGAGGTCACGGACGCCGGGCTCGAGCACCAGTGGATCGTCGTAGGTGCCCGATAACACCGAGGTTTTTGCCTCTGAGCGGCTGCGGGTGTATCGAAGGACCTCGCGCGACGTCCAACGACGGATCGGCGCTTCAGCTGAGAGCTCTGCGATGCCCAACCCTCGTCACCACCGCACGCTGCGCGTCGTGCTCGCCGTCAAGGCGGCCGTCGGCGTCTCGCTCGCGTGCGGCGCTCTCGGCGCGCTCGTCTTGCAGACGCGCGGGCTCACCGTGGGCGACTGGGCCACGGAGCTCAAGCAGGGCTCCGACCCTCGCTTCGAGTGGCGCTCGATCGACAAACGCCACTGGCAGGCGATCGCGCCTGGGGGCGGAGAGCCGCCCGAGGTGACCGACGCGCGCGAGGGCACCGGCCTCGGGTGCCCCGTGGGCATGGCGCGCGCGCGCGGCGGCTACCGGCTCGGGGTGGGGCGCCGCGATGACACCGGCGACGTAGAGCGCGCGCAGAACGCGGCGTGCACCGACTGGATCAGCCGCGACTTCCCGGCGCGGTGCCGCACCTTCGACAAGGACAAGCTCGCCTCTGGCATCGCCAAGCTCCCGACGCAGGCGATGGACTACTGCATCGATCGCTTCGAGTACCCCAACCGCCTCGGCGAGAACCCGATCATCGTGGTCACGTTCAACGAGGCCGAGCGCATGTGCAAGAAGGAGAGCAAGCGCCTCTGCACCGAGCGCGAGTGGACCTTCGCGTGCGAGGGCGAAGAGGCGCGGCCGTACCCGAACGGCTACGAGCGCGACCCCGAGGCCTGCGTCGTCGACCGGTCGTGGAAGCTCTTCGCCGAAGGTGCGCTCGTCCCGCGCGACGGGCCCCGCGCGCGCGCCGAGATGGACCGCCTCTGGCAAGCCGAGCCCTCGGGCACGCGTCCCAAGTGCAGGAGCCCGTTCGGCGTGTACGACATGACGGGCAACGTCGACGAGTGGACGCGCTCGACGCGCTCGACCGGCTACGTCTCCGTGCTCAAGGGCGGCTATTGGGGTCCCGTCCGCGCCCGTTGTCGGCCCGCGACGCGCGCCCACAACGAGGACTTCGTCGCGTATCAGCAGGGCTTCCGCTGCTGCGCAGACCCGGTGACCTCCGGCGCGTCGCAGGCCGCGGCTGCCATCGCCGCGACGCCCGACGCAGGCGCCGTCGCCGCGACGCCCGACGCAGGCGCCGTCGCTGTCGCCGCGACGCCCGACGCAGGAGCAGGCGCCGTCGCGCGCACGCCTGGGCGCGACGCGGGGCCCTTTCTGTCGGAGCCCGACGGGCTCCTCGTCGTGACCGAGGACGAGTCCGACGAGGACGACGCGCTCGCCCGCACGCGCGCCGTGGGCATCTCGTGCGGCGCGCGCCCGTCGGCGCCGATCGACGCCTCGGTCGCCGTGGGTCTCGTGGCGCTCGGCGCTGCGCTCGCGCGTCGTCGTCGCGGTCAGGGCACGGGCACAGGCTGAAACAGCCGCGGGTCGGCCGTGATCCGCAGGTCCACGGGGCCGACATCGATAGGCGCGCCGCTCGCTTCGAACGTGAGCGCGCCGGCGATGTCGTACTGACCTTCGCGGGGCGGGAGGCAGGCGAGCTGCGTGCGCGTGACGTGCACCATGCCGGGCGCGAGCTCACCCGGCGGCGTGATGCGCGCGCGCTGCTCGCCGCACTCCGGGACGGGGCGGGGCTCACCGCTCACGTCGCGTCGGCGGACGCCGAGCGCGAGGCCGGCCGGTCCGAGCCGGATCGGAGCTGGTGAGGCGTTCACGAACGCGAGCACGACGCTGTAGTCGGGCGGCCCCGTGCCCGCGGCCGACGTCGCGCGGGCGACCGGGTTGCCCGTCAAGAGGACGAACGCGCCGGCATGGCCCGGGATCGGCTTGGGGTTGAGGGTCTTGGACGGCTCGACGTGCACCGGCAGCCGGGCGAGGGGGCGGGCGAGCCCGAGGGGCTCGTCGGCCACGGCGTCGACCTCGATCTCGTAGTCCCCCGGCACCGGCATCGAGCAGCCGAGGTTTCGGCGAAAGGTGAAGGTGCGACCCGCGCGGAGCACGCCGGGCTCGCGTACGCCGACGTCGGGCCCGATGTCCGGATCGCACGGGAACGAGACGCCCGCGCGCTTGGCGGTGAGACGCACGCGCAGCGTACCGAGCACGACCTGCGTCGAGCCGTCGTTGACGAGCTTGATGGTGAGGAACGCGCCTGCGGGGCCGAGCGACTTGGAGTCGAACGTCACCTCCTCGGGCACCATGACCTCGGCGCGCAGCGCGCGCGTGGGGCGCGCCTCGGTGGGCGCTGCGCGGGGCGGGGGCGGTGCAGGACGGGGCGCTTTGGCGCACGACGCGGCGCCGAGCGCGGCCGCCGCAGCGAGCACGTACCGACGTCGCGGGCTGTCCTTCACCCCCGCTATCCTACCGCGTCGCGCGTCGTCGCGCGCCGACTCACGCCTTGGGCCCGTCGTACCACTCGACGACGTACTCGCACGTGGCGTCGCCGCGGCTGCGACACTTGGACCGATGCACGCGCGGCGCGACCGCCCCGATGAGCTCGACGAAGCGCTGGATGTACGCGCCCAGGCGGACGCACGTCGCGCTCTCGACGGAACCCCACCGCGCGAGCGACGCGCGAACGCGCCGGTCGCCCTCCTTGGTGATGGTCCACTCACCGCTGTCCTGGTAGCGCCGCCAGTAGTCTCCATACTTCTGCAGCAAGAAGCTCGGCGTCGCCATGCGCATGAAGATGCGGTGCACGGTCGTGAGGTCGCGCTCGGCGCAGTAGTGGCCGAGCTCGACCATGACGGCGTCGGGGCCCGAGCCGACCGACGCCGCGATCGCCGCGTGGAGGCGGTCGTAGAGACCGATGTCGTACCAGCCCACGTGCACGGCGCTCTCGACGATGGCGCGGTCGTCGTCGGGCAGCCGGCTCAGCACCGCGGCCCAGCCTGCCTCGCCGAAGCGCCGCACGCAGAAGTCGCGCGCGTTCAGCAAGACCAAGCCCTTGAACCGTGCCACGACCGAGATGATAGGCGCGGCGCCGCGTGAGCCTGCGCGAATCAGCGCACGCTCCGCGCAGGCCGTACGCGGGCTCGACTGGAGGCGAGGATGGGATTCGAACCCACGTGTGGCGGATTTGCAATCCGCTGCCTAACCACTTGGCTACCTCGCCCTACGGCCATCGCCGAAAAGCGCCGCCCTTCTTACCGGATTGTGGGGCGCGTGCCTAGAGCCGTGATCGGCAGGGCACCAAGGGCGGATCGGGCGGCATCTTCGGCCGCCGCGACTGGAGTCGCGAGGGCGCGCCGACAGAGACAATGTATGTGCATGTACCCTACACAGGCCCCGCGTGTAGGATTCGCGGCGCCGGTCGAGTAACATTGTGGTGTGGCAGCCTTGCCCGAGGACGACGCGCCGACGATGACCTCGGCCGACCTCAAGAAGGAGGTCGAGCGGGCGGTGGGTGGCTCTCCGCCGCCCGCCGCGGGCCGTGCCGCGCCCGCCGCCGAAGAAGACGAAGAAGAGCACACGGCGCAGCACGTGCTCGAGCTGGTCGACTCACGCGCGATCCCGTCGTCGTCATCGCCTGCGTCGTCGTCTCCCGTGACCGAAGAGGACGACCTCGAGGACAGCATCACTGCGACGGCGCCGACGATCGATCCGCAGACGCGCGCGCCGATGCTCGACGCGGCCAAGCTCTCGGCGGTGCGCATCGAGATCCCGGCCGAGCCTCCGCGACCGCCGTCGCTCCCTCCCAGACCCGCGCCGGTGGCGCCGTCGCCCGTCACGCAGGCGTCGGCGGGCGCGCCGCCGCTCGAGCCGATCGAGCCCATCGACGAGACCGAAGCGCGCACGGTCCCCGGCCGGAGCCCCGCCGACGACGAGCCCCCGACCGCTCAGGGGCTCATCGCGCCGCTGACGCCGCGCTCGCCCGTGAACCTGCCGCTCTCGGCGGTGCCCAGCACCGAGCCCGCGATCGAAGAAGACGATGGCGATCCCACGGCGCACGGCGTCCCGCTGACCGCGCAAGAGGCGCACCCGGCCGACGACGACGACGCGCCGACGGGGCAGGG